>JBDSSS010000189.1:0-3016 GCA_039928615.1 Terracoccus sp. | reverse complement strand
AGCTGAAGTCCGGCAAGCTCGACATCCTCGTGGCCACCGACGTCGCCGCGCGCGGTCTCGACGTCGACCGGATCAGCCACGTCGTCAACTACGACATCCCCACCGACACCGAGTCCTACGTGCACCGGATCGGCCGCACCGGTCGGGCCGGCCGCAGCGGTGACGCGATCTCCTTCGTCACCCCCCGCGAGCGCCACCTGCTCAAGGCGATCGAGAAGGCGACCCGGCAGTCGCTGACCGCGATGAGCCTGCCCAGCGTCGACGACATCAACGCCACGCGCCTGACCCGCTTCGACGACGCGATCACCGCGGCCCTCGCCTCCGACAAGGTCGACGGCTTCCGCGACGTCATCTCCCACTACGTCCGTGAGCACAACGTGCCCGAGGCGGACGTGGCCGCGGCGCTCGCCGTCGTCCTGCAGGGTGACGAGCCGATGCTGCTCGACCCCGACCAGGAGCGACGCGCCCCCCGGACCTTCGACGACCGTCCCGGACCTGACCGCCGTGACTCCCGCGGCGGCCGCGACTCGCGCGACGACCGGGGCTCACGCGCCCCACGGGAGCGCTCGGCCCGTCCCCCGCGAGGGGGCGCCAGCGGCACCCTCGTCAGCTACCGGATCTCGGTCGGCAAGCGGCAGCGCGTCGAGCCGCGCCAGATCGTCGGGGCGATCGCCAACGAGGGCGGGCTCGGCCGGCAGGACTTCGGCCACATCGACATCCGCGCCGACTACTCCATCGTCGAGCTCCCGGAGAACCTGCCGGCCGGCGCCTGGGACTCCCTGCGCAACACCCGGATCTCCGGCCAGCTCATCGAGCTGACCCTCGACAACGGCGCCTCGCCGGCGCGCCCCCGCCACAAGTAAAGGTTCGGCCAGCCGGCGGAGCGACGTCCCCGCGGGCTGACCACCGTCGTGGATGATCGCCCCATGGCCACGGCTCCTCGGGACGCACCGGACCCGACGTCCGCCTTGCCGTCGTGGTTGAGAACGAGTCTGGTCGGCGTCCTGCTCGTCTTCGTCGCCGTGCGCGTGGTGGAGCCGCTGCGAGACCCCGACAGCTTCTGGCACATCGCGGCGGGCACCTACCTCACCCGCAGCTGGGACTTCGTCACCCACGACCCGTGGAGCGCCTCGAGCAGCGAGCCGTGGATCTTCAACCAGTGGCTCCCTGAGCTCGCGATGAGCGGCGCACACCGGCTCGGTGGCTACCCGGCCGTCGTGTGGCTCTTCAGCGTCGCCGCCGTCGGTGTCGTGCTCGCCGTGTGGGCGACCTGCCGGGCCCGGGCCTCGATGCTGAGCGCCGCCGTCACCACCGCGATGACGCTCTACGCGATCGCCGGCAGCCTCTCCCCACGGCCGCAGCTCGTCAGCTTCGCCCTCACCGCGGTGACCGTGCACGCCTGGCTGCGATCCATCGAGGACCACCGGCCCCGGTGGTGGCTCATCCCCCTGGCTTGGCTGTGGGCCTGCTCGCACGGCATGTGGTTCCTCGGTGGGGCCGTCGGCCTCGCGGTCGTGGCCGGTCTCGCGGTTGGCCGGACCGTCCGCCCCGCAGCGCTGGCACGCCTCGCCCTCGTCGCCGTCGGGTGCCTCGCGGTCGGGGCCATCACCCCGGCCGGCCCGGGCCTGCTGGCCTCCCCCTTCCAGGTCCACGGGGTCACCGCGTTCATCACGGAGTGGCAGCCTCCCGCGCCCACCGACCCGCAGCTGCTCCTCACCCTGGCCCTCACCGGGCTCGCAGTCCTCGGGGCGGGGCGACTGCCCCGGGCCCACCGGTGGCCCCGGCTGCTGCTGTGCGCCATGGCCCTCGGTCTCGCCCTGTCCTACGTGCGGACGATCGGGCTCGCGGCCGTGCTCGTCGCCCCGATGGCCGCCGCCACCCTGCACGACCTCACCGGTCTGCACCGGGAGCCGTCGACCCGTCGGGAGCTCTCCGTGACGGCGGCCTTCTCGGCCGTCGCGCTGACGCTCAGCGGGGTGCTCGCGTGGACGACCGCCACGGACTCGGGGCTCGGCCCCGAGGGCTTGAGGGTTGCCTTGTCTGCGGCGCCCACGGGCTCCGTGGTCTGCAACGACCTGCCCTACGGCGGGTGGCTCATCCTCGAGGAGCCTGGGCTGAGACCGACGATGGACAGCCGCTTCGAGGTCTACTCCGTGGAGCAGATCCTCGCCTACCGGGACTTCATCTCGGGGGGACCGGGCTGGCAGCACTACGTCGCGGAGACGGGCTGCACCTACGCGCTGCTCGGCCCGGAGTCGGCCATCGCCGAGCGGCTCACACGCGCGGGGTGGCAGGTAACGGCTGCCTCGAAGGGGACCCGGCTGCTTCGCCGGTCCTGACGACCCCGAGCGGTCAGACGCCGCCGGAGAACGCGTTGATCATCCGGATCGCGCCGGGACCGATGATGACGACCATGAGGGCCGGGAAGATGCAGAGCAGCATCGGGAAGAGGATCTTCACCGTGACCTTCTGTGCTTTCTCCTCGGCCGCCTGTTTGCGCTCGAGGCGGGAGTTGGCCGTCTGCTCGCGCAGCACGCCGCCGAGCGGGAGCCCGAGCCGGTCGGCCTGGACGAGGGCGGACGTGAAGTTCTTGACCTCGGACGAGGCGATCCGCTGCCCCATGCCGGTGAAGGCCTCTCCCCGTGATTTGCCGATCTGGATCTCGGAGAGGACGCGGGCGAACTCTCCCGAGATCGGCCCCTCGACGTTGCGCGAGACCTGCATCAGCGCTCCGTCGAACCCCTGGCCGGCCTCGACGCAGACCGTGAGCATGTCGAGTGCCTCGGCGAGGCCCTTCGAGGTCTCCTGCTGCCGTTTCAGGGCGATGTTGTAGACGAGCAGGTCGGGCACAAAGAAGCCGGCCCCACCGAGCAGGAGGGCAAAGAGCAGGCCCGAGATCGTCAGCGAGCCCGCCGCGAAACCAAGCCCTACGCCGAGAAGCAGCGCCGCGCCCTTGGTGCCCATGACCCGTTCCGGGGTCCACGGGGCGGGGTTGCCCGCCCGGTCGAGCATGCGG
>JBDSSS010000188.1:0-42765 GCA_039928615.1 Terracoccus sp. | reverse complement strand
CTCGTCTTCGGCCAGATGGACGAGCCGCCGGGCACGCGTCTTCGCGTCGCGCTCTCGGCGCTGACCATGGCGGAGTACTTCCGCGATGTGCAGAACCAGGACGTGCTGCTCTTCATCGACAACATCTTCCGCTTCACGCAGGCCGGTTCCGAGGTCTCCACCCTCCTCGGCCGTATGCCGTCCGCCGTGGGGTACCAGCCCACCCTCGCCGACGAGATGGGCACGCTCCAGGAGCGGATCACCTCGACGCGTGGTCACTCGATCACCTCGATGCAGGCGATCTACGTGCCGGCCGACGACTACACCGACCCGGCGCCGGCCACGACCTTCGCCCACCTCGACGCGACGACCGAGCTCTCGCGTGACATCGCCTCGCAGGGCATCTACCCGGCCGTGGACCCGCTGTCGTCGACCTCGCGCATCCTCGACCCCCGCTACATCGCGGCCGACCACTACAACACCGCGGTGCGCATCAAGTCGATCCTCCAGCGCAACAAGGAGCTGCAGGACATCATCGCGATCCTCGGCATCGACGAGCTGTCCGAGGAGGACAAGATCCTCGTCAACCGGGCCCGCCGGATCCAGCGCTTCCTCTCGCAGAACACCTACGTGGCGAAGCAGTTCACCGGCATCGAAGGCTCCACGGTCTCCCTCAAGGACACCGTCGAGGCCTTCACCAAGATCGCCGACGGCGAGTTCGACCACATCGGTGAGCAGGCGTTCTACATGTGTGGTGGCCTCGACGACGTCGAGCGCCAGTGGTCGGAGATCCAGAAGAACCTCTGATCGACCGGTCCCAGACCAGGTCTGAACACCATGCCAGCGCCGGTGTCCCGCTACGGGGCGCCGGCGCTGTGCGTTCTTCGTCACATCCCGACCGATCCGGCCGACCCGGGTATCGACCCGGCCGCGTTGGCGTTGACGTGGGTGCAGGACCGCATCGCCCCCAACCAGAGGAAGTCAGCATCGTGAGCACGCCCACCCAGACCACGGACCGACACCGCGTCGTCGTGATCGGCTCCGGCTTCGGAGGCCTCTTCAGCACCCAGAAGCTGAAGAAGGCCGACGTCGACGTGACGATGGTCGCGCGCACGACCCACCACCTCTTCCAGCCGCTGCTCTACCAGGTCGCGACCGGCATCCTCTCCGAGGGCGAGATCGCCCCGGCCACCCGTGAGGTGCTGCACCGCCAGGACAACGCGACGGTCCTGCTCGGTGACGTGACCGGGATCGACCTTGCGGCCCGCACCGTGACCCACCACGCGGTGGGTCGCGAGACCCTGACTTCTTACGACTCGCTCATCGTCGCGGCCGGGGCCGGGCAGTCCTACTTCGGCAACGACCAGTTCGCGCGGCACGCCCCCGGGATGAAGTCGATCGACGACGCGCTCGAGCTGCGGGGACGGATCTTCGGCTCCTTCGAGCTTGCCGAGCTCGCATCGACCCAGGCCGAGATCGACCGGCTGATGACCTTCGTCGTCGTCGGCGCCGGCCCCACCGGCGTCGAGATGGCCGGGCAGATCGCCGAGCTCGCGCACCGCACGCTGCGGCGCGACTTCCGCCGGATCGACCCCTCCCGGGCCCGGATCATCCTGCTCGACGGCGCATCGCAGGTGCTCGGCTCCTTCGGGGAGAAGCTCGGGGACCGCGCCGAGCAGCGCCTCGCCACGCTCGGGGTCGACGTGCGCCTCGGCGCGATGGTCGTCGGCGTCGACGCGACCGGGATCGATGTGAAGCACCCCGACGGCAGCCAGGAGCGCATCGAGTCGGTGTGCAAGGTCTGGGCGGCCGGCGTGCAGGCCTCGCCGCTCGCCCGCGAGCTCGCCGAGCAGTCCGACGCCGAGCTCGACCGGTCCGGGCGGATCAAGGTCCGGCCCGACCTCACCATCGCCGGCCACCCCGAGGTCTTCGTCGTCGGCGACATGATCGCCCTCGACGACCTGCCCGGTGTGGCCCAGGTCGCGATCCAGGGCGGACGCTACGCCGCCGAGACGATCCGCCGGCGGATCGAGGGGCGCGAGCCCCAGGGCGACTTCGAGTACTTCGACAAGGGGTCGATGGCGACGATCTCGCGGTTCTCGGCGGTGGCCTCCGTCGGCAAGGCCCAGTTCAGCGGGTTCTTCGCCTGGGTGATGTGGCTCGCGGTCCACCTCGTCTACATCATCGGTTTCAAGCACCGGATCACCACGCTGCTGCACTGGGCGATCAGCTTCCTGGGACGGGGTCGGGCCGAGCGGGTCGTGACCCAGCAACAGGTCTTCGCCCGGACCGCGATCGAGGACCTCGGCTCCGACTTCCACCCCGAGCTGCCCAGCGTGCCCGAGGGTCGACCCGGTGCCCAGACGCCGCCGGGCGCGGGTCCCGACGGACCCGCGTAGCCCCGACGCGCGGGGCCGGTCTGGACCACTCGCCGCGAGGCACTAAACTCGACACCAGACATTCCCACGATCCGGAGGAACACGTGAGCTCACTCAAGGTTGAGATGGTCGCCGCCGACCGCAAGGTCTGGGAGGGTGAGGCGAAGTTCGTCCGCGCCCGTTCGGTGGCCGGCGAGCTCGGCATCATGCCCGGCCACACCCCGCTGCTCGGCATCCTCGTCGAGGGTGACGTGTCGATCGACGGTCTCGACGGAAGCCGCCAGACGGTCAGCGTCGACGGGGGCTTCCTGTCGGTCGACTCCAACGTCGTGACGATCGTCGCCGAGCACGTCGACGCCTCGTCCCTCTCGTCGAGCTCGAACTGAGCTCCGCGTGCCGAGCGCTCTCGTCTCCATCGAGATCGTCATCGGCACGCTCCTCACGCTCGTCGTCGTCGGGCTCGCGCTCGTCTACGTCCGGCGACGCTACATCGCCCGCGGTATGCCGCTGACCCTCTGTGGGATGCGCGAAGCCGGGCGGGACCGCTGGCGCCTCGGCTTGATCCGCTTCGGCGACAACACCCTCGAGTGGTACTCCCTCGGGGGTGTCTCGGTGCGCGCGGGGCGCACGTGGCAGCGCCAGTTGCTCCTGCTCGACGCCCCCGACCGGCTCGAGGGCTCGCAGGGGATCACGGTGCTGCCCGACGCGTTCCGGGTGCCCTGCACCGAGGGCGAGGACCACTTCGAGCTGGCCCTGCAGGGCCCCGACTACACGGCCCTGCGGTCATGGCAGGAAGCCGCCCCACCCGGCTACAACGTCAACGTCGCCTGAGCAGGACCGGCGCAGGCCCGGCTACTGGTCGTCGCTGTCCGGGGGTGCGTCCTGCTTCCGCTTCTTCTCCGGGCGCTCGACCCGTCCGCCGCCGGGCTGCCAGAGGATGTCCCCGCCGATCCCGAGGTTGGCGACCCGGGCGAGGATGAAGAGCAGGTCCGAGAGCCGGTTGAGGTAGGTCGCCGTCAGGACGTTGATGCCCCCGCTCCCGCTGCCGCGGCCGTCCCCGGGCTCGGTTCCGTGCTCCTCGACGGCGGCCCAGGCCGACCGTTCGGCGCGCCGCACGACGGTCGTCGCGAGGTGGAGGTGGGCGGAGCCGGCGGTGCCACCGGGCAGGATGAAGGAACGGAGCGGCTCGACCTTCTCGAGGTAGTGGTCGCAGTCGCGCTCGAGGTCGTCGATCCACGGCTGCTCGACCCGCAGCGGCGGGTACTCGTAGGACTCCTGCAGCGGGGTGGAGAGGTCGGCCCCGACGTCGAAGAGCTCGTTCTGGATGCGCATCAGCGTCTCGCGCAGCTCCTCGTCGAGCTCGCCGCAGGCGATCGCGAGACCGATCGCCGCGTTGGCCTCGTTGCTGTCGGCGTAGGCGTGCAGGCGGGGGTCGTTCTTGCTCACCCGGGAGAAGTCACCGAGACCGGTCGTGCCGTCGTCGCCGGTGCGGGTGTAGATCTTCGTGAGGTTGACCATGGGCCCACTCTGCCATCCCGGTCGTGCCCGGTGCCGCCGGGTCACGGCGCCGCGACGGTCCGGATAGGGTCGAGCCCGTGAGAGAGCGGTTCCGGGTCGTCGGTGGTGCCCGACTCGTCGGCGAGGTCGCAGTCGTCGGGGCGAAGAACAGCGCCCTCAAGCTGATGGCCGTCGCGCTGCTCGCGACCGGGAGAACGACCTTGACCAACGTCCCGGCCATCGCCGACGTGACGATCATGGCCGAGCTGCTGCGGCGGCTCGGGGTGACGGTCGACGACGACGCCGAGCACGGTGTCGTCGTGCTCGACGTGCCCGAGGTCCTGGGTCACCGCGCCGACTACGAGCTGGTGCGAGCCCTGCGCGCCTCCATCTCGGTCCTCGGCCCGCTCGTGGCCCGCGTCGGTGAGGCCGACGTCGCCATCCCCGGCGGGGACGAGATCGGCTCCCGCGGGCTCGACCTGCACGCTGCCGGTCTCGAGGCGCTCGGGGCGACGGTGCACGTCGCCCACGGATACCTCGTGGCCGCTGCACCGGACGGTCTCCACGGAGCAGACATCCGGCTCGACTTCCCGAGCGTCGGCGCCACCGAGAACGTCCTGACCGCAGCGGTGCTGGCCCGGGGGACGACGACGATCGACAACGTCGCCAAGGAGCCCGAGATCGTCGACATCGCCGAGATGCTCGTCTCGATGGGAGCGGACGTGACCGGCGCCGGCACCTCGCGCATCGTCGTGCGCGGCGTCGACCGCCTCCGGCCCACCCACCACCACGTCGTCCCGGACCGGATCGCTGCGGGCACGTGGGCCTTCGCGGCCGCGACGACCCGCGGCGAGATCGAGGTCGTCGGTGGCGTGGCCGCGCACCTGCGGGCCCCGCTGGCCTCGCTCTCGGCGGCCGGCTGCGTCATCGAGCCGACCGACCGCGGCTTCCGGGTCGTCGCCCCACCCGGCCGCCCCCCGGCCTTCGACGTCGCGACCCTGCCCTACCCCGGCTTCCCGACCGACCTCCAGCCGTTCGCTCTCAGCTACAACGCCGTGGCCCGGGGGAGCGCGATGGTGACCGAGAACCTCTTCGAGGCGCGCTTCCGCACCGTCCAGGAGCTGGCCCGCCTCGGTGCCGAGGCCCAGATCGACGGGCACCACGTGATGACGCACGGGGTCGAGGCCCTCTCCGGCGCACCGGTCGAGGCGAGCGACATCCGGTCGGGAGCCGCCCTCGTCATCGCCGGACTCGTCGCCGACGGCGAGACGGTCGTCGGGGGCATCCACCACATCGACCGCGGCTACCCCCGCTTCGAGGACGCGTTGCGCCGGCTCGGGGCGGACGTCGTCCGGGAGCCCGACGACGCGTGGGTCGACTGAATACGGATATATGGGATGAATGGGAATCAATGTCATAATGGTTGAAAAGCGAATTCCTGGTCGCGATGGAATCGTTACCGGAATTCGTATTTCTTGACCGTCTCTTGACTCGGACCACCAGCGGATGTCGCCGGTGCGGCGTCATCATTGCGTCAGCAGCATTGAGAGGGGTCACGATGACGCTTGAGGCCAGGATCCGGTCGCCGAAGAAGTCGCCGGTCGAGGTTCACGACGCACCCGACGGTCACGACGTGATCATCGAGGGACGGATCGACGTGCACACGGTGCCCGACATCCGCGACGCCGTTCACGAGGTCATCGGCCGCGGCCCGGGGGTCGTGCGGCTGCACCTCGGAGGGGCCGAGATCGGTGACGCGACAGGGCTCGGGGTGATCCTGCACCTGCACCGCCGAGCGAGCCGTGAGGAGCGGTGGCTGCTCGTCGTCGACCCGAGCGACCGGACCCGCCGGCTGCTGCGTGGCTGCCGGCTCGACCGGCTGATGACCCCGCGCCACGTCGGGTCCGGCGTGCGCGGCCGGCGCACTGTGGCGCCTCTCACCGCCTGAGGCACTGCCCACCCCCGGAACCCGCCGGTACGGTCGGGGCATGTCCTCGCCGGAGAGCCAGCTGCGTGCCGCCCGTGACCGTCCGTGGGTGATGCGGACGTATGCCGGTCACTCGAGCGCCGCCGCGAGCAACGCGCTCTACCGGCGCAACCTCGCCAAGGGCCAGACCGGACTGTCCGTCGCCTTCGACCTGCCCACCCAGACTGGCTACGACCCCGACCACGTGCTGGCCCGCGGGGAGGTCGGCAAGGTCGGCGTGCCGGTGAGCCACGTCGGGGACATGGCGGCCCTCTTCGACGCCATCCCGCTGCGCGACATGAACACCTCGATGACGATCAACGCGACGGCGATGTGGCTCCTGGCGATGTACCAGGTCACTGCCGAGCGCCAGGCGAGCGAGGCGGGGGAGGACCCCGCCGCCTGGGTGCGGGCGCTGGCCGGTACGACGCAGAACGACATCATCAAGGAGTACCTCTCCCGGGGGACCTACGTCTTCGCGCCGGCGCCCTCGCTGCGGCTCACCACCGACATGATCGCCTACACCGTCTCGGCGATGCCTCGGTGGAACCCGATCAACATCTGCAGCTACCACCTCCAGGAGGCCGGGGCGACCCCCGTGCAGGAGATCGCCTACGCCATGGCGACCGCGGTGGCGGTGCTCGACGCGGTCCGCGACTCCGGTCAGGTCGCGCCCGAGGACTTCCCTGCCGTCGTCGCGCGGGTCAGCTTCTTCGTCAACGCCGGGGTGCGCTTCGTCGAGGAGATGTGCAAGATGCGGGCCTTCGTCCAGCTGTGGGGCGAGCTGACTCGGGAGCGCTACGGGGTGACGGACGCGGCGGCCCGCCGGTTCCGCTACGGCGTCCAGGTCAACAGCCTCGGCCTGACCGAGGCCCAGCCCGAGAACAACGTCCAGCGGATCGTCCTGGAGATGCTCGCCGTCACCCTGTCCAAGGACGCCCGGGCCCGGGCCGTCCAGCTCCCGGCCTGGAACGAGGCACTCGGCCTGCCGCGCCCGTGGGACCAGCAGTGGAGCCTGCGGATGCAGCAGGTGCTCGCCTTCGAGTCCGACCTGCTCGAGCATGACGACCTCTTCACCGGCTCTGTCGTCGTCGAGACGAAGGTCGCCGAGCTGGTGGCCGGAGCCCGCGCCGAGATGGGCCGGGTGGAGGACCTCGGCGGCGCCGTCGCCGCCGTGGAGTCCGGCTACATGAAGTCGGCCCTGGTCTCCTCGCACGCCGAACGTCGTCGCCGGATGGAGTCCGGGGACGACGTGGTCGTCGGGGTCAACCGCTTCACCACGACCGAGCCCAACCCGCTCACCGCCGACCTCGACACGGCGGTCCAGGCCGTCGATGCCGACGTCGAGCGGGCCGCGGTCGAGGCGGTGCGTGCCTGGCGCGAGCGCCGCGACGCCGACCCCGCCCGCCGGGCGCGGGCGGCCCGGTCTCTCGAGCGGCTGCGTGACGACGCCGTCTCGGGAGCCAACCTCATGGAGGCCTCGCTCGAGTGTGCCCGCGCCGAGGTGACGACCGGGGAGTGGGCCACGACCCTGCGCGAGGTCTTCGGTGAGTACCGCGCGCCCACCGGCGTCTCCGGGTCGGTCGGGGTGGGCGGCACGGAGCCGGGGGAGGCGCTTTCACTCGTCCGCAGCGCCGTCGCGCGTACCGCCGACGAGCTCGGCGAGCGGCTCCGGGTGCTCGTCGGCAAGCCCGGGCTCGACGGGCACAGCAACGGCGCCGAGCAGATCGCCGTCCGGGCGCGGGACGCGGGTTTCGAGGTCGTCTACCAGGGCATCCGGCTCACGCCGGCCCAGATCGTCGCGGCCGCCGTCGCGGAGGACGTCCACCTCGTCGGGCTGTCGATCCTCTCCGGGTCGCACCTGCAGCTCGTCCCCGACGTCATCGCCGGGCTCGAGGCCGCCGGGGCGGGCGACGTCCCCGTCATCGTCGGCGGGATCATCCCCGAGGCCGACGCCGCCACGCTCCGTGCCGCCGGGGTCGCGGCCGTCTTCACCCCGAAGGACTTCGGCCTCAACGAGATCATGACCGAGATGGTCGCGGTGGTCCGGCGCAGCCGCGGTCTGCAACCGCTCGAGCCGGCCGTCACCGACGTCTGACGCGGCCGGCCTCAGAAGAGCCGTGACTCCGTGTCGTCGATCCCCTTGAGCGCGTCGTAGTCGAGCACGACGCAGCGGATGCCACGGTCCTCGGCGAGGGTGCGGGCCTGCGGCTTGATCACCTGCGCGGCGAAGATCCCGGTCACGGGCGACAGGTGCGGGTCGCGGTTCATCAGCTCGAGGTAGCGGGTGAGCTGCTCGACCCCGTCGATCTCACCGCGCCGCTTGATCTCGACGGCGACGCTCGCGCCGTCGTGGTCCCGAGCGAGGATGTCGACCGGACCGATCGCCGTCATGTACTCGCGGCGCACGAGCGACCAGCCGTGGCCGAGGGTGTGGATGTGCTCGGCCAGCAGGCGCTGCAGGTGCGCCTCGACCCCGTCCTTGACCAGGCCCGGGTCGATGCCGAGCTCGTGGGCCGAGTCGTGCAGGACCTCGTGGAGCAGCACGGTGAGCCGGTCCTCGCTCTTCGCGTGCTGCACCCGCCAGACCGCCACCACGCCGTCGGCCGCCTGGGCGGCGTCGGGCTCGACCTCGGCCATGCTGCACGGCGGCGACATCCAGTTGAGTGGCTTGTAGGACCCACCGTCGCTGTGCACGAGCACGGACCCGTCGGCCTTGACGACGAGCAGCCGGGTCGCGAGGGGCAGGTGGGCGGTGAGCCGACCGTCGTAGTCGACGCTGCAGCGGGCAATGACAAGACGCACGCGGGCCACCCTAGGTCCCGGGCGGCCCTGTCCGCGAACGCGCCACCGCGCGTGGGCAGGCTCACGTGCGGCGCGGGTGTGGGCGGCATACCGGCTCTGGGAGAGTGGGGCCCATGACTCGAGACTTCACCAAGGTCGGCGTGATCGGACTCGGCACCATGGGCGCCGGCATCGTCGAGGTCTTCGCCCGCAACGGCATCGACGTCGTCGCCGTCGAGGTGAGCGACGAGGCGGTGGAGAAGGGCCGCGGGGTGCTGACCCACTCCACCAGCCGGGCCGTAGCCCGCGGCAAGCTGACCGAGCAGGAGCAGGCGCAGCTGCACGAGCGGGTCCGGTTCACCGCCGACATGACCGAGCTGGCGCCCTGCCAGCTCGTCGTCGAGGCGGTCCCGGAGAAGCTCGCCCTCAAGCGGGAGATCTTCGCCCGGCTCGACACGATCGTCAGCGACGACGCGATCCTCGCGACGAACACCTCGAGCCTGCCGGTGACCGAGATCGCCGTCGCCACGGTCAACCCCAAGCGGGTCGTCGGGATGCACTTCTTCAACCCCGCCCCGGTGCTCCAGTTCGTCGAGGTGATCAAGACGGTCATCACGAGCGACGAGATCTTCGAGGACGTCAAGGCGCTCGCCGAGCGGCTCGGCAAGAAGCCGGTCATCGTCGGCGACAAGGCCGGCTTCATCGCCAACGCCCTGCTCTTCGGCTACCTCAACCACGCGGTCTCGATGTACGAGAGCCGCTACGCGACCCGCGAGGACATCGACGCGTCGATGAAGCTCGGTTGCGGCTACCCGATGGGCCCGCTCGCGCTGATGGACCTCATCGGGCTCGACACCGCCTACGAGATCCTCGACACGATGTACAAGCAGGGCCGCGAGCGCCTGCATGCCCCGAGCCCGATCCTCAAGCAGATGGTCAGTGCGGGCCTGCGGGGTCGCAAGAGCGGCCGCGGCTTCTACACGTATGCCGAGCCGGGCAGCTCCCAGGTCGTCGATGACGCGCTCACGCCGGCAACCGGCGTCGGGGCGGCCGAGGGGCTGCGGCCGATCAGGTCGGTCGGGGTCGTCGGCTCCGGGACGATGGCGACCGGCATCGTCGAGGTGTTCGCCAAGGCGGGGCACGACGTCACCTACGTGACGCGCTCCGACGCTCGCGTGGAGTCCGTGCGCGCGGGCGTCGCCAAGAGCCTGGAGAAGGGGGTCCAGCGCGGCAAGATCACCGAGGCCGACCGCGACGCGGCGCTCGCCCGGATCACCGGTAGCACCCGGCTCGAGGATCTTGCCGACGTCGACATCGTCGTCGAGGCCGTCGTGGAGGACCTCACCGTCAAGCGCGCCCTCTTCGAGAACCTCGACGAGATCTGCCGGCCCGGTGCGATCCTCGCCACGACGACGAGCTCGCTGCCCGTCGTCGAGTGCGCTGCCGCGACGACGCGTCCCGAGGACGTCGTCGGGGTCCACTTCTTCAACCCCGCCCAGGTGATGCGCCTCGTCGAGGTCGTCCGCACCGTCTCGACCGCCGACGACGTCGTGGCGACGGTCCAGGACCTGTGCACCCGCATCGGCAAGCACCCCGTGACGTGCGGCGACCGGGCCGGGTTCATCGTCAACGCCCTGCTCTTCCCCTACCTCAACGACGCGGTGAAGATGCTCGACGCCAACTACGCGAGCGCCGATGACATCGACACGGCGATGAAGACCGGCTGCGGCCTGCCGATGGGGCCGTTCGAGCTGCTCGACGCCGTGGGCCTCGACGTCTCGCTCGCGATCGAGCGCGAGCTCTACCTCGAGTTCCGGGAGCGGGGTTATGCGCCCGCGCCGTTGCTCGAGCACCTCGTCACGGCCGGCTACCTCGGGCGCAAGACGGGACGCGGTTTCCGCACCTACGCCTGAGGGGCGTCATCGAGGTGGGCCCGGCGCCCGTCGCGGTCGAGCACGACGATCACCTCGACGGGCCCGTCGGCGGCTGTGATCGCGTGCGGCTCCATGGTCGAGAACTGCGCCGACTGTCCCTCCTCGACGAGGAGCACGCGGTCACCGAGGTGCAGTCTGGCCGTCCCCGACAGCACGGTGAACCACTCGTGCCCCGGGTGCACCCCACGAGGGCCGGTGGGTCGCGACGCCGTGATCCGCATCTTCGCCACGACGAGGCCGTGCGGCTCGTCGGGGCGCGTGAGCAGCCACGTCGTGCGGCCCTGTGCGGTGTCGCGGCGCGGGTGGATCACGACGTCGTCGTCGCTTGCGAGCTCGACGAGCTGGTCGATGGTCGTGCCCAGCGCCCGGGCGATCGGGGCCAGCTGGTCGATGGCGATCCGGCGGTGACCGGTCTCGATCCGGCTCAGTGTCGAGGCCCCGAGCCCGCAACGGGCGGCGAGCGCGTCGAGGGACCAGCCACGGGCGAGGCGGAGGCCGCGCACCCGGGCGCGGATCACGGTGTCGAGATCGATATCTTGCCTCATTGGCAAGACTGTATGTCTGATGCGCAAGATCTCCCTACCGTTGGCACATGAGCCACAGCCACCACCGCAGCGACAGCCACGCGCAGCGCGTGCACCACGACCACGCCCACGACCACGCCCACGACCATGACCACGCAAGCCCGGCGCTCGAGGCGGACGGGGCCGACCTGCTCGAGCTCGACGGGCAGGTGCTGCACCGTTACTGGGGTGACGTGCTCGACCGGGTGGCGGCGGCCCTGACCACGGCCACGGCCACGTGGACGGCGCCGGCCACCCGGATCGTCGACCTGGGTGCCGGCACCGGGACCGGCGCCCTCGGGCTGGCCCGTCGGCTGCCGGAGGCTGAGGTCATCGCGGTCGACGTCTCCAGCGGCTCGCTGGCCCGGATCGGCGCAGCAGCGCGGGCGGCCGGGCTGGGTGATCGGGTGCGCTCCCTGGCGGCCGACCTCGACGCCGGCTGGCCCGACCTCGCGCCGGTCGACCTCACGTGGGCGTCGATGTCGCTGCACCACCTGGCCGACCCGGCCTCGGCGCTGGTCGGCCTGCGCGCGATGACGAGGACCGGGGGACTGGTCGCCGTGGCGGAGTTCGATGAGCCCGTGCGCTTCCTGCCCGACGACCTCGGCGTCGGGCGACCCGGGTTCGAGTCCCGGACGCTCGACCTGCTCTCGGGGGTCCATGCCGAGGCCGTGCCGACGCTCGGCTCGTCGTGGGCCACCGTGCTCGGCCAGGCGGGCTGGACCGTGGTCGACCAGCACGACCTCGTCATCGACGAGCGCCCTGCCGGCCACCCGCTGGCCGGCGCCTACGCGCGGGGCTGGTTCGAGCGGCTCGGTCACGGTCTGGCCGGGCGTCTCGAGGCCGACGACGAGCGGACCCTCGCGGCGCTGCTCGGCGACGGACCTCACTCCCTGCGACGTCGCACCGACCTGCACCTGCGCGGGGTGCGGACCCTCACGCTCGCACGCGCCTGATCGGCCGGTCGGGCCTGACGGGCGCCGCGGGCCGATGGCGGATACTGGTGCCATGCCGTCCCGCCGTCGACCCAGCAAGCACGCGCGCGAGCACGTGCCGCTCGACGTCACCCGGATCCAGGGGGGGACGACGCGCGAGGAGACGTATGCCGGTGTGCGCTGGACCGTCCGCTCGGTGACCGGCGCCACCGCGACGCGGGACTACCTCTGCCCGGGCTGCCAGCAGGACATCACCCCGGGGACACCCCACGTCGTCGTCTGGCCGGCCGAGGGTGTCGGCGGCCTCGGGGACCGTCGGCACTGGCACACCGCCTGCTGGCAGCGTCGTGACGCTCGACCGTCGGGCAACGCCTACCGCTGAGTCGCGGCGTCGCAGGCAGACGTCGCGGTCAGGGGTTGACGGCGAGGAAGAGGTAGGCGGCAAGCAGCACGAGGTGGACGCCGCCCTGCAGCCGGGTGGCCCGGCCCGGGACGACGGTGAGCACCCCCGCGACGACGGTCATCGCCAGCAGGGTGACCTGGGTGGCGCCGAGGCCGAGGGTGAGCGGCCCGTCGAGCCAGATCGAGGCGACCGCGAGGGCCGGGATCGTCAGCCCGATGCTCGCCATCGCCGAACCGAGGGCGAGGTTGAGGCTGGTCTGCACGCGCTCCCGCTGGGCGGCGCGCACCGCGGCGAGCGTCTCCGGGGCGAGCACGAGCAGGGCGATGACGACGCCGACGAAGGACGGGGGGAAGCCGACCGCGGCGACGGCCGCCTCGATGGCCGGGGACTCCACCTTCGCCAGGCCGACGACGCAGACGAGCGAGAGGACGAGGAGCCCGAGACTCGTCAGGGCCATCCGGCTCGTCGGCGGGTCGGCGTGGACCTCCTCGTCGAGGATCTCGCCCGCCGCCGAGACCGGGAGGAAGAAGTCGCGGTGGCGGCGGGTCTGGGTGACGATGAACATCGCGTAGAGCGCGAGCGAGGCGACGGCGGCGAAGGCGAGCTGGATGCCGGTGAACTGCGGTCCGGACTCGCCGAGGGTGAAGGTCGGCAGCACGAGGCAGGTGCCGGCGAGGATGGCGACCGTCGCGAGGGCGCCCCCGGTCCCCTCCGCGTTGAAGTGGCTGAAGCCGTAGCGGCGCGCGGAGACGAAGATCGACAGGCCGAGGATGCCGTTGACCGTGATCATGACGGCGGCGAAGACGGTGTCGCGGGCCAGGCTCGCCGACCCCTCGCCACCGGCTGCCATCAAAGTGACGATGAGGCCGACCTCGATGATGGTCACGGCGACAGCGAGCACGATGGAGCCGAAGGGCTCGCCGACCCGGTGGGCGACCACCTCGGCGTGGTGGACGGCAGCGAGGACCGAGACCCCGAGCAGGACGGCAACGAGCAGGACGACGACGGGTCCGGGGTCGCGGCCCCAGGTCGCCGCGAGGGCCACGAGGGCCACCGGCGGGGCCCAGGTCGTCCAAGGGATCGTCCGGAGCGTCGTCACGAGAGGGCGGCGGCGGGTCGCGGGCATGTCCCAATTCTCCCAGCCGCCACCGGGTGCTCGGTCACCGGCGACGGGACCGGCGGATGGGTTTCGTGACCAGCGTCAGTGTCTGCGCTGGCGCGGGACGAGGACCTCTTCGTAGATGAGCAGCAGGCCGGCGGCGACCGGGATCGCGAGCAGCGCCCCGAGCACCCCGAGCAGGGTGCCGCCGGCGAGCGCGGCGACGACGGTGACGGCGCCGGGCACCGAGACGGTCCGCTGCATGATCCGCGGCATCAGCGCGTAGTTCTCGATCTGCTGGTAGACGATGAAGTAGACGATGACGATGAGCGCCTTCTTCGGCTCGTCGAAGAAGGCGACGACGGCGACGATCGAGGCGCCGAGCGTCGCGCCAACCATCGGGATGAGCCCGAGGAAGCCGACGGCGACGGCGAGGACCGCTGCGAAGCGCAGCCCGATGAGGCTCATCATGATCCAGGCGAAGAAGGCGTTGATCGCCGCGACCGAGACCTGGCCGATCGCGTAGGACCCGACCCGGCGCATGATCTCCTCGGCGAGCGAGATGACGCGGGGGCGGCGGCTGGCCGGGACCATGGCGTAGGCCGCCTGCTTCACGGCCGGCAGCGAGGCGAGGAAGTAGAGGGTGAGCACGAGGACGGTCAGGACGCTGAAGATGCTCGAGGCGATCATCCGGCTCGCGTCAAGCACCCCGCCGAAGATCGAGGCCCAGAGGTTGCCGTCGGCCACCCGGATGTTGATCTCGTCCTGGAAACGCTGGATAAGCTGGTAGCGGTGGTCGACGTCCTGGACCCAGGCGTTCTGCAGCAGCCCGTCGAGCATCGACGGGGCGTTCGTCGTCAGCTCGGCGCCCTGCTCGGCCACGGGCGGGATGACGACCGCGCCGACGAGGGCGAAGACCGCGAGCAGCCCGGTGAAGACGATGGCGACCGCCCCGCCGCGGCGCAGGCCGCGCCGGACGAGACCCTCGACGAGCGGATTGAGCGAGAGGGTGAGGAAGAAGGCGACGACGAGCAGGGTGATCGTCGTGTCGAGCCGCCCGATGGCCTGGGTGACGGCATACGCGGTGAGCACCCCGAGGGCTCCGACGAAGCCGACGTAGAAGGGCGACTGCCGGTTGAGCGGGTTGCCTGCGGGGCCGAAGCCGCGGGCCGGGCCCGGTCGACGGACGGGGCCGTCATCGCCGAGCGGGAGGGTGCTCTCGAGCAGGTCGTGCTCGAGCTGCTCGTCCTCGACGCGGTCGCCCCCGCCGTCGCCGAGGGTGCGTCCCCGCAGGTCGGCGAGGTGGTCGCGCTGGGCGCGACGAAAGGCCGACCACCGGCTCCACATGCTCACCGTGGGGAGCCTACGCGAGGGGCGACCACCTGTCGGGCGACGCACGGACCATCGTGACCGCGACTCAGCGACGACTCAGCGACGGTTCCGCGACGGTTCCGCGACGGTTCAGCGGTTGCGGAAGCGGTTGATCTCGGACTCGAGCTGGGCTCGCCGCTCGACGTCGGTGACGCCGAGCCCGGCCTCCGGCGAGAGGGCGAGCACCCCGACCTTGCCCTGGTGCAGGTTGTGGTGCACGTCGAGCGCGGCCTGCCCGACCTCGTCGAGGGTGTAGGTACGGCTGAGGGTCGGATGGATCAGGCCCCGGTTGACGAGCTCGTTGGCCTCCCACGCCTCGCGGTAGTTGGCGAAGTGGCTCGAGATGATGCGCTTGAGGTTCATCCAGAGGTAGCGGTTGTCGTACTCGTGCAGGTAGCCGGAGGTCGAGGCGCAGGTGGCGATGATGCCGCCCTTGCGCGCGACGTAGACGCTCGCGCCGAAGGTCTCGCGCCCCGGGTGCTCGAAGACGATGTCGACGTCGTGACCACCGGTGAGCTCGCGGATCCGGGCGCCGAGGCGCTTCCACTCGCGGGGGTCCTGCGCGGTGTTGTCCTCGTTCCAGAAGCGGTAGCCCTCCGCGTTGCGGTCGATGATCAGCTCGGCGCCCATCCGGCGGCAGATCTCCGCCTTCTCGGGGGAGGAGACGACGCAGACCGGCGTCGCGCCCCCGGCGAGGGCCATCTGCGTCGCGTAGGAGCCGAGGCCGCCGGACGCGCCCCAGATGAGCACCCGGTCGCCGAGCTTCATCGCGGCGCCGTTCTTGGAGATCAGCTGCCGGTAGGCCGTGCTGTTGACCAGGCCGGGCGCCGCCGCCTCCTCCCAGGTGAGGTGCGTCGGCTTGGGCATCAGCTGGTTGGTCTTGACGATGGCGAGCTCGGCGAGCCCGCCGAAGTTCGTCTCGAAGCCCCAGATCCGCTGCTGCGGGTCGAGCATCGTGTCGTTGTGGCCGTCGGCGTCCTCGAGCTCGACGGAGAGGCAGTGGGCGACGACCTCCTGGCCCGGCTTCCACTTGCGCACGCCGGGGCCCGTCCGCAGCACGACGCCGGCGAGGTCCGAGCCGACGACGTGGTAGGGCAGGTCGTGGCGCTTGGCGAACTCCGACGTCCTGCCGTAGCGCTCGAGGAAGCCGAAGGTCGACATCGGCTCGAAGATCGAGGTCCAGACCGTGTTGTAGTTGATCGCGCTCGCCATGACGGCGACGAGCGCCTCACCGGGCGCGAGCTCGGGCACGGGCACGTCGTCGACGTGCAGTGACCTGCGAGGGTCCTTGTCCGGGGTCGCCAGACCCTCGAACATGTCGACCTCGTCCTTGTGCACCGTTGCCCCGCGGTAGGTCTCGGGGATCGGCAGGGCGGCATACGTCTCGGGGGAACGGTCCCCGGAGAGGATGGCGTCGCGGATGGCGTGCATGTCTCACTGTCCTTCGCATACGGCGTCGTCGGGCGGCGTGATGCCGAAGGTAGCGATCGACCGCCTCGGGGTCCCCCGGGTGAGACGGCCGCCACAGGTGACGCGGCTCACGCCGGTGCGCGGGCGGCCGCGACGTCAGCCGTCGAGCAGGTCCGAGACGGTGACGAGCTCCCAGCCGCCGTCGCGCAGCCGCGTCACGATCTGGCCGAGGTGGTCGACGGTGATGCGCCGATCGGGAGATCCCGTGTCGTGGGCGAGCACGATCGTGCCGGGCGCCACCTGAGCGGCGAGGTCGTCGGTGATCCCCGCTGGACGGGTGGCGAACAGGTCCTCGTGCATCTGGGCGGACCACAGCACGGTCGTCAGCCCGGCCTCGGCCGCGGCGAGCACCGCCGCGCCGCCGAGGTGCCCGTAGGGCGGGCGGAACAGGCGCGGACGCACGCCCCACGAGGACTCGATGAGGTCGGAGGTGCGCTCGATCTCGTCCTGGCAGCGTGCGAGCGCGAACCGGCCGAGGTCGTGGTGGTCGAAGGTGTGGTTGGCGAGCTCGTGCCTGCCGGGGCTGTCCGCGTGGATGTCCGCGTGGTCGCGGACGTTGCGGCCCACGCAGAAGAAGGTGGCCGGGGCCTCGAGGTCTCGCAGGGTGCGCAGCACGGTCGGTGTCCAGTCGGGGTGGGGTCCGTCGTCGAAGGTGAGGGCGAGACGTCGCGGCGCGGTTGACCCAGCCACCTGCGGCGGCCCGGACCAGACGACCCGCGACTCGGTCACCCCGGGTGCGGAACGGTCGGGCCGGATCGCCGAGACCGCGCTGCCATAGACCGGCAGCGGGACGCTCTCGTCGAGCCGGTCCTTGACGTCTCGCTCGGTGAACATGCCGAGGGCCCCGATGGCGAGCCCGCTCGCCCCGGTGAGCGCCTCGCGGCGCGACACAGCCATGGAGCGGAGCGTAGGACACGAAGGTGCTCGGCGCCTGCCGTTCGTCGACCCCGGGCACAATGGAGACCTGTCGGCGGAGGGGGAGGTCATGGGGCGCAGGGTGGGGGCGCTGCTCGCACTGACGGCGGTGGCCGCCGCGACCGCCTTCGTGCTCCCGCCGCGGATGGCGCCCCCGGAGGCGTTGCCGGGCCTCGTGACGACCGCCGACTGGCGGGCCGGGCCGTCCGTCGGGGGCGGGCACGCCGGTGACGCGCTGCTGCTGCCCGTGCGGGACGCCGCGTGGCTGGCGACGGGGTCGGTCACGGGATCGCGCCCGAGCAGCGCCGTGGTGTCCCGGGCCCTGCTCGACCTGCACGCCCTCCAGCAACCCGACGGGGCGGTCCTCGCCGGGCCGAGCGGCATCTGGGCCTACGTGTGGCCCCGCGACACCGCCTTCGCGGCCGCGGCGTATGCCGTGAGCGGCCACCCCGAGGACGCCACGCGCGCGCTGGTCTTCCTCGCCCGGGTCCAGCTGCCGGACGGAGGCTTCGAGGCGCGCTACCTTCCGGACGGCTCCGGGCCGCCCGACGACCGACAGCGGCAGACCGACGGTGCCGGATGGGTGCTCTGGGCGCTCGACCGGGTTCGTGCGGCGACGGGGGAGGCGACGGTCCCGGTGCAGCTGCGGGGTCTTCGCGACCGGGCGACCGACTTCATCCTCGCGAGGACCGACGACGGCACCCGCCTGCCGGACCCGTCGCCGGACTACTGGGAGGTGCCGGAGCGCAGGTTGACCCTCGGAACCGCGGCGCCGCTCGCCGCGGGACTCGAGGCCGCTGCGAGGACCTATGCGGCAGAAGGAAGCTCGCCCCGAGCCGACCGTGTCGGTCGAGCGGCAACGGCGTTCCGCTCACTCGTGCTCGACCGGTTCGGACCAGCGTTCGAGCGGCACGGCGACACCGGTGGGCTCGACGCGGGCGTCGCGATGCTCCTTCCCCCCTTCGCCGACGGCGCAGGGGTCCCGGCAGCGGTGCGTGATGCGTGGCGCGCCTACCAGGAGGCAGCCCGGCGTCCAGGGGGCGGGCTCGCACCCGGCGCTGACTGGAAGCAGGACGGTGTCTCGTGGACTCCGGAGACGGCGCTCGTCGCGTACACGGCCGCGATGGACGGTGACCGACGCACTGCACGGGACCGGCTCGACTGGGTCGAGTCGCGGGCGACCGCGTGGGGGAGCCTGCCGGAGAAGGTTCTTCCCGACGGGAGCCCCGCCGGGCCGGCGCCGCTCGCCTGGACCGCGGCACTCGTCGTGCTCACGGAGCACGCCCTGTCAGTGAGCTGAGCCCGCCGGCTCGACGAGCTCGACGAGGACGCCGCCCGCGTCCTTCGGGTGGATGAAGTTGACCCGGCTGTCGCTCGTCCCCCGTCGCGGGGCGTCATAGAGCAGGCGCAGACCACGGTCGCGCAACGTGGCACAGACTGCGTCGAGGTCGGCCACCCGGTAGGCGAGCTGCTGGATGCCGGGTCCGCTGCGACCCAGGAACTTCGCGATCGTCGACTCGGGTGAGAGCGGCGCGAGCAGCTGGATGCACGAGCCGGAGTCGCCGACGCCCATCATCGCCTCGCGGACGCCCTGCTCCTCGTTGGTCTCCTCGTGGAGCAGCGTCATGCCGTAGGTCGTCTCGTAGAACGCGATCGCGACGTCGAGATCGGGTACGGCGATGCCGACGTGGTCGATGTGGGTGAACAGTGCTTCGCTCATGAGCACCACGCTAGGTGGCGTGACGGGGTCGCGCCGACGGGGCGGGCTGTGTCCCTCACCACCCGTGTGCGCTTGCTCATGCCGGTCCGGGGGCACTGGGGCCCGCCGTTACAGTGAACGACACACCCCCGATGACGTTGGAGAGGCTTTGTCATGACCAGTGCTGACCGTCCGGTTTCCGTGATCGTCGCCGGAGCGCGCACCCCGATGGGACGCCTGCTCGGCTCGCTCAAGGGCTTCTCCGGGAGCGACCTCGGTGGCTTCGCCATCAAGGGAGCCCTCGAGAAGGCGGGCGTCGCGCCGGACCAGGTCGACTACGTCATCATGGGCCAGGTGCTCCAGGCCGGCGCGGGCCAGATCCCGGCTCGTCAGGCCGCCGCTGCGGCGGGCATCCCGATGACGGTGCCCGCGCTGACGATCAACAAGGTGTGCCTCTCGGGGATCAACGCGATCGCGATGGCCGACCAGCTGATCCGGGCAGGCGAGTGCGACGTCGTCGTGGCCGGCGGGCAGGAGTCGATGACCAACGCGCCGCACCTGATGTCGAAGTCACGCGAGGGCTACAAGTACGGCGACGTGACGATGCGCGACCACATGGCCTTCGACGGCCTCTGGGACGCCTTCACCGACCAGGCCATGGGGCTGCTCACCGAGGACGCCAACACCGGCGAGCAGGCCTTCACCCGTGAGGAGCAGGACGAGTTCTCCGCGCGGAGCCACCAGCTGGCCGCGAAGGCGTGGAAGGACGGGCTCTTCGACGACGAGGTCGTCTCCGTCTCGATCCCGCAGCGCAAGGGTGAGCCCGTCTCCTTCCGCACCGACGAGGGCATCAGGGCCGACACCACGACCGCCTCCTTGGGGGCGCTCCGCCCCGCCTTCAGCAAGACCGGCACCATCACCGCGGGCTCGGCCTCCCAGATCTCCGACGGCGCCGCTGCCGTCGTCGTGATGAGCAAGGCCAAGGCCGAGGAGCTCGGCCTGACCTGGCTCGCCGAGATCGGCGCGCACGGCATGGTGGCCGGACCGGACTCCACCCTCCAGCAGCAGCCGGCCCGGGCCATCGCCCGCGCCTGCGAGCGCGAGGGGATCACCCCGGCCGACCTCGACCTCGTCGAGATCAACGAGGCGTTCGCTGCCGTCGGGCTCGCCTCGACCAAGGAGCTGGGGATCGACCCCGACAAGGTCAACGTCAACGGCGGTGCCATCGCCCTCGGGCATCCGATCGGGATGTCCGGGGCACGGATCGCCCTGCACCTCGCCCTCGAGCTGAAGCGCCGCGGTGGTGGCGTCGGTGCCGCGGCCCTCTGTGGTGGCGGCGGTCAGGGCGACGCCCTCATCATCCGCGTGCCGGCGTCCGTCTGACCTCCGCGACCGGCTGACGCACGTGGCACGCCGCGCCGTCGACGTCCCCGCCCTCGTCGAGGCCGCCCGGGCGGGGGCGCCCCGCGCCGTCGCACGGTTGATCTCGCTCGTCGAGGACGGCCACCCGGCGCTGCGGGAGGTGATGGCTGCCCTCGCCCCGCACACCGGGCGGGCGTGGGTCATCGGTGTCACCGGATCGCCCGGAGTCGGGAAGTCCACCTCGACGACGGCCGTCGTGGGCGCGCTCCGCGAGCGGGGGCTGCGGATCGGCGTGCTCGCCGTCGACCCCAGCTCGCCCTTCTCCGGTGGTGCCCTGCTCGGGGACCGGATCCGCATGCAGGACCACGCTCTCGACCCGGAGGTCTACATCCGGTCGATGGCCTCGCGCGGTCACCTCGGTGGCCTCTCCTGGTCGACACCGCAGGCGCTCCGGGTCCTTGACGCCGCCGGCTGCGACGTCGTCGTCGTCGAGACGGTCGGGGTCGGGCAGAGCGAGGTCGAGGTGGCCGGCCTCGCCGACACGTCGGTCGTGCTGCTGGCGCCCGGGATGGGGGACGGCATCCAGGCGGCGAAGGCGGGCATCCTCGAGATCGGGGACGTCTTCGTCGTCAACAAGGCCGACCGTGACGGAGCCGACGCGACGGTCCGCGACCTGCGGCACATGATCTCGCTCGGCGACCGCACCGAGCCGGGCCTGTGGCGTCCACCGGTCCTCAAGACCGTGGCCTCGTCGAGGTCGGGCCTCGACGAGGTGATGGCGGCGCTCGACGAGCACCGGTCCTTCATCGAGCAGAACGGCGAGCTCGAGCGGCGCCGCGAGCGCCGCGCCGCCGATGAGATCGAGGCCATCGCACTCGCCTCGCTGCGGGCCCGCTTCGGGCACGTCGGTGGCCACGACGGGCTCGGTGCCCTGGCCCGGGACGTCGTCGCAGGACGACTCGACCCGTATGCCGCGGCCGACCGGCTGCTCGACGCCGGAGCCTGACACCCGGCCGAGCCGCGTAAATGCGTTGTCGGAGTCGAGTCGGCGGTGTCACCGTGGAGGGATGGAGATCATCCCGCTCGACCGAGACGACGACGTCCTGCTCAAGGGCATCTTCGGCATGTGCACGCGCAGCGAGCAGGTCTCACGGGTCCATCCGGTCCGGCGGACGTTCGAGGAGTTCGCCAGCGGGGTCCGCTTCGCCTACCCCGGCGAGCGGGAGGAGGCCGTGGTCGCCATCGCCGACGGTGAGCCCGTCGGCTGGGCCCGCCTCTACCTCCCCCAGCGGGACAACCTCGAGAAGTGCTGGGCGGAGCTGACGGTCGACCCCGACCACCGGGGGGCCGGGGTCGGCTCGACGCTCGTCGCCTGGGTCGAGGAACGGGCCCGGGCCAACGGTCGGTCGATGCTGCTCGCCGAGGTCTTCGTGCCGGTGTCGCAACGGGAGTCGCACCCCGACCGCCGATTCGTGCTCCGGCGGGGCTACCGGGTGTCATCCGTCGAGATCGTGCGCACGCTGCCGCTGCCCCTCGATGAGGCGTTGCTCTCCCGCGAGGAGCAGCGGTCGACCGCCGCGATGGGGGATCACTATGACGTGACGTTGCACGTCGACGGGGTGCCAGAGCGGCTGCGCCAGGGGGTCTGCGACTGCTCGAACCGGCTGATCCTCGACGCCCCCACCGGTGACGTCGACTTCGAGCCGGAGACGATGACGGTGCAGGACTACCAGACCAACCTCGACCACTTCCGGGAGTCGGGCCGGACGCTGCTCACGGCGGTGGCCGTGCACCGCGAGTCGGGGGTTGTCGCCGCCTACAGCGACCTCGCCTACCCGGTGGGCGACCCCGACATCGTCTTCCAGTGGGGCACGCTCGTGCTCCCCGAACACCGCGGGCACCGGCTCGGGATGGCCGTCAAGGTGGCGAACCTCCGTCAGCTGGCCCGGGTGGCTCCGGACCGCGTGACCATCCAGACGATGAACGACGAGCAGAACCCCTGGATGGTGGAGATCAACATCGACCTCGGATTCGTCGTGACCGAGGAGGCGCTGTCGGTGGCCATCGACCTCTGAGCGGCGCCGCGGCATACGGTGAGGTCATGCTTATCGCCTTCTCCGTCGCCCCGTCCGTCGCCGCCGACGACACCGGCTCCGTGTCCGACGCCGTCGCCCGCGCCATCCGCGTCGTTCGCGAGAGCGGGTTGCCGCACCGCACCGACGCGATGTTCACCACGGTCGAAGGGGAGTGGGAGGAATGCATGGCGGTCGTCAAGGAGTGCTGTGACGTGCTGGCCGCCGAGTCCCCGCGCGTGAGCCTCGTCCTCAAGGCGGACATCCGGCCGGGCTTCACCGGCGAGCTCGACGGCAAGCTCGAGCGTCTCGAGGAAGCCCTCGACCGCCAGACCGGTGGCTGAGCGGCGCCGCCCCCGCTGGGACGTCGCACCGCTCCGGCTCGCGGACTGCGACGAGCTCGGTGAGGTGCACGTCCGCGTCTGGCGCGAGACGTATGCCGGGGTGATGCCGGCCGACCACCTCGACGGTCTGAGCCCGCAGCGCTCCGCAGCGACGTGGCGCGGGATCGCCGAGTCGCCGGCGCACCCCGGGGGCGGGACGCTGCTGGCCCGCGACGGCGCGGGTCGGCTCGTGGGCTTCGTCAGCTCGGGCCCGTCGCGCGACGCCGACGCGCCGACGGAGTGGGAGCTCTACGTCCTCAACCTCGTGGCCGAGGTCCACGGCTCCGGCCTGGCCGACCTGCTCCTCGACCGCGCACTCGGTGCGCGCGACGCGACGCTCTGGGTGGCGGCGGCGAACGCGCGAGGACGGGCCTTCTACTCGCGACGCGGATTCCGCCTCGAGGGGGCCGCGGCGAGCCACGACCCCACGGGGATTTCCGAGCTGCGGATGGTTCGCCGAGGCGGTCAGACCCCGCTCTGAGCAGGCGGGGACCGGCGGCGACGGATTTGCAGGACGGCCCGTACGCGTGCGTATGGTAGTTGTCGGTCCGCGGTGTCCGCGGCCCATCTCCACATGACTCGAAAGGCCCCCTCATGCCCCGCCCCCTGACCCGACGGCGCGCCCTCGCGACGGCACTCGTCGGCGCAGCCACGAGCGCGTCGCTGCTGGTGGCGTGCACGGGTGACTCCGGTGGAACGACGGCGACCCCGACGGCGAGCCCGACGTCCACCCCCGCCCTTGCGGCCGCGGAGGCGACGACGGCGGGGACCGCGGCGCTCTCGGAGGCGATCACGGCGCGCGCGGACACCGGCGCGACCGGTGCCGCCGCCCGCACCAAGGCCTACACCGGACCGGCGCTCGAGTCGGCCAACGCCTGGGCCAAGAGCCTGCCGGCCCTCACCGACACCCAGAAGGCGGACAACGAGCTGACGAGCGAGGGCGCCACGCTGCTCGCCGTCTCGACGGCCGGGACCGAGCCCCGGCAGATGCTCTTCCAGGCGACGCTGAAGAAGTCGGGCAACCCCGTGCTCGCCCTGCTGACGAGCGAGGCGACGGGTGACCCCTTCAAGGTCGCCGCACTCGCGACCGTCGTCCCGTCGGCGCGTCTCGACGCGTTCTCCCCGACGACCCTCGGCTCGGACCCGGTCTCGGCGGCCACCGACCTCGTGGCCACCCCCGATGCCGTCGCCACCTCGTTCGCGCAGTCCGTGCGCTACCCCGATCCCGTCACCTCCACGGTGCTCGCGACGGACGCGTTGTCGGACCAGCTGCGCACGACGGCAGCCGCGCAGGCCAAGGCCGTGGCCGACCAGGGAACCTTCAGCCAGGCCCACGTGCCCCAGGGCCAGGTCGGCGGCTTCCAGCTCACCCCCGGCAACGGGGTCATCGTCTTCGAGGAGCTGGCGCGCACCGACCGGATCGCCCTGCGCAACCCGGTGAAGCTGACGCCGGGCAAGGACGTCACCGCCATCACCGGCATCGCGACCATCACCACGGAAGCGCAGCTGACCTCCAACGAGGTCGTCGCCTTCGTCATCCCGGCCTCGGGACAGGCCACCGTCGTTGCCGCCTCGGACCAGCTGGTCTCGGGCACCGCCAAGTGAGGCAGGATTGACCCATGAGCCAGACTCCATTCACCGCAGCAGCCCTGCGCGGTGCCGTCGACCTGTCCTCGCTCAAGCGCCCGGCCCCGCCGGCTGGCCCCGCGTCGCCCGGTGCAGCCGCACCGCCCGTCGCTGCCGGTCTCGTCGTCCAGGGGTCTGACGCCAGCATCCGCGACGTCATCGCGGACAGCGCCAAGCACCCGATCGTCATGGTGCTGTGGTCGAGCCGGCTCCCGCAGTCGTCCGACTTCGTCGCGACCGTCACGGCCGTGACGCAGCGGTATGCCGGTCGCTTCCAGCTCGTGACCGTCGACGTCGATGTCAACCCGACGATCATGCAGGCCTTCCAGGTACAGGCCGTCCCGGTCAGCTTCGCGTTCGTCGCGGGCCAGCCGGTCCCACTCTTCGAGGGTGTCCAGCCCGAGGACCAGGTGACGGCGGTCATCGACCAGGTGCTCGCCCTCGCTGAGCAGCACGGGGTGACCGGCACCATCGGCGGTGCGACGGCTCCGGCGGCGGACGCCGCTCCCGAGCCGGAGGAGCCCCCGCTGGCCCCGCTGCACCAGCAGGCCTTCGACGCGATCGAGGCCGACGACCTCGACGGGGCGGCCGAGGCCTACGAGGCCGCGCTTCTCGAGAACCCTGCCGACGCCGAGGCCCGCATCGGCCTGGCCCAGGTCGGTCTGATGCGGCGCACGCGCGGCGCCGACCTCCAGGCAGCGCGGGCCGCCGCGGCGCAGGCGCCGACCGACGTCGACGCCCAGATCCTCGCTGCGGACCTCGACCTGCTCGGCGGGCACGTCGAAGACGCCTTCCTCCGGCTCATCGACACCGTACGGGTGACGAGCGACGCCGATCGCAACAAGGCCCGGGAGCACCTCGTCGAGCTCTTCGAGGTCGTCGGCTCGTCCGAGGACGTCGTCGTGCGGGCCCGCAAGGCCCTGATGAGCGCCCTCTTCTGAGCAGCGCCCTTCTGTGCCGCCCCGCGCGGACCCACCCGTCCAGTCGAGTGCCCAGTTCCCCCGGTTGCACCCGTGCTCACGCGGCACCGAGCCGTGACCCCGGACGTCGCCGATGGGCGGAAGTGAGCACTCGACCTGTGGGTGGTCGTCGAGTGCCCAGTTTCTGACGGCCCTTCGGCGGCTCACTGTGCTCCACTCCCGTGATCCGGCTAACGTGGCGGCGTGTGGAAGTGAGCACTCGACGGAGGGGGGACGAGTCGTTGCTCAGTCCTCGGTGACGAGGGACTCTCCGAGGCGCGCGAGGACGACCTCGGCAAGATCGTCGGGCGAACGTTCGGCTGGTTCGAGCCACAGCCCCCGACGGGGGGTGGCGCGCAGGAGCTGGGTCACCGGGGACGGGTCGGCCCCGGAGGAGCGCACCGAGCCGAGCACGACGAGGTGCAGCGGCTCCGGGGCAACGAGATCGAGGAAGTCCTCGAGGTGCTCCCCGAGCACGCTGTCGGTGACGACGACGTCGTAACCCTCGAGCTGGTAGGTCTCCGCGACCGCCAGGCTCGCCGACCAGGCGAGCAGGAGGCGACGGACCTCCTCCATCACGGAGGGGCCGTTCCGGGGAGTCTGCGCCACGACCATCGCGGCGAGCGTGTCGACCGGCACGACGAGGGAGAGGTCGAGCCGGCTCGCGACGGCCCGGCCCACCGCGGAGGCGTGTGCCGCGTCGGTGCCGGTGACGAGGACGAGCCGCCCTCGCCCCGGCACCTGGGGGCCCGAACCCATGGTCACCCGCCGAGGGCGGCGCTCACCACGTCCTTCGCCTCGGACTGCACCTGCGCGAGGTGGTCGGCGCCCTTGAAGGACTCCGCGTAGATCTTGTAGACGTCCTCGGTTCCCGAGGGGCGGGCGGCGAACCACGCGCTCTCCGTCGTCACCTTGAGCCCGCCGATCTTGGCCCCGTTGCCCGGCGCCTCGGTCAGCTTCGCCGTGATCGCCTCACCGGCGAGGGTCTGGGCGGTGACGTCGTCGGGCGAGAGCGCTCCGAGCTTGGCCTTCTCCTCGCGGGTCGCGGCCGCATCGATCCGGGCGTAGGCGGGGGAGCCGTGTCGCTCGGTCAGCCCGGCGTAGTGCTGGCTCGGGGTCTTGCCGGTCGCGGCGAGGATCTCTGAGGCGAGCAGGGCGAGCAGGAGGCCGTCCTTGTCAGTGGACCAGACGGTGCCGTCGAAGCGGAGGAAGCTCGCTCCGGCCGACTCCTCGCCCCCGAACCCGACGCTGCCGTCGAGCAGCCCGGGCACGAACCACTTGAAGCCCACCGGCACCTCGAGCAGGGTGCGTCCGAGGTCGGAGGCGACGCGGTCGATCATCGAGGAGGAGACGAGGGTCTTGCCGATCGCCGTCGAGCCGGGCCAGTCCGGCCGCGCGCCGCCGTAGAGGTAGCCGATGGCGACGGCGAGGTAGTGGTTGGGGTTCATCAGCCCGGCGTCGGGCGTGACGATGCCGTGCCGGTCGGCGTCCGCGTCGTTGCCCGTGGAGATGTCGTAGTCGTCCTTGGCCCCGATGAGCGAGGCCATCGCGGACGGCGACGAGCAGTCCATCCGGATCTTGCCGTCCCAGTCGAGGGTCATGAAGGCCCACTGGGGGTCGACGCGGGGGTTGACGACGGTGAGGTCGAGGCCGTGTCGCTCGGCAATCTCGCCCCAGTAGTGGACGGACGCACCACCCAGCGGGTCGGCGCCGATCCGCACTCCGGCCTCACGGATCCGCGCGAGGTCGACGACGTTGGGCAGGTCGTCGACGTAGGTCCCCATGAAGTCGTACGTGCCGGCCTCGCCCCGGGCGCGCTCGAACCCGACCCGGCGGACGTCGCTCAGGCCCCCGCGGATGAGGTCGTTGGCTCGGGCGGCGATGACCGAGGTCGCGTCGGTGTCGGCCGGCCCGCCGTGCGGCGGGTTGTACTTGAAACCCCCGTCGGCCGGCGGGTTGTGGGACGGCGTGACGACGATGCCGTCGGCGAGACCCTTTGCGCCGGAAGCCTTCCCGCGGTTGGCGCGAAGGATCGCGTGCGAGACGGCCGGCGTCGGCGTGAAGCCGTCGCGGTCGTCGACGAGCACCTGGACGCCGTTGCCGACGAGCACCTCGAGCGCCGAGCGCCAGGCGGGCTCGGAGAGCCCGTGGGTGTCGCGGCCGATGAAGAGCGGGCCGTCGAAACCCTGGTCCGCGCGGTAGTCGCAGATGGCCTGGGTCGTGGCGAGGATGTGGTCCTCGTTGAACGCGGTGCGCAGGCTCGAGCCGCGGTGGCCGGAGGTGCCGAAGGCGACCTGCTCGTCGGGGTTCTCGACGTCGGGGTGGCGGTCGTAGTAGGCGCCCACGAGGGCGTCGACGTCGACGAGGTCCTCGGGCAGGGCGACCTGTCCGGCTCGGGGGTGGCTCATGACCGACCTTCCTTCCGTGCCGCGGCGGCGGTGCTCGCGGTCGTCGTGGTGTCCGTGCTGGTCTCCGCAGCCGTCTCAGCGGACGAGTCGGGCTCGGGGGCCGTGGTCGGCTCACCCGGCTCGACCGGCTGCACGGGCTGACCCGGCTCGGCCGGCTCGTCGAGTGGTGCGAGCCACACGGTCGACAGGCGCGGGACCGTCACGTCGACGGCATACGGCTGACCGTGCCACCCGCCCTCCTGCGCCTCGATGACGACACCCGTGCTGCTCGGGGCGTCGGGGTGGTAGCCGGCGGTGTCGAGCACGACGGTCCAGCGCCCCGGACGAGGGACCCCGATCCGGTAGCGCTCGTGCGTCCCGCCGCTGAAGTTCATCACGCAGGCGACGACGGGGGCGTCGACCGCCCGGTCACCCAGTCCGAACCGGAGCCAGGAGAAGGTGTTGTGCGCGGCGTCGTCGGCGTTGAGCCACTGGAAGCCGCCCTGCTCGGTGTCCATCTCCCACAGCGCCCGGTGGCTGCGGTAGAGCGCGTTCATGTCCTTGACGAGGTTGTGCACCCGGTAGTGGAGCGGTTGCTCCAGCAGCCACCAGTCGAGGCTGCGGCCGTCGGCCCACTCGGCCTCCTGGGCGAACTCGGACCCCATGAAGAGCAGCTGCTTGCCCGGGTGGCACCACAGGTAGGCGAGGAAGGCCCGGAGGGTGGCGAGCTGCTCCTCCCGGGAGCCGTGCGACTTGCGCAGCAGCGAGCCCTTGCCGTGCACGACCTCGTCGTGGCTGATCGGCAGGACGTAGTTCTCGGTGAAGGCATAGACGAGCGAGAAGGTGATCTTGCCCTGGTGGTGCTCTCGGTGGATCGGGTCCTCGGCGAGATAGCTCAGCGAGTCGTTCATCCACCCCATGTTCCACTTGAACCCGAACCCGAGCCCGTCGGCGGCGGTCGAGGCCGTCACACCCGGCCAGGAGGTCGACTCCTCGGCGATGGTGACGATCCCGGGGACGCGCTTGTAGGTCGTGCCGTTGATCTCCTTGATCAGCCGCACCGCTTCGAGGTTCTCGCGGCCGCCGTGCGCGTTGGGCTCCCACTCACCGGCCGAGCGGCCGTAGTCGAGGTAGAGCATCGAGGCCACACCGTCGACACGCAGGCCGTCGGCGTGGAACTCCTCGAGCCAGTAGACGGCGTTCGCGACGAGGAAGTTGCGCACCTCGGCGCGGCCGTAGTCGAAGATGTTGGACCCCCACTCCGGGTGCCACCCCTTGCGGGGGTCGGGGTTCTCGTAGAGGGCCTGGCCGTCGAAGCGGGCCAGGGCCCACTCGTCGGTGGCGAAGTGACCGGGGACCCAGTCGAGGATGACCCCGATGCCGGCCTGGTGCAGACGGTCGATGAGGTGACGCAGCTCGTCGGGCGAGCCCCAGCGCGAGCTCGGCGCGAAGTAGCCGGTCACGTGGTAGCCCCAGGACGGGACGTAGGGGTGCTCCATGACGGGCAGGAACTCGACGTGGGTGAAGCCGAGGTCCTTGACGTAGTTGACGAAGTGCTCGGCCATGCCGGCGTACCCGAGCCCCTGGCGCCACGAGCCGATGTGGACCTCGTAGACGCTCATCGGGCCGGTGTGGGGGTTCTCCTGGGCGCGGGTCTGCATCCACTCGTCGTCGCCCCACTCGTAGTGGGTCTCGGTGACGATCGCGGCCTGCTTGGGGGAGACCTCGGTCATCCGCGCCATCGGGTCGCTCTTGAGCCGGACGATGTCGTCGGCGCCGCGGATGGCGAACTGGTAGTTCATCCCCTCGGCGGCGCCGGGCAGGAAGAGCTCCCAGATGCCCGTGTCACCGAGCGCGCGCATCGGGTGGGACATCCGGTCCCAGCCGTTGAAGTCACCGATGACATGGATCGCTCGGGCCCGCGGTGCCCACACCGCGAAGGACACGCCGTGCACCTCGCCGAGCGGTCCCGGGTAGCTGCGCACGTGGGCGCCGAGGACGGTCCACAGCTGCTCGTGACGTCCCTCGTTGATGAGGTGCCGGTCGAGCTCACCGAGGGTGGGCGCGAAGCGGTAGGGGTCGTCCTGCTCGTGCTCGACCCCGTCGCCGTAGGAGACGAGCAGCCGGTAGTCGTGCGTCGAGCCGAAGTCCGGCGACGTCATCGACCAGATGCCGTCGCGGATGTGCTGCAGCTCGACCCGGTCGCCGGAGTCGAGGCGTGCTGCAACCGTGGCGGCCATCGGCCGGAAGACCGTGATCGTCAGGCCGCCCGGTCCGACGTGGTGGCCGAGCAGGTCGTGCGGCTGGCCGTTGCGGCCCTGGAGGAACGCGGTGATCGCACCGTCGTCGAGGGTCGGGCCCGCGGGCGCCGACGGGGCAGTGGGCTCCGTCACCTGCTCCGCCGCCGTCTGCGGGCCGGTGTTCTCCGGGCTGGTCTCCGGGGTGCTCTCGGGAGTGGCCTTCGAGGCCTTCTTGGGGGCCTTCTTCGGCTGGTTCGGCTTGGGGGTCATGAGGAACCTTCTTCGTCGAGCAGTCGGTCGATCGCGTCGAGCGGGATGGGCAGCCAGGTCGGGCGGTTGCGGGCCTCGTAGACGACCTCGTAGAGGGCCTTGTCCAGCTCGAGGGCACGCACGAGCGTGGTCGTGTCGGGGGAGGGAGCGCCGGCCACCGAGGCGTACCCGTCGAGGAAGGCCTCGCGGCAGGCACTGGCCCACCCGGAGGCGTCCACGCCGTTGTCGGCGAGCCGGACCGAGCCCGCCGCGTAGTCGAACGAGCGCAGCATCCCGGCGATGTCGCGAGCGGGCACGTCGGGCAGGACCCGCTCGGCGAGGGGACGCAGCGGCTCGCCCTCGAAGTCGAGTGCCACCCAACCGCGCTCGGGCACGTCGAGGACCTGGCCGAGGTGATAGTCGCCGTGGATGCGCTGGAGGGAGGGCCACGAGAGGTCGGACAGCTCGGCCAGGACGCGGGCGACGTCGTCGGCGTGACCGCCGAGGGCGGGCACGAGGGCGACGGCAGCGGCATACCGCTCCCGCATCGAGCCGAGCAGCCGGTCGCGCGCACTCGCGCTGGCCGGCTCGGTGCCGAGCGTCGCGGCGAGCGTCACGTGGATCTGCGCGGTCACGACGCCGAGGTCTCGCGCCCGGGCGGTGAAGTCGGCGTCGGTCGAGGCGGCGACGAGGGCCACACGCCAGGCGTCCTCGACGCCCGGGATGAACTCCTGGGCGAAGGCGAGGTGTCCTGACTCCGCACCGGCGCCGGCCGGGGAGTCCCAGGCGCCGGAGAGGTCGCCGAGCGCCATCGGGACGCGGTCGGAGCCGGCGACGGTGAGGGCCGACTGCACGATGACGTCGGGGTTGTCACCGTGCTGGAGCGTGCGGAACACCTTGACGATCAACGGCTCCGCGAGTCCACCGTCGGGCGCGGTCATCCGCGCGATGATCGAGGTGTTGGACTGCTCGCCCGTCAGCACGGCCGCACTCGCGACCCGTCCGTCGGCCCGGCCGGTGGAGTACCCCCGGGCGACGGCGTTGCTGCCGACGGAGGCCTGGGCCTCGTCGGACACCCCGCTGCCGAGGATCGCCCCGACCAGGCTCGAGACGTATGCCGGGTCGTGCGGTCCGTCGTAGACCCACCGGGTGCCGAGGACGCTGTGCTCCATCGTGCCGATGAGGGCCTTCTCTGCGCCCTCGAGCGGGGCGTCACGGTAGGTCAGGGGCACCTGGTAGACGACGGGTGGGGTCGCCGCGTCGTCGACGAGGAGCATCGTCTCCATGCCGACCCGGCCCTCGGGGTCCTCGAAGCGGAAGCCGCCGACGCGGCGCAGCTGCGGGACGTGGCCCTTGCCGGCATACCAGCGCTGGTCGGCCATCCACGGCGCGACGAGCTCGGTCTTGCCCGGGACGAGAGAGGCGCCCTTGTGCACGAGGGCCATCAGCGCTCCTCCCTGCCGCGCAGGCGCAGCCAGAAGAAGTCACGCGACCCGAGGGTGAGCGTCACCCGTCCGTCCGCGGCGACCCAGGGAAAACCACTGCCGCCGAAGAGGTCTCGCAACTCGCGGCCGGCGAGCCGTTCGGGGAGCTGGAGCGTCGCGGCCTGGGGACGGCTCGAGAGGTTGTTGACGCAGAGGACGGCCTCGGCCTCGTCGTTGCCGTCGGCCTCCATCGTCCGGGTGAAGGCGAGCACCGCATCGTTGTCGGCCGGGACGACGTCGAAGTCGCCGAGACCGAAGACGGGGTGGCGCCCACGCACCTGGACCATGCCTCGGACCCAGTGCAGCAGCGACGCCGACGAGGCCATCTGGGCCTCGACGTTGAGGTTGTTGTAGTGGTAGACGAGGCTCGAGATCACCGGCAGGTAGAGCTTGCCGGGGTCGACGCTGGAGAAGCCGGCGTTGCGGTCGGGGGTCCACTGCATCGGCGTGCGCACGGCGTCACGGTCGGTGAGCCAGATATTGTCGCCCATCCCGATCTCATCGCCGTAGTAGAGGCAGGGCGACCCGGGCAGCGACAGGATGAGCGCGTGGATCAGCTCGATCTCCGGACGGGAGTTGTCGAGCAGCGGGGCGAGGCGGCGGCGGATGCCGATGTTGGCGCGCATGCGTGGGTCCGGGGCGTACCAGCCGTACATGGCGGCGCGCTCCTCGGGCGTCACCATCTCGAGCGTGAGCTCGTCGTGGTTGCGCAGGAAGGTGCCCCACTGGGCCCCGTCGGGGATCGCTGGGGTGTCGGCGAGCACGTCGATGATCGGCTGGGCCTTCTCCTCCCGCAGCGAGTAGTACAGGCGCGGCATGACAGGGAAGTGGAAGCACATCTGGCACTCGGGGGACTCCTCCGTGCCGAAGTAGTCGACCACCTCGGCCGGCGGCTGGTTGGCCTCCGCGAGCAGGATGCGGCCGGGGTACTCCTCGTCGACCATCGCGCGCAGCCGGGCGAGGAACTCGTGCGTCCTGGGGAGGTTCTCGCAGTTGGTGCCCTCCTCCTCGAAGAGGTAGGGCACGGCGTCGAGGCGGAAGCCGTCGATCCCGAGGTCCATCCAGAAGCGGACGATGTCGAACATCGCCTCCTGCACGGCCGGGTTCTCGAAGTTGAGGTCGGGCTGGTGGGAGAAGAAGCGGTGCCAGAAGAACTGCCGCCGGACCGGGTCGAAGGTCCAGTTGGACACCTCGGTGTCGACGAAGATGATCCGGGCGTCGGAGTAGCCCTCGTCGGTGTCGGACCACACGTAGAAGTCGCCGTACGGCCCGTCCGGCTCGGCCCGTGAGGCCTGGAACCACGGGTGCTGGTCGCTCGTGTGGTTCATCACGAAGTCGGTGACGATCCGGATGCCGCGGGCGTGGGCCTGCGAGACGAGCTCGGTGAACTCCGGCAGGGTCCCGAACTCGGGCAGCACGGCCTTGTAGTCGGCGATGTCGTAGCCACCGTCGCGCAGCGGCGACGCGTAGAAGGGCGGCAGCCAGAGGCAGTCGACGCCGAGCCACTGCAGGTAGTCAAGCCGCTGGATCAGACCGGTGAAGTCACCGGCGCCCGACCCCTTCGAGTCGCCGAAGGCGCGCACGAGCACCTCGTAGAAGACGGCCTTCTTGAACCACTGGGGGTCGTGGCGAAGTCCCGGCTGGGAGAGGTTGAGTCCCTGCATGTGTTCAGTGGCTCCTGACGTGGATGATGTGCACGGGCTCGGACTCGGGGCCCAGTCGGATGAAGTTGTCGGACCGCCACTCCCACGTCTGGTTGGTGATGTGGTCGTGGGCGTCGAACGTCGACCAGGACGCGAGGCCCAAGGCCTCCATGTCGAGGTGGATGTTGGTCTCCCGGGTGGCGTGCGGGTCGAGGTTGGCGACGACGAGCACGGTGTCGCGCTCCCCGTCGACGACCCGCGTCTTGGAGAAGACGAGGACGTTGGCATCGTCGGCGCTGTGGAAGTGGAGGTTGCGCATCCAGTGGAGGGCCGGGTGCCAGCCGCGGATGTCGTTGAGCCGCTTGAGGTACCAGGCGAGCGAGCGGCTCTCGAGTGGGCCGCCCGGCTCGTAGAGGTACCACTGGCGGTCCTTGTACTCGTACTTCTCGTTGTCGTTCTGCTCCTCGGCGCCTGGACGGGCGACGTGCTCCATCAGCTCGTAGCCGGCGTAGATCCCGTAGGTCGGCGACATCGTCGCCGCCACCGCGGCCCGCAGCTTCCAGGCGGTCGGCCCGCCGTACTGCATGAAGGGGGTGAGGATGTCGTGGGTGGTCGGCCAGAACGAGGGACGCATCCACGCCGCACTGTCACCCGCGAGCTCGCGACCGTACTCCTCGAGCTCCCACTTCGCGTTGCGCCAGGCGTAGTAGGTGTAGCTCTGCTGGAAGCCGGCCTGGGCCAGGGCCGACATCATCGCCGGCTTCGTGAAGGCCTCCGACAGCCAGATGGTCTCCGGGTGGTCCTTCGCCACGTCGGCGATCAGCCACTGCCAGAAGGTGACCGGCTTGGTGTGCGGGTTGTCAACGCGGAAGATCCGGACCCCGTGGTCGAGCCAGACCTGGATCACCCGGCGCACCTCGGCGTAGGCCCCGGCGGGGTCGTTGTCGAAGTTGAGCGGGTAGATGTCCTGGTACTTCTTGGGCGGGTTCTCGGCGTAGGCGATGGTGCCGTCGGCCCGCGTCGTGAACAGCTCGGGGTGCGTCTGCACCCACGGGTGGTCGGGGGAGGCCTGCAACGCGATGTCGAGGGCGACCTCGAGGCCGAGTCGCCCGGCCTCCGCGACGAAGTGGTCGAAGTCCTCGAAGGTGCCGAGGTCGGGGTGGATCGCGTCGTGCCCTCCGTCGGGGGAGCCGATCGCGTAGGGCGAGCCCGGGTCCCCGGGCTCTGCGGTGAGTGCGTTGTTGCGGCCCTTGCGGGCCGTCGTGCCGATGGGGTGGATCGGTGTGAGGTAGACCACGTCGAAGCCCATGTCGGCGACGGCCGGCAGGCGCTCGGCCGCGGACCGGAAGGTCCCGGAGACCCATTCGCCGGTCTCGTCGTCGCGGTGGGCTCCCTCCGACCGCGGGAACATCTCGTACCAGGCGCCGTAGAGGGCGAGCTCCCGCTCGACCCAGAGGCTGTAGTCGGCCGTCGGTGAGACGAGCTCGCGCAGCGGTGTCGCGGCTGCCAGCGCGTGGACCTCGGGCGACGTCGCGGCGGCGAGCCGCTCTGCGGCTGATCGCTGCTCGTCACGCAGGGCGGTGAGGGCCCGCTCGATCGGGGCGGCGTCGCCGCCCTGGTCACGGACGGCGTCCGCGAAGCGGGTGAGCACGAGGACCCCCTCGGCGCACATGAGGTCGACGTCGATGCCGGCCGGGATCTTGATCTCCGCATCGTGCACCCACGTGGCGTAGGGGTCCGACCAGCCCTCGACCCGGTAGGTCCACCACCCGGTGCTGTCGGCGGAGACGACGGCGCTCCAGAGGTTGAGCCCGGGGTTGTCGCACTGCATGCCGACCTGGTGGTCCGTGCCGTCCGGGTCGGTGAGCACGACCGTGGCGTTGACGGCGTCGTGCCCCTCGCGGAAGACCGTCGCGAAGACGGTGAACTCCTCGTCGACCACCGACTTCGCGGGCCGGTCGCCGCCGTCGACCCGCGGCCACACGTTCGTGACGGGGATCCGGCCGAACGGGCGGGCGTCGCCCGGCATCCCCTCGACCGTCGGGGGGACGCTGACCGGGGCGCCGGCGCCGCCGGCGGGGCTGGCCGGGGCCGCCGCGGGGGCGGCTGACGACGTCGGGCTGGACGCCCGGCTGGGCGTCGGGGTGGACACGGGCGTGGGGGTGCGGGGGTCCGCTGGTGAGCCAGTCACCACCTGACCGTATCGAATGGCGGGCGCCCGGGACGAGAGGCATCCGGCAGCGCGTCCGTCCTGTGGAACTCGCTGCAAGATCTGCAAGAACGCGACAAGGCCCACCCCTATGCTGTCCTCTCGTGAAGGCTATCCGTCGGTTCAGCGTCCGCACCGTCCTCCCCAGCCGCATCGAAGGGCTCGGCGACCTCGCCAGCAACCTGCGATGGTCCTGGCACCCGCCCACGCGCGACCTCTTCGAGAGCATCGACGCGAAGAAGTGGGCCGGCGCCAACGAGGACCCTGTCAAGCTGCTCTCGCGGCTCTCTGGCACGCAGCTCGAGCAGCTGGCCGCCGACGACGACTTCGTCGCGAGGGTCGACGCAGCGCAGGAGGACCTCCAGCGCTACCTGACGAACGAGCGGTGGTACCAGACCTGGAGCCGGGAGGAGCGCGCCGCGGGACGGACCGCTCCCGAGGCGATCGCCTACTTCAGCCCCGAGTTCGGGATCACGGCCGTGCTCCCGCAGTACTCCGGTGGCCTGGGCATCCTCGCCGGTGACCACCTCAAGACCGCCTCCGACCTCGGGGTGCCGATCGTCGGGGTGGGGCTGTTCTACAAGACCGGGTACTTCAAGCAGGCGCTGACCCGCGACGGCTGGCAGGTGGAGAGCTATCCCGTGCTCGACCCCGACGGGCTCCCGCTGTCGCTGTTGCGCGAGGACGACGGAACCCCCGCGGTCGTGTCGATCGCGCTGCCGGGCGGCCGGATGCTCAACGCCCACGTGTGGAAGGCGCAGGTCGGTCGGGTGCCGCTCCTGCTCCTCGACTCCGACGTGCCGGGCAACGACGAAGCGACCCGTCGGGTGACCGAGACGCTCTACGGCGGTGGTGGCGACACCCGGCTCGAGCAGGAGCTGCTGCTGGGCATCGGCGGTGTCCGCGCGCTGCGCCTCTGGTCGCGCCTGTCGGGTGCACCGGCCCCGGCGGTCTACCACACCAACGAGGGCCACGCCGGCTTCCTCGGTGTCGAGCGGATCACCGAGCTCGTCCGTGACCACGGCCTCGCGTTCGACGAGGCGCTCGAAGCGGTGCGCTCGGCCACCGTCTTCACCACCCACACCCCGGTGCCCGCCGGGATCGACCGCTTCGACGCCGCCAAGATCAACCTCTTCTTCGGCGGGGCCAACGCCATCGACGGGGTCCCGGTCGAGCGGCTGCTCGCCCTCGGCGCCGAGGACTACGCAGGCGGCCAGCCCGGGATCTTCAACATGGCGGTCATGGGCCTTCGCCTCGCCCAGCGCGCCAACGGTGTCTCCGAGCTGCACGGCGTCGTCAGCCGCGGGATGTTCGACGGGCTGTGGCCCGGCTTCGACGAGGTGGAGGTGCCGATCACGAGCATCACGAACGGTGTCCACGCGCCGACGTGGGTCGACCGGACGGTCTACGACGTCGCGCGACAGCACCTCGGCACGGCCGACGTCGCCGGGTCGGACGCGTGGGACCGGATCGACGAGGTCCCCGCCGCCGCCATCTGGTCGGCCAAGCGCGAGATGCGCGAGAAGCTCGTCGCCGACGTCCGCCGCCGGGTCCGCTCCTCGTGGCACAAGCGCGGCGCCTCCGACGCCGAGCTCGGCTGGGTCGACGACGTCCTCGACCCCGACGTGCTGACGATCGGATTCGCCCGCCGCGTGCCGACCTACAAGCGGCTCACCCTCATGCTGCGCGACACCGCCCGCCTCAAGAGCCTGCTGCTCCACCCCGAGCACCCGATCCAGCTCGTCATCGCCGGCAAGTCGCACCCCGCCGACGAGACGGGCAAGCGGCTGATCCAGCAGATGGTCCAGTTCGCCGACCAGGAGGACGTGCGCCACCGCATCGTCTTCCTGCCCAACTACGACATCGCCATGGCGCAGCACCTCTACCCGGGCTGCGACGTGTGGCTCAACAACCCGCTGCGGCCCTTCGAGGCGTGCGGCACGTCGGGCATGAAGGCCGCCCTCAACGGCGGGCTCAACCTCTCGATCCTCGACGGCTGGTGGGACGAGTGGTTCGACGGCCACAACGGCTGGGCGATCCCGACCGCCGACGGTGTCGAGGACCCGGAGCGTCGCGACGACATCGAGGCGGCAGCGCTCTACGACCTCATCGAGCACAACGTCGCCTCGCAGTTCTACGAGCGTGACCCCGAGGGACTGCCGCGGGGCTGGCTCGCGATGATGACGCACACGCTCAAGACACTCAGCCCCAAGGTGCTGGCGTCGCGGATGGTGCAGGACTACACCCAGAAGCTCTACGCACCCGCTGCCACGGCGGGACGGGCGCTCGGTGGCGACGACTTCGCCGGAGCGAGGGAGCTCGCGGCCTACAAGGCCCGGGTCCGGGCGGCCTGGCCGCAGCTCAAGGTCGAGCACGTCGAGCCCTCCGGCGTGTCCGACTCCCCGGAGGTCGGTGACGTCCTCGAGCTCAAGGCCTACGTCGACCTCGCCGGGCTCGCCCCCGACGACGTCGAGGTGCAGCTCGTCCACGGTCACGTCAACGACCTCGACGAGCTGTGGGACGTCGAGGTGGCGCCGCTGACCCTCGCCGAGAGCGGCGAGGGTGGCCACCACCAGTTCACCGGCACCCAGCCGCTGGGCCGCACCGGCTCGTTCGGTTACAGCGTCCGGATCGTGCCGAAGCACGAGTCCCTCGCCACCGCAGCGGAGCTCGGGCTGGCTCGCAACGCCTGACAGACGTCGAAGGCCCCGTCCACCTCCACGTGGCCGGGGCCTTCGACGTCAGCCCGAGACGGCCCGCCAGACCCGCATCGAGGAGGCGCCCATCGGTCGCGTCGCCGCGACGCGAACGACCTCGGCGGTGGGGGACCCGGCCGCCGGGACGGCCGTCGGTCGCTCGTCGGTGCTGTCCCAGAGCAGCTCGAAACCGAGGACCCCGGGGGGTGACGGGAGGACGAGCTGGACGGGGTGCGCGGCGCCGTTGACGCTGATGAGCACGGAGTCCGCGGTGAGGGCCGCGCCGCTGTAGAACGCCTGGAGGCCGGCGACCGCCGGACCGTCCCAGCGGTGCCCCATCGGGTCACCGTCCGCGGCATACCAGGCGAGGTCGGTCGAGCCGTCCTCGTGGACCGGGCGCCCGGTGAAGAACGAACGCTGCCGCAGCACCTGGTGGTCTCGACGGAGCGACACGAGGTGGCGTGTCGTGTCGAGCAGATCTTGCTGCCAGTCGGCGAGATCCCAGTCATACCAGCTGATCTCGTTGTCCTGGCAGTAGGGGTTGTTGTTGCCCCGCTGGCTCCGGCCGAACTCGTCACCGGCGTTGAGCATCGGCACACCGGTCGAGAGCAGGAGCGTGCCGAGCACGTTGCGCATGGAGCGTCGGCGAGCCGCGGCGACCGTCTCGTCGTCGGTGCGGCCCTCGACGCCGTGGTTCCACGAGCGGTTGTCGTTCGTCCCGTCGGTGCCGCCCTGGCCGTTGCCCCCGTTGTGCTTGGCGTTGTATGCCGTGAGGTCGGCCAGCGTGAAGCCGTCGTGGGCCGTCACGAAGTTCACCGAGGCGATCGTGCCCCGGTCGCGGGTGCCGAAGAGGTCCTCCGAGCCCGCCATCCGCGTCGCGAGCTCACGGACGCCGTGGCCGGTGCCCCCGGCCGCGGACGCGGCGAGGTCGCGCAGCCAGAAGGTGCGGACCGCGTCGCGGTAGCGGTCGTTCCACTCCGAGAACGGCGGCGGGAACTGGCCGGTGCGCCACCCGTGCAGGCCGACGTCCCACGGCTCGGCGATGAGCTTCACCCTGGAGAGCACCGGGTCGGTGCGCAGGGCGACGAGGAACGGGTGCGTGGGGTCGTAGTTGTCGTCCCGCCCACGGGCCAGGGCCACGGCGAGGTCGAAGCGGAAGCCGTCGACGTGGCACTCCTCCACCCAGTAGCGCAACGAGTCGAGCACGAGGCGCGCGACGACGGGGTGGGCGAGGTCGAGGGTGTTGCCGCACCCCGTGACGTCGATGTCGCGACCTCGTTCGTCGAGCCGGTAGTACGCGCGGTTGTCGAGGCCGCGCCACGAGAGCGTCTGACCGACCTGCGACTGCTCCGCCGTGTGGTTGTAGACGACGTCGAGGACCACCTCGATGCCGGCCGCGTGCAGACCTCGCACCATGGCCTTGAACTCGTCGAGCACCGCCTGGGGCTCGTCGGCTCCGGCGTAGGCGGCGTGGGGGGCGAAGAAGCCGAGCGAGTTGTAGCCCCAGTGGTTCCCGAGGCCACGCAGGACGAGGCCGGGCTCGTGGCTGAAGGCGTGGACGGGGAGCAGCTCGACGGCGGTCACACCCAGCGACACGAGGTGGTCGAGGAAAGCCGGGTGGGCGAGGGCGGCATACGTGCCCCGCACGTTCTCGGGAACCCCCGGGTGGAGGGCGGTGGCGCTCTTGACGTGAACCTCGTAGAGGACGGAGTCGGACAGCGGCCGGCGTGGCGGCGCGTCGTCACCCCAGTCGAACTCGTCGTCGACGACGACGCACCGGGGCACGTGCGACGCCGAGTCGCGGTCGTCGCGCACCGTGACGTCGCCGGTGAGGTCGGCGCCGACGACGTGCCCGTAGAGCGAGGGGTCGAGGGTCACCTCTCCGTCGAGCGCCCGCGCGTAGGGGTCGAGGAGCAGCTTGGCGTGGTTGTGCCGCTCCGCCCGGTCGGGAGCCCACGGGCCGTCGACCCGGTAGCCGTAGCGCTGGCCCACCCCGATGCCCTCGACGGTGTCGAACCACGTGCCGTGCCGGCGGTGACGCAGGGGCACCCGGCGCTCGGTCTCATGGCCCTCGAGGTCGACGTCGAAGAGGCAGACCTCGACGGAGGTCGCGTGCGCGGCGTAGACGCTGAAGACCGTCCCCCCGCCGTCCACGTGGGCTCCCGGTGGTGGCGGGAGGTCGGGCGTCGCGGGGAGGGGCGGACACATGGGGGCAGCGTAGGGCGACCACCCGGCCACCGACGCTCCCGTCCCGTCCGTGGACCGCTCCACGACCGTCGCTCAGTCGGGGAGCTCGAAGCGGCACACGACACCACGGTGGTCGGAGGCGATCTCCAGCAGGGTGGTGTCCACGAGCGCCAGGTCCCGGTGGAGCACCGCGTCGAGCTCACCGTCGAAGCGCTCGAGGGCCCGGCCGCTGGCCCGGGAGCCGGCGCGGGCCAGCCACTCGTGAGGAGAGCCGGCCACCCGCCACGTCGGCCCCGGCAGGACGGCGGCGGTGAGACCGGCCGCGTCGTGCATGGTGCGGTCGCGGCGACCCGGCCCCGGGTAGTGGTTCATGTCCCCGGTGACGACGAGGGGCTCGGCCGGCCCGTCCTCGGCGAGGGCCCGGCCGAGCGCCGCGACCTGGCGGGACCGCGCGACAGCGCGGGCGAAGACGATCAGGTGCGCCGTCGCGAAGGTGAAGGTGCGGCCCCCGATCTCGAACCGGGCCCGCAGCAGACCCCGCTCGTGCCAGTGGTTCGACACCCGCAGCAGGGGCCCCGCGGACTTCAGGGTCGTCGGTCGCGCCGCCCCGAGGGCCAGCAGCCGGGTGGGGTGGTGGGCGATCGCCAGCCCGGCGGCGAGGTGGTGGCCGGTCAGGACGTAGCCGCTCGCTGCCAGCGCCTGCTCCACCTCGTCGACGCCGAGCCCGAACACCTCCTGGAGGCCGATCACGTCGGCGCCGGCGTCGGCAAAGGGGGCCAGCCCGTCGGTCGCCCTCAGCAGGCCGCCGGAGCAGGTGTTGGCCGTCGCGACCGTCAGGCGGGTGGTGCCTCCCATGCCCCCAGCATCCCAGCCCCCGCCGGATCGACCCCGCGACGCGAGGTCGTTACGGTTGACTCATGACCGATCCGACATCGCTGCCCAACTTCACGCCGCACCAGCCGGCCGGCACCCCGAACGGCGTGCCCCAGAGCGACGCTCCTGTCCGTGACCGCATCCTCGAGGTGCTCAACACCCTCCAGCTCGACCCGAAGGTCGACGACGACGGTGACCTCGAGTTCGCCATCGTCGACCCGGAGGGCACGAGCACGACGCTGTTCGCACGGGTCGCCGAGGGTGACATCGCCCTCGTCCGCTTCTTCGGTCAGTGGCAGCTGCAGGAGCCCGTCTCGCCCGACCGCAACGAGCGGATCTCCCGGTGCAACGACATGACGATGCAGCTCAACATCGTCAAGCTGACGATGGTCCAGGAGAGCCTCGTCGTCTCGGCCGAGCACGTCATCACGCCGAACGCGGACCTCGAGGTGCTCGTGCCGCTCTCGGTCAACCACATCCTCCAGGGCGTCGGCTTCTTCTTCCAGTCGTGGCTCCCGCCGGAGGTGCCCACCGAGGAGCTGCCCGAGGGCGCCACCGAGGACGGCCCGCAGGGCGGTCGGTGATGGGTGAGTTCGTCCGGCTCGAGGTCGAGGACGGGATCGGCACGATCCGCCTCGACCGGCCGAAGATGAACGCCCTCAACGTCCAGGTCCAGGAGGAGATCCGGGCCGCCGCGCAGGAGGCGACCGACCGGGCCGACGTCAAGGCGGTCATCGTCTACGGGGGTGAGCGCGTCTTCGCCGCGGGGGCAGACATCAAGGAGATGCAGACGATGTCCTACACCGACATGGTGGACCGCTCCGGTGCCCTCCAGTCGGCCGTCGGTGCCGTCTCGCGGATCCCCAAGCCGGTCATCGCGGCCATCACCGGCTACGCGCTCGGCGGCGGCTGTGAGCTCGCGCTCGCCTGCGACTTCCGGCTCGTCGCAGACGACGCCAAGCTGGGCCAGCCCGAGATCCTGCTCGGCATCATCCCCGGCGCCGGCGGCACCCAGCGTCTCGCCCGTCTCGTCGGACCGGCCAGGGCGAAGGAGATCATCTTCAGCGGCCGGTTCGTCGACGCCGAGGAGGCGCTCGCGATCGGCCTCGCCGACAAGGTCGTCCCCGCCGCCGACGTCTACTCGGCCGCCCGGGAGTGGGCCGGTCGCTATGTGGGTGCGGCGTCGTATGCCGTCCGCGCCGCCAAGGAGGCCATCGACCGCGGTGTCGAGGTCGACCTCGACACCGGCCTCGAGATCGAGCGGATGCTCTTCGCCGGCCTCTTCGCCACCCGGGACCGCGAGATCGGGATGGCCTCGTTCGTCGAGCAGGGCCCGGGCAAGGCACAGTTCGAGGGTCGCTGACGCGTCGCCGCACCGGGCCGGTGGGGGTGGGCCCGGTGC
>JBDSSS010000187.1:0-4487 GCA_039928615.1 Terracoccus sp. | reverse complement strand
GGTGTCCCCACCGAGTTCTCCGACCCGGTGACGGGCGAGGCGCGCGACATCGGCGCCCAGGTGATCATCCACGTGCCGGGGGCGACCGTCACCGACTACCGCGACTTCACGGTCACGGTGGCCGACGACGACAGCGCGATCGGGCAGGACTTCATGCCCTACCCGACGAGTGCCCGGACCGGTCGGTCGCTGGTCAACTACCAGGCGGCACCGGCCGGCGACGGACCCACCGCGTTCCGCAACCCCGGCCAGGTGCCGTGGCTCAAGGCCTATCCCGGCGACCCCACGCTCGTGCACGTGCTGATGGCCCCCGGCAGCGAGAACTCGCATGCCTTCAGCCTCGGTGGGCTCCGCTGGCCCCAGGACCGCTTCGTCGACCACAGCGCCTCGACGACGACCCAGGGTGGTGGGGCGTGGGAGAGCTTCGACCTCGAGATCGAGGGCGGTGCCGGCGGCACCCGGGCCGCTCCGGGTGACTACTTCTACGGTGACGTACGGCGCCCCTTCACCGCCGTGGGGCTGTGGGGGCTGCAGCGGGTCCTGCCGTACCAGGCCACGAGCTGCCCCATCCGCCGGGTCGACGGGAGCACCTGCTGATCAGCGTGGGGGTGTCTGCAGTCCTGTCGTCTGCGGGACATGCGGCGAAACGGCTGTCGGTTGCTGGCGCCGATCCAAAAACTGGTGCAGCACCTCGACGGCGGCCGCGCCCACGAGACCGACGACCAAAGACGGCCAGACCAGGCCCCACGGAGCGTCGAAGGAGAAGAAGCTGCGACCGAGGGGAAGGGCGAAGGCGAGCCCGGCGATCGCCACCATGGTCGCGATGAGGGCGAGCTTCCACGCCCGGAGCGGCCGCGACAGCGTCACGAGGATCCAGAAGAAGACGACGAGCAGGGTGATCGTGGCGCCGGTGCCGGGTCGGATGCAGGCGACGTCGACGGCTGTCGCCACGCCCTTCTCGATGGCGCACTGCGCGCCGAAGTCCCGGGGGGCGACGCCGTAGCCGCTCCCCGCGATGAGGTAGGAGGCGATGACCGACAGGCCCGCGATGGCGCCGGCCGGCACGGCGAACCGCAGGATCCGACCGAGGAACCCGGGCAGGTAGCGGCGCTTGTTGGGCCCGAGTGCGAGGACGAAGGCGGGGATGCCGATCGTCACCGTGGAGACGAGGGTGAGGTGGCGCGGCAGGAAGGGGAAGGGCAGCGACGCGAAGGCGACCGCGAGGATCGCGACGAGGCTCATCGCGTTCTTGGCGACGAAGAGGTTGGCAACCCGCTCGACGTTGCCGATGACCCGACGGCCCTCGGCGAGCACGTCGGGCAGGTGCGAGAACTTCCCGTCGAGCAGCACGATCTCGGCGACGGCCTTGGTCGCCTGTGCCCCGTTGCCCATCGCGACACCGATGTCGGCGTCCTTGAGGGCGAGGGCGTCGTTGACGCCGTCGCCCGTCATCGCGACGACGTGCCCGTCGGCCTGGAGGGCGTGCACGAAGGCACGCTTCTGCTCCGGGGTCACCCGGCCGAAGACCGTCGTCCGGGCGAGGACCTCCCGCAGGGCGTCCTGGTCGTCGGACAGGGTCCGCGCGTCGACCGCCTCGCCGACGTCGAGCCCGACGCTGCGCGCAACCGCCGCGACGGTGACCGGGTTGTCGCCGGAGATGACCTTGATCGCGACGCCCTGGGCGGCGAAGTAGGCGAGCGTCTCGGCGGCGTCGGGCCGCACCTGCTCGGTGAGGGCGACGAGGGCGACGGGGGCGAGGTCGTCGGGCAGGACCGGCTCGGGCAGGTGCTGCCCGGACCGGGCGAGCAGCACGACCCGCCGGCCGGAGTCGGCGAGCTCGGCGATCTGGGCCCGGAGGTGCTCGTCGTCGCCGACGAGCATCTCCGGGGCGCCGAGGACCCACGTGGCGTGCCCCTCGAACTCGGCGGCGCTCCACTTGCGTGCGGAGTTGAACGGGATGCCCGACGTCCGCGTCCAGTCGGGGGAGGACAAGGCGGCGGCGACCGCGGTCAGGGTGCCGTTGGCGTTGGGGTCGTCGGCGAGGGCGCCGAGCGCGGCCGCGATCTCGTCGGCGTCCCCGCCGGGCAGCACGTGGGTCTGCTCGTAGGCGATCTCGCCGGCGGTGAGCGTGCCGGTCTTGTCGAGGCAGACGACGTCAACCCGGGCCAGGCCCTCGACCGCGGGCAGCTGCTGGACGAGCACCTGCTGGCGGGTCAGCTGGACGGCCGACAGGAGGAACGCGACCGACGTGAGCAGCACGAGGCCCTCGGGCACGAGCCCGACGACCCCGGCCGCCGCCCGGATGACGACCTCCTGCCAGCCCTGGTCACCGACCGAGCGCCACTGCGACCAGATCGCGATGGGCAGGGCCGCGACGATGACCCAGGTGATGTACTTCAGGAGGGTGTTGATCGAGTCCTGGATCTCGGACCGGGTGCGGGTGAACTTCCGGGCGTCCGCCGCGATCCTGTTGACATAGGCATCGGCTCCGACGGCGCTCGCGACGTAGCGTCCTCCGCCCGCCACGACGCTCGTGCCCGACATGATCGCCTCGCCCGAGGCGTGGGCGACGGGGTCGGACTCTCCGGTGAGGTTGGCCTCGTTGAGCTCGAGACCGGCCGAGGTGAGCAGGCTCCCGTCGGCGGGCACCTCGTCTCCGGTGCGCAGCTCGATGAGGTCGCCGAGCACGACATCGGTCGTCGCGATCACCTGCACCTCGCCGTCGCGCACGACCCGGGTCGTCGGTGCGTTGAGCAGGGCGAGCCGGTCGAGCTTGCGCTTGGCGAGGTACTCCTGCGCGATGCCGATGGTCGAGTTGGCGACGAGGATGAGGCCGAACAGCCCGTCCGCGAACGAGCCGGTTGCCATGACGAGTACGAAGAGGGCGCCGAGGATCGCGTTGAAGCGGGTCAGCACGTTGGCCCGGAAGATCTCCCCGAGCGAGCGCGACGTCCGCTCGTCGAGGCGGTTGACCTCGCCGCGGCTGGTCAGGTCGGCGACCTCGCCGCTCGTCAGACCGGTCTCCCGGGTCGTCGTCCCCGCCGCAGATGTCGTCACGGGGTCAGTGTGGCCGACAGGTCTGGGCGTCGCCGGGAAGCCGGCCGAGAGGTATGCCGTCCAGCCGGTCGGGAGGCGCGCCGGTCGACCGCGAGCGGCGGGGATGAACGGCATACCCCCGTGGTGGTCGGCGGGGGAGGCGTCGTTACCGGCGGGTCCGTGGACGGGTGCGCGATCGGGGTCCCGGCGTGGGAAGATCTGCCGGTGACTGAGTCGATCCAGCGTGCCCGAGCCACCACCGCGTCCTACTCGATCACGGTCCGGATCCATGCCGGCACCGACCCGGCGGTGATCGGTGCGCTCGCCGTCAAGGTGGCCGAGAGCGGCGGCATCACGACCGCGCTCGACATCGTCGACTCCCACCCCGACCGCCTCGTCATCGACCTCACCTGCTCCGCCTCCGACGCGGACCACGCCAACGAGGTCGTCGAGGCCATCGAGACGCTCGACGGCGTGCGGGTCCACAAGGTCAGCGACCGCGTCTTCCTGCTCCACCTCGGCGGCAAGATCAGCGTCGAGTCCAAGGTCAACCTGCGCAACCGCCAGGACCTCGCGATGGCCTACACGCCGGGTGTCGGCCGGGTCAGCCAGGCGCTCTTCGAGCACCCCGAGGACGTGCCCCGCCTGACGATCAAGGGCAACTCCGTCGCCGTCGTCACCGACGGCTCCGCGGTCCTCGGGCTCGGCAACATCGGGCCGATGGCGGCGCTGCCCGTCATGGAGGGCAAGGCGGCCCTCTTCAAGCGCTTCGCCGACATCGATGCGTGGCCGATCTGCATCGACACGACCGACGTCGACGAGATCGTGCGCACCGTCGAGCTGATCGCGCCGGGCTTCGGCGGGATCAACCTCGAGGACATCGCCGCCCCCCGCTGCTTCGAGGTCGAGGCCAAGCTGCGTGAGCGGCTCTCGATCCCCGTCTTCCACGACGACCAGCACGGCACGGCGATCGTCGTGCTCGCCGCGCTCAAGAACGCCCTGCGCTGCATCGACAAGCCGCTGCCCGAGGCGCGCATCATCGTCTCCGGCGGTGGCGCCGCCGGGTCGGCCATCGTCCAGCTGCTCATCGCGGCCGGCGCCGTCGACGTGACCGTCTCCGACCGGATCGGTCTGCTCAACAAGGACGACGAGACCCTCACGCCGGCGTGGAAGTCGTTGGCGGAGAAGACGAATCCCCGCGGCCTGACCGGCACGCTCCGGGACGGACTCCAGGGCGCCGACGTGTTCGTCGGGGTCAGCGCGCCGGGCGTGCTCAAGCCGGAGTGGATCGACGAGATGGCCGAGAAGCGGATCGTCTTCGCGCTCGCCAACCCCGATCCCGAGGTCGACATCTACCTCGCGACCCAGCACGCGACCGTCATCGCGAGCGGCCGCAGCGACTACCCCAACCAGATCAACAACGTGCTCGCCTTCCCCGGCGTCTTCCGGGG
>JBDSSS010000186.1:0-25536 GCA_039928615.1 Terracoccus sp. | reverse complement strand
TGGGCGGTCGACCGGGCCCGGCTCGCCGACCTCGGCGCGCTCTACCGCGAGGCCCGCTTCTCGACCCACCCGCTCGGGGAGGACCACCGCCGCCGCGCCATCCACGACCTCGAGGTGTTGCACCACGACCTCGCACAGGTGGCCCGCGCCCAGGCCGAGGCCACCCGGGCTGCCGAAGACGCTCGAGACGCCGAGGCGGGCGCACCGTGAACGCCGTGACCACCGCCCTCGCGCCCTGGCGCCGGCGACTTCTCGTGCTGTTCGTCACGTGGGTGGTCGCCGCGGTCGGCCTGGCCGCCCTCGGCCTGGAGCCCGACGTGCCGCACCTGCTCGCCATCCTCCTGGCCGGGGCCGCGCTCGCCTGGTATGCCATCGACCACCTCGGGGCGCACCACCGGACCGTGTGGCCGCTCGTCGACGGCGCCGTCGGCGGAGGCGCCCGGGGCAACGACTTCCGGGCCACCAGCCTGGCCGCCCGGATCGAGGCCGCGAACGCCCGGCGCGAGGGCCGCGAGGCCCTGGTCAAGGACCTCCACGCCCAGCTGTCGACGATCATCCGCGAGCGGCTCTGGGCCAAGCACGGCATCGTCATCGAGGAGGAGCCGCGCTGGTCGGAGGGCGTCATGCCCGCCGAGCTGTGGACCTTCCTCGTCACCCTCCCACCCCCCGACCTCTACCGGCCCGCGCGGCTGGATGAGGTCCTCACCCGAATCGAGCAATGGTGACCCTGCAGCTGCGTGAAGTCAGCGACCTCAGCCAGTCCGTCCTCGACGAGGTCGAACGCGCCGTCGTCGGCAAGCGGGAGGCCCTGCGCCTCGTCCTGTCCGGCATCCTCGCCGGGGGCCACGTGCTCATGGAGGACTTCCCCGGCCTCGGCAAGACGCTCGCCGCCCGGAGCTTCGCCCAGACCCTCGGGCTCGACTTCAAGCGGGCCCAGTTCACCCCCGACCTGCTGCCGGGCGACATCACCGGGTCGTTCGTCTTCGACCAGCGGGTCGGCGAGTTCGCGTTCCGCGAGGGCCCGCTCTTCACCGGCCTGCTCCTGGCCGACGAGATCAACCGGACCCCGCCGAAGACGCAGAGCGCGCTGCTCGAGGCGATGCAGGAGAAGCAGGTGACGGTCGAGGGCCGGACCTTCCCGCTCCCCCGCCCCTTCCACGTCCTCGCCACCGCGAACCCCGTCGAGTACGAGGGGACCTACCCGCTGCCGGAGGCCCAGCTCGACCGCTTCCTCATGCGGGTCTCCTTCGGCTACCCCTCCCTCGACGAGGAGTGGGCGATCCTCTCCGGCCGGATGACCCGCCAGCAGGAGGAGCAGACCCTCGACGCCGTCGTCAGCGGCGAGCGCCTCCTCGAGATGCAGGCCGCGGTCGAGGCCACCGAGGTCGACGAGTCGATCGGCCGCTACTGCGTCGCCCTCGCCTCCGCGACCCGCACCCACGGCGACGTCCTGATGGGCGCCTCGCCGCGCGGCTCGCTCGGCCTGCTGCTCTGCTCCCGGGCGTATGCCGTCACCGACGGCCGTGACTACGTGACGCCCGAGGACGTCAAGGCCGTCGCCCTGCCCGTCCTCGCCCACCGGATCACGGTCAAGCCCGAGCTGTGGATGAGCAACGTGAGCGGCGCGAGCGTCGTCGGCTCCGTCCTGCGGTCGGTGCCGACGCCGTCGGCGCGCGAGCTCGGCTCGGCCGGCTGAGAGACCGTCGTGCCTCCCTCACCCCGGCCCTCCTCCGCGTCGAGACGCCCGCTCGGCGAGTGGGAGCCGACCGCTGCGCACGTGCGGGCCGTCCTGCTGACCGGGACCTTCGCCGTGCTCGCCGTGCTCGGTCGCCGGGTCGACCTGCTCGTGCTCGTCACGCCGCTCGCCGTGGCCGCGGTCTGGGGGCAGCTGAGCCGGCCGACCCGGGAAGTGACCGCCTCCGTCGAGCTGACGAGCAGGACGCTGCGCGAGGGCGAGGCGACCACCGCCCTCGTCCGCGCCGAGCCCGACCCCGGGCCGGTCGACGGGGTCGTCACCCTGGCCCGCACGCAGTGGGTCGAGCGGAAGCCGGCGACGGGCGTCGTAACGCTCGAGGACGGCACGGCCGTGCTCGGGCTGCGGACGCTGCGATGGGGCCGGCACCGGATCGGCACGGTGAGCGTCGCGCTCAGCAGCCCGTGGGGGGCCTTCCGCGTCGGCCCCACGGACCTGCCCGACCTCGACAGCTTCACCCTGCCGCTGCCGGCGGCCTTCGACGCCAACGCGCCCACGCCGCACCCGCGCGGCATCGTGGGTCAGAACCGGTCGTCACGCCCGGGGTCCGGCAGCGAGTTCAGCACGATCCGCGAGTTCCACCCCGGGGACCGGCTGCGGCGGATCCACTGGCCCGTGTCCCTGCGCACCGGCCGCCTGCACGTCACCTCGACCTTCACCGACGAGGACGCCCACGTGTTCCTGCTCGTCGACGCCTACACCGACGTCGGGCCCCGCGAGGGCATCGACGGCCGGCCGACGAGCCTCGACGTCACCGTCCGCGCCGCGGGCGCGATCAGCGAGCACTTCCTGCGGGCCAACGACCGCCTCACGCTGCGCACGGTGGGCGCGGCCGACGTGCCCACCCTCGGGGTCGGCTCCGGCATCCACCACCTGCGCCGGGTCCTCGACATCCTCGCCACCATCGCGCCCGCCACGGAGCGCCGTGACGACGGGCTGCGGGCGATCCGCGGCGTCGACCCGATGGCGCTCTGCCTCGTGCTGTCCCCGCTCATCGACCCGACGATGGTCGGGCTCGCCCACACCCTCGCGGCCCGGGGCATGACCGTCGTCGTCATCGACACCTTCCCCGACCACCTCACCGACAACCCGGTCGACGTCAGCCAGGCCCTCGCCTGGCGGGTCCGTCTGCTCTCGCGCAGCGCCCAGGTCCACGCCCTGTCGACCCGCGGGGTGCCGCTCGTGCGGTGGAAGGGACCCGGCTCGCTCGACCACGTGCTCCGTGACGTGGCGCGCCGCGCCGCTGCGCCCCGGATGGCGAGGCGGTGACCCGATGACGACACAGCCGCCCGTGCGCGATCGGCGCACCGTCCACTTCGGCACCGGTCCCCGGTGGTCCCTCACCCAGCTCGGCCTCGGCGCGCTGACCACGCTCGGGGTCGCTCTCTTCCTCGTCTCCCTCAACCAGGCCTCCGGCTCCCTCGACGGCGTCTGGTGGCTGCTGCTCCTCGTGCCCCTGACGACCCTCTCGTGGTCGGGGTCGGGCCTGCCGCTGGCCCAGTGGGCCCTGATGCTCCTGCTCTGGTTCCTGCTCACCGACGCCGCCAGCTTCTCGTGGTGGTCGCTGCCCGGCGCCGTCGGCGTCCTGCTCGCCCACGTCGCCACCTCGCTGTCGGCGACGACGCCCCCGGGCGGCGACATCGGGGCGCTGTCGCTGCGCCGGTGGGTGCGCTGGACCGCGACCGCCCTCGCCGTCGTCGCGGTCGTCGGGGCCACCGCCGGAGCGCTCGTCGGCCGGAGCGGGGCAGCCGGCCCAGCGGCATACGTCATCGGGTTGCTCGGGCTCGCCGCCGGGCTGCTCCTCGTACGGACCAGCCCGCCCGCCGACCGGACCTGAGCGGGCCTGACGCAACGCAGTTGCGCGACCCCGCTCGCCGACGTACCGTTGCGGAGAACGAAACAGTTTCGTTTCATCGACGGGGGAGGGTGGGGATGACGGCAGACACCAGCACGACCCTCCGACCCCGGGTCGTCGGCGACCGGGAGGTCGAGCTGCTCCGGGCCGGCCTCACGGTGCTGCGCGACGTCGGCTACGACCGGCTCACCTTCGATGCCGTCGCCGCGGAGGCCAAGGCCTCCAAGGCGACCCTCTACCGGCGCTGGCCGCACAAGCGCGATCTCGTCATCGATGTCGCCGGCCTCTTCATCGGCGGTCCCGCGGAGCAGGACCCCGACACCGGCTCCCTCCGCGACGACCTGCTCGCGCAGGCCTGCGCCGCGGGTGGCCTGCACGACGACGCCCTGCTGGAGACGTGGGGCGCCCTGCTCCCCGTCATCCACCGGGACGCCGAGCTCGCCTGTCGCATCCGCGAGCGCTTCGTCGAGCCCAAGATCGACGCCGCGCGGACCGTCCTGCGCCATGCCCAGCAGCGGGGTGAGATCGGCCCCGACGCCGACCTCGAGACGCTTCTGGCCATCCTCCCCGCCCTCTCGTTCCACGAGGCGATGCTCACGGGCCGTCCTCCGGGACGCGAGCGCCTCACCCAGTTCGTGGACACCGTCGTCCTCCCGGCGTGTGCCGCCACCGTCACCGACCGTCCCTGAGATTCCTCCGGGCCGCGTCGGCCACGACGGCGACACCACCTCCTCCCATCACGCACGTCTTCACCCGAGAGGTACACCCATGTCTTCGACCACGGTCGACGAGGTCAGCGAGCCCACGGGCGAGTTCACCTCTGCGGACACCCCGCCCAAACGACTCGGCCTCGCGCTCTTCGTCATCTGCGCCGCCCAGCTGATGATCGTGCTCGACGGCACGATCGTGAACATCGCCCTCCCCCACATCCAGGTCGACCTCGGCTTCACCGCGGCCAACCTCCAGTGGGTCGTCACGATCTACACCCTCGCCTTCGGTGGCGTGCTGCTCCTCGGCGGCCGCCTCGGCGACCTCTACGGCCGGCGCAAGCTCTTCATCCTCGGCATCATCCTGTTCACCGTCGCCTCCCTCGCGGCCGGGATCGCCCAGAACGAGACGCTCATGCTCGTCGCGCGGGCCGTCCAGGGCCTCGGTGGCGCGATGGCCGCCCCCAACGCCCTCGCGCTCATCACGACGACCTTCCCGGCCGGCAAGGAGCGCAACAAGGCGATGGGTGTCTTCGCCGCCATGTCCGGTGCGGGTGCGGCGATCGGCCTCATCCTCGGTGGCGTCCTCACCGAGATCGACTGGCGCTGGAACTTCTTCATCAACCTGCCGATCGGCATCGTCGTCGCGATCCTCGCGATCCGCACGCTCACCGAGTCCGAGGACGGCAAGGGCTCGCTCGACGTGCCCGGCGCCGTCACCTCGATCGCCGGCCTCTCCGCACTCGTCTACGGCCTGACCCACGCGGCCAGCACCTCGTGGGGCGACACGACCACGGTCACCTACCTCGCGGTCGGCGTGGCCCTGCTCGTCGCCTTCGTCGCCATCGAGTTCCGGGTGGCCCACCCGCTGCTGCCGATGCGCATCCCGGCCAACCGGACCCGCGGCACGTCCTACTTCGTGATGCTCATCGTCGGTGCCGGCATGTTCGCGATGTTCTACTTCCTCGGCATCTACATCCAGACCATCCTCGGCTACTCGGCCCTCAAGACCGGTCTCGCGTTCCTGCCCTTCTCGGTCGGGATCGTCGTCGCCGCCCAGGTGGCCTCGCGGCTCATCTCGCGGGTCGACCCCCGCTGGATCTCCGGTGCGGGAGCCGGCTTCGCCGCCCTCGGCATGTGGGGCTTCACCCACCTGACGCCCCAGAGCACGTATGCCGTCAACCTCCTGCCGTGGATCGTCGTCCTCGCCTTCGGGCTGGGTCTCATCTTCGTGCCGCTCACCCTCACCGCGGTCCACGCCGTGGCGCACGAGGACAGCTCGGTGGCCTCGGCCGTGCTCAACACGATGCAGCAGGTCGGTGGCACGCTCGGCCTCGCGACGCTGAGCACGATCTTCGTCAGCAACATGGGCGACCGGGTCGCCCAGCTGAGCGCGGCCGCCCCCGGCGCGGCCGGTGCGGCGCAGACCAAGGAGCAGCTCGCTGCCGCGAAGCAGATGATCCAGGCCGAGGCCTTCACCTACGGCGCGAGCCGGGCCTACCTCGTCGCCTCGATCATGATCCTCGTCGGTGGCGTCATCGTGCTGCTCTTCCTCAACGTCAAGCACGAGGAGCTGGCCAACGACGGAGCCGAGCCGGTGCACGTCGGCTGACCCCAGCCACAGCAACGCGGACGAAAGTGCCCACTCGACGAACGCCGTCGAGTGGGCACTTTCGTGCGCCCGCTCACCCCACGCCCGCACCCCGTCGAGTGCCCACTTTCCCCCGCGGGTCAGTTGTCGGCGTGGCTCCAGACGGCGGCCCACGGGACGGCCCAGCCACCGACCACCAGCGCGCGAGCCACGAACGCGGCGCGGGGAAGGTCGATGACCCGGCCGCTCGACGGCTCGTAGACGTCGAGGTCCTGACCCCTCGTCGCCGGCATCACGAGCACGACATGGCGTGGCAGCCACGCGTCGCCGACGTAGAGGAGCGCAGGACGACCGACGCGCACCCGGGTGCGGAGAGCGGCATACGCCTGCTCGAGGGCGGCGGTCCCCCCGAGGCGGAACCACGCGACGTCGTAGTCGGCTCCCGGCTCGGCGGCGCCGTGCTCGAGCTCGTTTCGGGCGCCCCACGGCGGGGTGCCGAGCGCGCGCGGCCACGGGACCTGGAGCCGTCGGCCCGCGCCGACGAGCGTGCTGGTCCGGCCCGCGACGACCTGCTCGTAGGCCGCAAAGCGGGACTCCACCGTGCCAGCGTCCGGCTGGGCGTCACCCGGCGCGTCCCGCGGCAGCCCGCTGCGGATCCAGCGCGCGAAGGCCGGGTCGACGAGCATCCGCGCCACGGTCAGCGACGCCGAGCCGCACGTCGTGCTCGACTGCTGGACGGGGACCGGGTCACCGGCGGAGAGCCGGAACGGCGCGACCACGGCTCAGGTGCAGATCAGACGCGGATCAGCGGCGGGTCAGGCAGATTCCTTGCGGGGACGCTTGGCACGGGGCTCGGCCTCGCGGCGCACGATGGTCGGCACGACGTTGTCGAGGACGACCTCACGGGTCACGACGACGCGGGCGATGCCCTCGTCGCTGGGGACGTCGAACATGACGGGCATGAGGACCTCCTCCATGATCGCGCGCAGGCCGCGGGCACCGGTGCCGCGCAACAGCGCTTGGTCGGCGACCGAGGCGATGGCCTCCTCGGTGAACTCGAGCTCGACGCCGTCGATCTCGAACATCTTCTGGTACTGCTTGACGAGCGCGTTGCGCGGCACCGTGAGGATGTTGACGAGGGCCTGCTGGTCGAGCGGGCCCAGCGTCGTCAGGACGGGCAGGCGGCCGATGAACTCGGGGATGAGCCCGAACTTCAGCAGGTCCTCGGGCATGACGTCGGAGAAGGAGTCGCCCATGTCCTTGGGGTTGTGCAGCGGCTGGCCGAAGCCGAGACCCTTGCGGCCCGAGCGGGACTCGATGATCTTCTCGAGGCCGGCGAAGGCGCCACCGACGATGAAGAGCACGTTGGTCGTGTCGATCTGGATGAACTCCTGGTGCGGGTGCTTGCGCCCACCCTGGGGCGGCACGCTCGCCGTGGTGCCCTCGAGGATCTTGAGCAGGGCCTGCTGCACGCCCTCACCGGAGACGTCGCGGGTGATCGACGGGTTCTCGCTCTTGCGGGCGATCTTGTCGACCTCGTCGATGTAGATGATGCCCGTCTCGGCCTTCTTGACGTCGTAGTCGGCGGCCTGGATGAGCTTGAGCAGGATGTTCTCGACGTCCTCACCGACGTAGCCGGCCTCGGTCAGAGCCGTCGCGTCGGCGATGGCGAAGGGGACGTTGAGCATCTTGGCCAGGGTCTGGGCCAGGTAGGTCTTGCCCGAGCCGGTGGGACCGATGAGCAGGATGTTGGACTTGGCGATGTCGATGTGGTCGTCGTCGCGCTTGACGCCCTCGCCGGCCTGGATCCGCTTGTAGTGGTTGTAGACCGCGACCGCGAGCGACTTCTTGGCGGTGTCCTGCCCGATGACGTAGTTCTCGAGGAAGTCGAAGATCTCGCGCGGCTTGGGCAGGTGGTCCAGCCCCAGCTCGGTGCTCTCGGCGAGCTCCTCCTCGATGATCTCGTTGCAGAGGTCAATGCACTCGTCGCAGATGTAGACCCCTGGGCCAGCGATGAGCTTCTTGACCTGCTTCTGGCTCTTTCCGCAGAAAGAGCACTTGAGGAGGTCTCCGCCTTCTCCGATGCGTGCCACTGAACACTCCTGGGTCCTCGACGGCCGGACGCGTGGGCGCGCGGCTGGTCCCCACCTGCGGGGCTGGTCCTATTAGACGACGGACCACACCCGACCCGCCCGCGCAACGCCGTTTGTCCGCTGATGGCTGACAAACGACGTCCGTGTCACTCCGCCCGCCCCCTCCCCCACCCGCTTCGCCGCCCGGGCTACGAAACGTGCGGCCTCTGGGGCTTCAGGCCACCGTTTTGGTCGCCCGGGCTACGAAACGTGCGGCCCGGCCCTGCTGGCCTCCGTTTTTGGTCGCCCGGGCTACGAAACGTGCGGCCTCTGGTGCTCCTGGCCACCATTTCGGTCGCCCGGGCTACGAAACGTGCGACGGGACTGCCGGCCCGGGGGACATGCGAGCCTGTGGACGAGTCCAGCGGGCGGTGTCGTGGATGACCGAGCATCACTCTCATGTCGAGATCTGGCAGCGAACCCTTCAGGTTGAGCCTCACCGGAGCCGCCCGAGCAACGAGCTGGGGGCGCCGCCGGGGCCGTGTCCGGCGCCTGTTCCAGGACGTCTACGTCGAAGCGGGCGCGCCGATCACCCCGGCCGTGCTCGCTCGCGGCGCCCTCCTCATCGCAGCACCGGGGAGCTACGTCTCCCACCACACGGCGGCGCGGCTCTGGGGTGGCGTCGTGCCCGATACCGACCGGACCGATGTCACCTCAACCAAGGTGCGGCTGCGCACGACCGGCATCCTCGGCCACCGCGTCCGCGGGGCCGACCAGGTCACGCGGCTCGACGGTATACCCCTCACGACACCGATCAAAACCTTCCTGGACCTCGGCCTCTACCTCGACCTCGTCGACCTCGTGGTGCTCGGCGACTCCCTCGTGAAGAAGAAGAGGATGACTGTGCCGCAGTTGGTCCGGGCCGCTGACCTGGCCCGCGGCCCCGGTTCGCGCAGGGCCCGGGAGGCCGCCGGCTTCGTGCGCGCCGGGGTCGACTCACCCATGGAGTCGCGGTTACGCATGCTCATCGTCCTGGCCGGGCTGCCGGAGCCCGTCGTGAACCACCGGATCCGCAGGGTCGACGGCTCCGTCCGGTGGCGCTTCGACCTGTGCTTCCCCGACGTCAGGCTGATCATCGAGTACGACGGCCGTCAGCACGCAGACTCGGACGAGCAGTGGCACGGCGACATCGGTCGTCGTGAGTGGATGGACGAGAACTCGTGGCGGATCGTGGTCGTCGTCTCGAACGATCTCTACCGGACCCCGGCACTGACCCTGTCTCGGATCACGGCCGCGATGCGCGCTCGGGGCATGGTCCTGCCGCGGCTCCGCGAGGACTGGCGGCGCTACTTCCCCAGCCGGTCCGAAGACCTCGCGCACCCGGCCTGACTCCGCGTACGCCGCACGTTTCGTAGCCCGGGCGACCTCGCGTGCGGGAACCCGGCCGATCGCCGCACGTTTCGTAGCCCGGGCGGCGAAAGCGGGGGTCAGCGGGCGGTGAGCTCGCGGGCGATCTCGACGTACTGGGCCTCGGCCTCCTCGGCGGGCGTGCCTCCCACGGCTGACCAGGCGTCATACTTGGCCCGGCCGACGGGGTTCATCATGCCGGGCCGGCTGCCGGACACGTCGCCGGACGTGGCCTGCTTGAACAGGCCGTAGAGGCGCAGCTTCGTCTCGTTGCCCGGGTCGGTGCGCAGACCCTTGACGCTCTCGACGGCGGACTCGAACTCAGCACTGGCCATGGCCCCAACCTAGCCGGACCGACGCAGGACCAACACCCGACCGACAACCCCGACAACCCGGCGGTATGCCGCTGGGCCGGGTCCCAGCGGAACCCGGCCCAGCGGCCTACGTGCTCGTCACGAGCAGGACGTCACTCCTCGAGGGAGGCCTTGCGCGAGGCGAGGACCTCGTCGATCAGGCCGTACTCCATCGCCGCGGCGGACGACAGGATCTTGTCGCGCTCGATGTCCTCGCGGACGGCCTCGGACGTGCGGCCGGTGTGGTGGGCCAGCGTGTCCTCGAGCCAGGTGCGCATCCGCAGCACCTCGTTGGCCTGGATCTCGATGTCGGACGCCTGACCGTACTCACCGCCGGACAGAGCCGGCTGGTGGATGAGGATCCGCGCGTTCGGCAGCGCGAAGCGCTTGCCGGGGGCGCCGGCGCCGAGCAGCACCGCAGCAGCCGAAGCGGCCTGGCCGATGACGAAGGTCTGGATGTCGGGCCGGACGAACTGCATCGTGTCGTAGATCGCCGTCATCGCCGTGAACGAGCCACCGGGGCTGTTGATGTACATCAGGATGTCGCGGTCGGGGTCGAGCGACTCGAGCACGAGCAGCTGGGCGATGATGTCGTCGGCCGAGGCGTCGTCGACCTGAACGCCGAGGAAGATGATGCGGTCCTCGAAGAGCTTGTTGTAGGGGTCGGACCGCTTCATGCCGTAGGCGGTGCGCTCCTCGAACTGCGGCAGGATGTAGCGGTTCGAGGGCTGAGCGACATCGCCGAGGCGGGCGGTGGGGTTGATCATCATGTGTGTCTCCAAGGTCCTTGGTGTGCCGCCGGGCTCAGTTGGTGTCGTCGGACGGGCCGTCGGGCTCGGCGTCGGCCTGGCCGACCCCCGTGCCCTTGATGGCCTGGTCGGACCGGGTGAACACGTGGTCGACGAAGCCGTAGTCCTTGGCCTCCTCGGCGCTGAACCAGCGGTCGCGGTCGGAGTCCTTGCTGATCTGCTCCTGCGTCTGACCGGTGTGCTCGGCGATGAGCCGGGCCATCTGCGTCTTGACGTAGAGCATCTGCTCGGCCTGGATCTTGATGTCGGTGGCCGTGCCGCCGATGCCGCCCGAGGGCTGGTGCATCATGACGCGGGCGTGCGGCGTCGCGTAGCGCTTGCCGTTCGTGCCGGCCGAGAGGAGGAACTGGCCCATCGAGGCGGCCATGCCCATGGCGACGGTCGCGACGTCGTTGGGGATCCAGTTCATCGTGTCGAAGATCGCCATGCCGGCCGAGATCGAGCCACCGGGGCTGTTGATGTAGAGCCAGATGTCCTTCTCAGGGTCCTCGGCCGAGAGCAGCAGCAGCTGCGCGCAGATCGCGTTCGCGTTGTCGTCGCGGACGTCGGACCCGAGGAAGATGATGCGTTCCTTGAGCAGGCGGTTATAGATGTGGTCGTCCAGACCACCCGGCATACCAGTGCCGCTGGCGGAGATGTCCGAGGTCACCATGTCTCCATCGTCGAAGTTGTCCAGTCCCGGAGGCTGCGGGGTGCGGTCGCCCGGCTGGCTCGTCACTGACCCTAACGCGCGAGGTGGTGGCGAGATTTCCCGGACCACGCCGTGTTCGCCCTGAGCGCACAAGCCGGTTCCCGTGCCGCACGGACGGCGGCGGCCCCCGCGGGAGGCCACCGCCGCCCGGTGCGGGTCACTCGTTGAGGCCGTTGTCCTGGCCGGACTCACCGGCGGCACTGGCCTGGTCCTGCGCAGCGTCGAGGGCTGCGTCGCGCGGGCTGTCGGTGGCGTTGCTGCCGTCGAGGTTGCCCCGGTCGGCGTCCTCGCCCGCCGCGGCCTCGGCCGTGCTGCCTCCGTGCTCGCCCGTGTCGGCTGCATCGGCCGCATCGGCGGTGTCCTGCGCGACCTTGCCGTTGATCTGCTCGTCGTCGAGCTGGGCTCCGGTCGACTCCTCGAAGGTGCTCATGGGACTCCTCACGTCGCGGTTGCTGGGGCGGCTCCTGGAGGCGCCGCCCGTCCATCCTCACCTACCCGCCGGCGGTATGCCGCTACCGGTCCACCGACGCGGACGGCCGCCTCACCCACACGGGGGGAGGCGGCCGTCGCAACGACTCGTCCGGGCGTCACGTGCTGACGCCGTCCGGCGTCCGGATCAGGCGTCGGCCTTCTCGTCGGCGTCAGTGTCGGTGCTGGAATCAGTGTCGGCGTCGGTGACGTCCTCGGCCGAGACCTCGATGACGTCGTCGGCCGCGTCGACCTGCTCGACGTCCGCAGCACCCTCAGCGCCCTCGACGCCCTCGAGCTAGTCGTCCTCGGTGCCGGGGATGGTCTCGTTGAGGTCGATGACGTTGCCGGCGGTGTCCTTGACGGAGACCTGCTCGAGGACCGTCGCGAGCGCCTTCCGGCGGGCGACCTCGGCGACCATGGCGGGGATCTGACCCTCCTGGTCGAGCGACTGCGCGAACTGGTTCGGGTCCATGCCGTACTGCTGCGAGCTCTGGACGAGGAACTCGATGAGCTCCTCCTGCTGCACCTGGACGGCCTCCTTCTCGGCGATCGCGTCGAGCACGAGCTGGGTCTTGAGGCCACGGCGGGTGCTCTCGTCGACCTCGGCGCGGTGTTCGTCGTCCTCGAGACGACCCTCGCCCTCGAGGTGGCTGTGCACCTCGGCCGCGACGACCGAGTCGGGGACGGGCACGTCGATCTGCTCGAGGATGAGCTCGAGCAGCTTGTCGCGGGCCGCGACGCCCTGGGCGAACTTGGCGTCGATCTCCGCCTTGCCCTCGAGGTCGGCGCGGAGCTCCTCGAGCGTGTCGAACTCCGAGGCGAGCTGGGCGAACTCGTCGTCGAGCTCGGGCAGCTCGCGCTCCTTGACGGCGGTGACCGTCACGGTGCAGTTCGCGTCCTGGCCCTGCTGATCGCCACCGGCGAGCGGGGCGGTGAAGGTCTTGGTCTCGTCGGCGGCCATCCCGACGAGTGCCTCGTCGAGGCCGTCGAGCATGTTGCCCGTGCCGACCTCGTAGGAGACGCCGGTCACCGAGTCGATCTCGTTGCCGTCGATCTCGGCCGAGAGGTCCATCGAGACGAAGTCACCGGTGGCGACGACGCGGTCCACGCCCTTGAGGGTGCCGAAGCGGGCGCGCAGGTCGTCGAGGCGCTCCTGGACGGCGCTCTCCTCGACGGTCGCCTCGTCGACGGTGACCTCGATGGCGGAGAAGTCGGGCAGGTCGATCTCGGGGCGCTTGTCGACCTCGGCGACGAAGACGAAGTCCTCGCCGTCCGTGGCCGGCACCGTGAGGTCGGTGATCTCGGGCTGGCCGAGCGGGCGGACCGCGTTCTCCTCGAGCGCCTGCCCGTAGAAGGTCGGCAGCGCGTTGTTGACGGCCTCCTCGAGGACGGCGGCGCGGCCGACGCGCTGCTCGATGATCCGTGCGGGGATCTTGCCCTTGCGGAAGCCGGGCACCTGGATGTGCTCACCGATGTGCTTGATGGCCGCATCGAGGCTCGGCTTGAGCTCCTCGAACGGGACCTCGACGGTCAACTTGACCCGGGTCGGGCTGAGGGTCTCGAGCGCACTCTTCACTGCGGGTACTCCATTTGGCGTGGTCGGTCATCGTCGCACCGCGGGACACGGCGGGATGTGGTCGTTCGGCGCCTTCGCGCCCGCTCCGAGCGGCTGCCGGGGAGGGCGAGCCGCACGCGCGGCACGGCGCACCGACTGCCCATGCTATCGGCCGCGGCGCAGAAGGCTAAATGCGCTCCCGGGCTGTCCCTGCACCGCACCTATGCTCGACGACCATGAGCCTGTCCCCCGAGCGCCCGTCCGCCACCCTGCGCCCGATCCAGATGCTGAGCGCCATCGTCGGGATGGGCGCGGTGATGATCAGTGCGGTGCGCATCGTCGTCGACCCAGCAGCGCCGATGCCGTCGTGGGCCGCGGTGGCCGTCGTCGTCCTCGCCCTCGTCGCCGCGACCGTGCTCATCACCTACGTCGGCTACTCGGTCCCGTCGCTGCCACTCGGCCTGCCGCGGGAGAACGCCGCCGCCACGAGCCTGAAGTACTTCACCTCGACGACGACGATGCGCGTGGCGATCGCTGAGGCACCGGTGCTCATCGCCTTCGTCGTCACGTTCGTCTTCGAACCGCACTCGTGGCTGCCGCTCCTCATCGCCCTGCCGGGGGCGCTCGCCCTCTTCTGGGTGCACGGGTGGCCGTCCGCTCGTACCGCCGCCGCGACCGAGCGCGGTCTCGAGGCTGACGGCGCGGAGAGCTACCTCAGCGAGACCCTCGGCTTCCGCTGAGCGACCGACGCCGCCGGTATGCCGCTGGGCCACGTCCCGCGTGCGCAGCCGTCACTCGACGGATCCGCCACTGCGCCAGTAGACCCCGTCGGCGCGGTCGAGGAACCCCTCCTCCACGAGGTAACGGCGAAGAGCGGCGACGTCGGGGTGGAAGGCGCGGAGTCGGTTGTTGACGTCGGTCTCGCGGTAGCGCTCCCCCGGCTCGAACTGCTGGGACAGCAGGTCGAGCACGACGAGCCGCTTGCGGATCTTCGTCGGGATCGAGGTGAGGCTGCCGTCGGCGGCGAGGAATGACCGGAGCACGGCGTCCCGGTCGCGGAGGGCGTCCTGCAGGTCGGGTCGGAACATGGCACTGACGCTAGGCCGGTCGGTGGCAGCGGCCAAGCCCTTTCTGGGCCCGTTGAGAGCGGTGGAGCGGGCGACGAGAATCGAACTCGCGTGATCAGTTTGGAAGACTGAGGCTCTACCATTGAGCTACGCCCGCGGGGGCCGCTGGTCTCGACCGGCGATCCGAGGCGATAGCCTACTGGTTCGCGCCCGACCAGCCGAAATCGACCCTCTCGCGGGGTCGACGGGGACGGTCTGGCGATGCACCACGGGGCATGGCGCAGCTTGGTAGCGCGTCCGCTTTGGGAGCGGAAGGCCGCAGGTTCGAATCCTGTTGCCCCGACGTGGAGCCCGGCTCGGGCGTGCGGGCGGGAGGGTCAGCCGGCCGAGGCGGCGAGATCGAGACGCAGCTCGTGGATGGCCCGACCTGCCGCGACGCCCTTCTTCTCGAAGCCCCCGTCCGGTCGCCACGACGGCCGCTCGGACCGCTCGACCCGGAAGGCCGGGTGCCGGCTCACCTGCGCGAGCACGTGGTCGGCGTAGAAGGCCTGGTCGGTGGCGACGAGGACGTGTCCGCCGGGCTTGAGGATGCGCGCGAGCAGGTCGAGGTTGTCCGGCCCGACGAACCGGCGCTTGTGGTGCTTCTGCTTCGGCCACGGGTCCGGGAAGAAGAGGTGGACCGCGTCGAAGGTCTCGTCCGCCACCCGCTCCTCGATGAAGACGACGGCGTCGCCGAGCTCGACGCGCAGGTTGCGCACGCCCGCCTTGTCGGCGCGGGCGAGCATCTTCACCAGGCCGGGACTGTGGACGTCGATGGCGAGCAGGTCGTGCCCGGGGAACTCAGCGGCATACGCGATGGCGGCGTGTCCGTGACCGCAGCCGATCTCGAGGACGATGGGCGCGTCACGACCGAAAGCTGCTGCGGGAGTAAAGGGTCCGTCGGGGACACCCCGCTCGGGGGCCAGCTCGGCGATGCGGTCGCGAGCCTGCGCGGAGTGGCGGCCACGGCGCACGAAGCTGCGGATCCGGGCGGGGGCGACGCCCTCGGGGACGCCGTCCCGGATCGGGTCGGTCTCACGGGTCACGGCGGGGTCGGTCACCCCGGCATCGTAGGTGGCGAGGGACCGGTGGTCGCTACGCTGGTGCGACCACGGGCGCCGGTCAGTGGCGCCCGGTGAACGAAGAGGTCAGACGTGAGCATGTTCGACAACATCAAGAACAAGGCGTCCGAGCTGGTCGACGGTCACGGTGACAAGGTCGGCGATGGCATCGACAAGGCCGGGGACACGGTCGACGAGCGCACCGGCGGTCAGCACGCGGGCCAGGTCGACACGGCCCAGCAGAAGCTCAAGGACGGGCTCGACGGGCTCGACGGCAAGGACGACGACATCCGCTGAGCGGAGGGCGGCGACCGGGCTCAGCTGCGCCAGATGGTGACCACGGCCCGGTCGTCGCCGTGACCGGCGGCGGCGTGGTCGCAGAGGCGCTGGGCCAGGCCGTCGAACCCCTTGGTGATCGAGGCCTCGGCCCGCCCGAGCATCCGGTCGATCCCGTCGACGAGGGTCTTGTCCTTCGTCTCGATGACCCCGTCGCTGTAGAGCACGAGCGCGTCGCCGCGACGGAGCATCCCGCACTCGCGGGGGTACTCGGCGTGGTCGAGGACGCCGAGCAGCGGGCCACGGCCACCGGAGAGCATCCGCCACTGGCCTGACCCGGCCGAGAACTGGACAGCCGCGGGGTGGCCCGCGTAGCCGATCGTGAACGCGCCCGACTCGAGGTGGATCGCGAGGTGGACCGCGGTCGCGAAGCCCTCCGGCCAGCGCAGCCGCTGGAGGTGGTTGTTGGCCGAGCTGAGGAAGCCGTGCTCGCTCATCTCCCCGAGCAGGCCGCCCATCGCCCCGGACAGCAGCAGCGACCGGGTGCCGGCGTTGCGCCCCTTGCCGGACACGTCGACGAGGGCGATCTCGAGCATCTGCCCGTCGGTGGAGCGGGTGGCGACGACGAAGTCGCCGGCGAAGCCCTCGCCGTAGGCCGACTCGAGGGCGATCTCGGCCGACCACGACTCGGGCAGCTCGGGCAGCTCGCCCTGGGCTCGCAGCCGGTCGCGCATGTCGACGAGCATCGACTCGCCGCCGATGCCGAAGACGCCGATCCGGGCCCGGGCGTTGGCCAGCCACACCATGAGCAGCATGGTCAGGACGGTGACGAGCTGCGACCCGATCGTGGCCGTCTTCGTCGTGCCGAGCGCCGTCCCGAGGATGGCCATCGACGTGAGCAGGCCGACGTAGACGATCCCGAGCCAGCGCGGGGTGAGCAGCAGCCCGGCCGCCACGGCGACGAGCGTGAAGGACGACCACGGCACCGTGCGCGGCCACTCGAGGATCCCCACGGTGGCGATCAGCGCGAGCAGCAGGAAGCCGATGGTGATCAGCCACGGCGCCCGGAGCACGCCCGGGCCGAGCATCCGCAGACGCCGGATCGGCCCGACCGCATAGCGGGGTCGGGCGAGCGTCGTCTGGTTACGGGGCAACAGGGTCCGGTCCCGGGATCGTGGGCCGGGACGGTGCGGCGCCGATCCCGCAGGTCAGCTGGCGGGGGCCGGGGGCGCAGGCGGAAGCGCCCCCGAGGTCTCGTACGCCGTCACCATACCCACGCGCCGGGCGTGCCGAGGTGCATCGGAGAATTCCGTCGCGACGAAGACGTCGACGATCTCGGTGGCCACCTCGGTCGCCGTGAAGCGGGCGCCGATGGAGACGACCTGGGCGTCGTTGTGCTGCCGGGCGAGGCTGGCCAGCTCGGGGCTGTAGGCGAGCGCCGCACGCACGCCGGCCACCTTGTTGGCCGCCATCTGCTCGCCGTTGCCCGACCCGCCGAGGACGACGCCGAGCGAACCGGGCTCGGCGGCCACGGCCTGGGCCGCGCGCAGCACGAAGACCGGATAGTCGTCCTCGGCGTCGTAGCCGAAGGGACCGTGGTCGACGACGTCGTGGCCGGCCCCCCGCAGGTGCTCGATGAGGGCCTGGTGCAGGTCGTAGGCCGCGTGGTCGCCGCCGATGTGGATGCGCATGCGCCCATCATGGCACCCGGGCCGGGCGGGATCTCGGTGGCGGACGGGAGGGGTCACCGTGCGAGGATGAGGGCGCGACGCGGCCGTCCCACGGTGGAGTCCGCGCTGTCATGTCACCGTCACCCAGGAGGAGCACCCGTGCCCGGCAAGAACCTGACCCGCGACGAGGCCGCCGGCCGCGCCCGGATCCTCACCGTCGAGAGCTACGACGTGACCCTCGACCTCACGACGGGGCCGGACCACTTCCACACGCTGACCACGGTGCGCTTCGGCTGCACCGAGCCGGGCTCCGCCACCTTCATCGACCTGATCGCCCCCTCGGTGGAGAAGGTCACGCTCAACGGGGTCGACCTCGACCCGTCGGCCGTGTTCGCGGACTCGCGGATCGCGCTGACCGACCTGGCCGAGACCAACGAGCTCGTGATCGACGCGACGGGGGCCTACACCAACACCGGTGAGGGACTGCACCGCTTCGTCGACCCGGTCGACAACGAGGTCTACCTCTACACGCAGTTCGAGGTCGCCGACTCCCGGCGGATGTATGCCGTCTTCGAGCAGCCCGACCTCAAGGCCGCCTTCACCTTCACCGTGACGGCCCCGGCCCACTGGAAGGTCATCTCCAACTCCCCCACCCCGGCCTCGACCCCTGCGGGCGTCAGCGACGGGGTGGAGCGGGCGACGTGGTCCTTCGGCACGACGGCGCGCATCTCCTCCTACATCACGGCGCTCATCGCCGGCCCCTACGACGAGGTGCGGGACTCGGTCGAGACCCGCGGCGGTGTCATCCCCCTCGGCGTCTTCTGCCGTCGGTCGCTGACCCAGCACCTCGACGCCGCCAACATCTTCGACTGCACCAAGCGCGGTTTCGCCTTCTTCGAGGAGGAGTTCGACCACCCCTACCCCTTCGAGAAGTACGACCAGATCTTCACGCCGGAGTACAACATGGGCGCGATGGAGAACGCCGGCGCGGTGACCTTCACCGAGGTCTACGTCTTCCGCTCCAAGGTCTCCGAGGCCAAGATCGAGCGCCGCGCGCTGACGATCCTGCACGAGCTGGCCCACATGTGGTTCGGCAACCTCGTGACGATGCGCTGGTGGGACGACCTGTGGCTCAACGAGTCGTTCGCCGAGTGGGCCTCGACGACCTGCCAGGCCGAGGCGACGCAGTGGGAGAGCGCCTGGACGACCTTCGGCACGTCGGAGAAGGCGTGGGCCTACACCCAGGACCAGCTCAGCTCGACCCACCCGATCGCCGCCGACATGCGCCACCTCGAGGACGTCGAGGTCAACTTCGACGGCATCACCTACGCCAAGGGCGCCTCGGTGCTCAAGCAGCTCGTCGCCTACGTCGGGCGCGAGCCCTTCGTCGCCGCCCTGCGTGAGTACTTCCGGGCCAACGCCTGGGGCAACACGACCCTCGCCGACCTGCTCGGGGAGCTGGAGAAGGCCTCGGGCCGCGAGCTCGGCCAGTGGTCGAAGCTGTGGCTCGAGACGGCCGGCGTCAACACCCTGCGCCCCGAGTTCGAGGTGGGCGAGGACGGCACCTTCACCTCCTTCGCCGTGACGCAGACCGCTTCCGCGGAGCACCCGACCCTGCGCCCCCACCGCCTCGGCATCGGCCTGTATGCCGTCACCGGTGACGTCCTCGAGCGCGTCGGCTACCACGAGGTCGACATCGACGGCGCCCGCACCGAGCTCGAGGCCCTCGTCGGGACGGCCCAGCCCGACCTGCTGCTGCTCAACGACGACGACCTCGCCTACGCCAAGATCCGGCTCGACCAGGACTCGCTGAAGACGGCCCTGTCGCTGCCGCGCGGTTTCCAGGAGTCGCTGCCCCGCTCGCTCGTCCTGGGCGCCACGTGGGACATGACCCGCGACGCCGAGATGTCGGCCCACGACTTCGTCCGCTTCGTCCTCGAGACGATGCCGGGCGAGCAGGACTCCACCCTGCTGCGGGTCCTCATCGGGCAGACCTCGACCGCGGCCCGGCTCTACACGGCTCCGCAGCACCGGGCCGCGACGGGGGCCCTGCTGAGCAGCTCGCTCCGGTCGCTGGCCGAGGCCGCCGAGCCGGGCAGCGACGCCCAGTTCCAGCTCGTCGAGGCCTGGGCCCGCGCGACGGGCGACCCGGCGGACGAGCCGCGGCTGCGCGCGCTGCTCGACGGCACCGCGCGCCTCGACGGTCTCACCGTCGACACCGAGCTGCGCTGGACGCTGCTCCAGGCGCTCGCCGCCATCGGGGCCGCCGACGACGCCGAGATCACCGCGGAGCTGGAGCGGGACCGCACCTCCACGGGTGAGGAGCGGGCCGCCGAGGCGCGCGCCTCCCGTCCGACGGCGGAGGCGAAGGAGGCGGCCTGGAGCTCGGCCGTGGAGAGCAACACCCTGCCCAACCAGATGATCGAGGCCGTGAGCGCCGGGTTCCGTCGCAGCAGCGACCTCGCTCTGCTCGAGCCCTACGTCGACCGCTACCACGACATGCTCATCGAGGCGTGGTCCCAGCGGAGCATCGCGATCGGCGAGCGGGTCGTCGGCGGGTTCTACCCCTTCAGCCTCGCCAGCGAGCAGCTGAGGGACGCGTCCGACGCCTGGCTCGCGACCCACGCCGACGCCGCCCCGGGTCTCGTCCGCACGGTGGCGGAGAACCGCGACACCATCTCCCGCGCCCTCGTCGCCCAGGCGCGGGACGCCCGGGCCTGAGCGCGACCGGCGGGGGGTGGACGCTGATCCGGCGTCCACCCCCGACAATGGGTGCCATGCCCTCCCTCCAGCTCCCGGCCCTGTCGTGGGAGTCCGTGACCAGCTGGCTCATCGGCACCCCCCTGATGGTCATCCTCACGCTCGTCTTCGGCTTCTTCGTCCGGTGGGTCCTCCACCGCCTGATCAAGCGCGTCGTGGCCTCGGCGACGTCGAAGCGGCTCGACCGCCTCGATCGACTGCCTTTCGCCGCAAGGGGTTTCGCGGAGCTGACCGGAGCGACGAACGAGCGCCACGTGCAGCGGGCCACGACCATGGGCGCGCTGCTCAGGAGCATCACGACCTTCGTCGTGCTCGGGGTCACCGCCCTGACCGTCCTCGCGATCCTCGGCGTCCCGCTCGGACCGACGCTGGCCTCGGCCGGTGTCGGCGGTGTCGCCCTGGCCTTCGGCGCCCAGAGCCTCGTCAAGGACTTCCTGTCGGGCATCTTCATGATCGTCGAGGACCAGTACGGCGTCGGCGACGTCATCGACACGGGTGAGGCGATCGGCACGGTCGAGAACGTCTCGCTGCGGGTCACCCAGCTGCGCGACGCCCAAGGGATCACCTGGTATGTCCGCAACGGTGAGATCGTCCGCATCGGCAACCGGTCGCAGGGCTGGTCGCAGGCCCTCGTCGACATCGCCGTCGCGTGGGACGAGGACATCGAGCGAGCCCAGCAGGTCATCCGCGAGACCGTCGAGGCGATGGCCCAGGCCGAGCCGTGGTCCGGGTTGCTGCTCGAGCCGCCCCAGGTCGTCGGGGTCGAGTCGATCGCCAACGGCGCGGTGACGATCCGGATCCTCAGCAAGACCCTGGCCAACCAGCAGTTCGGCCTCCAGCGCGACATGCGCGAGCGGGTCAAGCGGTCGCTCGACGAGGCCGGCATCCGCAGCCCGGCTCTCCTGCCCGGGATGCAGCCTCCCGGGGGCGGCTCGTGACGGGGTCTCCCGGTGGTCGGCGACCCGCGGCCGCTCTGGGAGACTGACGCCGTGACCTTCTACGACGACTTCGGTGGCCACGACACCTTCGCCCGGCTCGTGCACGAGTTCTACCGCGGCGTCGCGCAGGACGAGCAGCTCCGTGCGCTCTACCCCGAGGACGACCTCGGGCCGGCCGAGGAGCGGCTGCTGATGTTCCTCGAGCAGTACTGGGGCGGCCCCACCACCTACTCGGAGCAGCGCGGCCACCCCCGCCTGCGGATGCGGCACCAGCCGTTCGAGGTCACCCCCGACATGCGGGACCGATGGCTGCTCCACATGATGACGGCCGTCGACTCGCTCGGTCTCGCGCAGGAGGACGACGACCGGCTGCGCGACTACCTGACCCGGGCGGCCTACTCCCTCGTCAACAGCGGCGGCCCCGCCGCCTCGTTCTGACTGTCCGGCGCCACGACCGATGCGCATGGGTTCGACTCGGACTCACAGCAACTCACAGGACAGACTGGTGACGTCCGCGACCCCCGGGGTGTTGTCATGGTGACAGCGAAAACGCCGGTGCGGCGAGCAGGACGCTCTTCCGACGTCCCGGTCGACCCCCGGCCCAACGATGAGGAGTCGACATGGCGTCGATGAACAGGAAGGCCGTCGGGATGGCGGCCGCCGGTGTCGCAGCAGCGGCAGCGATCGGGCTCGGCGTGACCAGTGGCGCCCAGGCGGACACGAGCGCCCCGACCCCGACGGTCACGTCCACCCAGGGCTCGACCGGAGCCGGGACGGCGGACGCCAAGGGCGATGGCAAGTCCGGGCACCACCGCCCGGGTGGCATGCCCGGGATGCCCGGCATGGGCAAGGGACTCGGCGGCGACGCGAAGGCACTCGCGAGCAAGCTCGGGGTCGACGAGACGACGCTCAAGGACGCGCTCAAGGCCGTCCGTGACGACCTCAAGGCAACCCGCAAGGCCGGCTCGGCGGGGACGACGAACCCGGACCCGGCGGCGATGCAGGACGAGATGGCCAGCGCGCTGGCCAGCAAGCTCGGCATCGACGCCACCAAGGTGAAGGCGGCCCTCACCGAGCTGCGCACCGCGCAGGAGGCGGACCGGCAGAAGGCGTTCGACGACCGCCTCGCCACGGCCGTCACCGACGGCACCCTGACCCAGGCCGACGCCGACTCCGTCAAGAAGGCCGCGAAGGCCGGCGTCATCGGCATGGGCCGCGGCCGCCACTGACCGACCGGTCACCCCAGACCGCGACGGCGCGTCGTCCGGAGTCCTCCCCGGAGCGACGCGCCGTCGCGCGTTCCCGGAGCTCGACCGGTCCTCATCGGGGCACCAGCGCAGGCTCAGTGGGTCGTCGGCGGGCCTGCCTCCACCCGGCGCCGCACCTCGGCCAGCCCAGCCGGTCCGCGCTCGACGTCCCACCAGCTCTCGACCCACCACGTCGCTCCCGCCTGGCGCCACGCCTCCGGCTCGGCCGGGGCGAGCGCGGTGAAGGACCCCCACGAGTCGGCCTCGACGACGACGTCGTAGCCCGCCCAGGGAAGTCCGGCCGCGGCCCGCATCTGCCGGACGGGGTCGACGACCGCCGCGAAGGACTCGATGGTCTTGGGCGACCCATCGTCCGGGCCGTGAATCGCCGGGATGAGCCCCTGCCACCGCGCCGCCCGCTCGAGCGAGCGCTGCCGACCGCCGCCCGGGGTTGGGGCGGCCACGACCCAGACCGGTGGGTGCGGCCGGGACGGAGTAGGGCCGGGGAGCATGAAGTCGTTGGGCCCGGCCGAGTAGAACTCGCCCTCGTGGGCGAAGCCGCTCCGCCCCTCGATGAGCCCAGCCCAGATCGCCAGCCCCTCGTCGAGCTTGCGGGCCCGCGCGGCCCGCCCCTCGTCCGGCTCGAAGGCGGTCCATCCGTCGTGCACGGCGCCGAGACCGACGGACATGACGGCTCGCCCGCCGCTCAACCGGTCGACCGACCCGACCTGCGAGGCGAGGTCCCACGGCCGGTGCCGGGACGCCGGGGTCAGCAGGGTCCCGAGCCGGATCCGATCGGTGACCATGGCCGCCGCGCCGAGGGTGACCCACGCGTGCGCGCCGTAGACGGCCTCCCAGGTGAAGACCCCGTCCCACCCGCGCTCCTCCCCGAGGCGCGCGAGGTCCACGAACTCCCGTTCGGCGGCATACGGCACGACGAAGCCCGTCATCAGGTCGGTGTCCATGGTCTCCGTCCTACCAACTCCTGCCGACAGCAGGGAAGACCCTGCAAATTCTTGCAAGGGATCTTGGTTTTTTGCGGTCGATGCGGAACGATGGTGGATCGTGACGCGATCCGCACCCGAGACCCTGACCCTTGCCCGCCCCACCCTCCACGAGGCCGCCGACGCGGTGCACGCGGAGGCGGGCCCCGACTCCGCCTGGTGGCGGCACGCGGTGATCTACCAGATCTACCCGCGGTCCTGGGCGGACGCCGACGGTGACGGCATCGGGGACCTGCCCGGCATCACGGCCCGGCTCCCCCACCTGCGCGACCTCGGCGTCGACGCCGTGTGGCTCAGCCCGTTCTACACCTCGCCGCAGGCGGACGCCGGCTACGACGTCGCCGACTACCGCGCGGTGGACCCGATCTTCGGTGACCTCGAGGCCGCCGCCGCCCTGCTCGAGCGGGCGCGCGAACTGGGCATCAAGGTGATCGTCGACCTCGTGCCCAACCACTCCTCCGACGAGCACGTCTGGTTCCAGGCCGCCCTCGCGGCGGCGCCGGGCAGCCCCGAGCGCGACCTCTACATGTTCCGCGACGGCAAGGGCGAGCACGGCGAGCTGCCGCCGAACAACTGGGAGTCCGTCTTCGGTGGCGCTGCCTGGACCCGGGTCACCGAGGCCGACGGTCGCCCGGGCCAGTGGTACCTGCACCTCTTCGACACCAAGCAGCCCGACTTCAACTGGCAGCACCCGCAGGTGCGCGCGGAGTTCGAGTCGATCCTGCGCTTCTGGCTCGACCGGGGCGTCGACGGCTTCCGCGTCGACGTCGCGCACGGCCTGATCAAGCAGGAGGGCCTGCCCGACACCGCCGAGCGCACGACGATGCTCGGGGACACCGTCGACGACACCGGCCACACCCACGTCGAGCACGAGGGTGACGACACGGACCACCGCGTCAACACCCCCTACTGGGACCAGGACGGCGTGCACGAGGTCTACCGCGCCTGGCGCGAGGTGCTCGACTCCTACGGCGCGCCCGACCGCATCCTCGTGGCCGAGGCGTGGGTCGAGCCGCAGTCCCGGGCGGTGCGCTACGTGCGCCCCGACGAGATGCACCAGGCCTTCAACTTCGACTTCCTCGCCTCCGCCTGGGACGCCACCGAGCTGACGAGCGTCATCGAGCGCTCGCTCGCGGCCGCTGACTCGGTCGGCGCCCCGTCGACGTGGGTGCTGTCCAACCACGACGTCGTGCGGCACGCCTCTCGCCTCGGCTTCCCTGTCGGGACGAGGCGGATGAACGGCATCTCCGCCACCGACCCCCAGCCCGACCGCGCGCTCGGCCTGCGCCGGGCCCGCGCCGCGACGGCCCTGATGCTGGCACTGCCCGGCAGCGCCTACCTCTACCAGGGCGAGGAGCTCGGCCTGCCGGACTCGACCGACATGCCGGCCCGCTTCCGTCAGGACCCGACCTTCGCCCGCACCGACGGCGTGGAGATCGGGCGCGACGGGTGCCGGGTGCCGATGCCGTGGACGAAGGACGCGCCGAGCCTCGGCTTCGGTCCGACCGACGCGACCTGGCTGCCGCAGCCCGAGGTCTACGGCGACTACGCGGTCGACCAGCAGGTCGGCGTCGACGGCTCCACCCTCGAGCTCTACCGCTCGCTGCTCACGGCCCGCCACGAGCTCGCGCTCGGGACGGGGTCGCTGACCTTCGTCGAGGGGTATGCCGCTGACGTCGTCGCGCTCGTCAACGGCGCTTCCGGCCGGGACCGGGTGCTCGTCGTGACCAACCTCGGGGACGCCCCGGTCGCGCTGCCCGACGGCGCCGAGGTCATCGTGGCATCCGGTGAGCTCGTCGACGGGACCGTCCCGACCGACACGACGGTCTGGGCCCGCTGGGCCTGAGCCGACGCCGCGGGCTCGCTACCCTCACCTGCATGCCCACGGCTCGCCCCTACCTCGCCACCACCCCGGTCGCCCTCGCGCACCGGGGTGGGGCGCGCTACGCCCCCAACGTCGGTCTCGAGAACACGCTGACGGCGTTCGGACACGCCGTCGCGCTCGGCTACACCCACCTCGAGACCGACGTCCACCTCACCCGGGACGGCCGGCTCGTCGCCTTCCACGACGGCCGCCTCGACCGGGTCACGGACCGCTCGGGCCGGATCCGGGACCTGCCCTGGTCAGAGGTCGCGGCCGCAGGGCTGAGTGGGGAGCACGCGGAGGCGGCGCACGAGCACGTCCCGCTGCTCACCGACGTGCTCGACGC
>JBDSSS010000185.1:0-14266 GCA_039928615.1 Terracoccus sp. | reverse complement strand
CCCGTCCTTCGGCATCGTGCGGGCGCAGCTGCTCTCGCTCGTGCCGTTCGTCGTGGTGCTGCTCGTCCTGCGCCGCCAGCAGCGGCGGCCGTCGCGTGGCATCTGGCTCGTCGTCCCCCTGGTGGCGGTCTGGGGCAACCTCCACGGCGCCGTCCTCGTCGGGGTTGCGGTCATCGGTTGCTACCTGCTCTTCTCGCGGCTTCGCCTCGAGCCGGTCGTCGCCGTCGCCGTGGGGCTGGCGACGCTCGCCGCCGTGTGGGTCACGCCCGGACTCCTCGCGACGGGCACCTACTACGTCAGCGTCCTGTCCAACGAGGCCGCGGCCCGGGGCACCGATCTCTGGGCGGCGCCGAATCTCGGGAGCCCGTTCGACGTCCTCCTCGTCCTCGCCGCCGTGCTGCTCGTCGGCGCCGCGCTGCGTCGACGGCTGCCGCTCTGGGAGTACGTCGCCCTGGCCGGGCTGGCGGTCGGCACCGCGAGCGCCGCACGGCACGGCATCTGGCTCCTGCTGCTCGTCACCCCCCTCGCGGCCCGCGGCGCCACCCGCTCCCGGGACCCAGACGGACCCAGCCCATCCACGAGCACGACACCCTCGCGACTCCTGGCCGTCGTGGCGACGGTCCTCGTGTGCGCGCTCTGCGGCACGATCGTCGCCTCGCGAAGCGACGTCATCCGCAAGGACGAGGTCGCCGCCGCGACCCTCGCCGAGCAGACCGCGGGCCGGACGGTCCTCGCCGTCGAGCCCCTCGCCGAGACGCTCGCGGCCCACGGGGCGCGCGTGTGGGCGAGCAACCCCATCGACGCCTTCAGCCGCGCCGACCAGGCCGCGTTCCTCGACTTCCTCGGCGGGGAGGGTCCGCCCTCGAGCGCGGCGCTGGCCGCGGCCGACGTCGTGGTCGTCGTGCCCGGGTCGCCCTCGGCGCTGCTGGCCTCCTCCGCCGGCTTCACCGTGACACGGTCGGTCGGTGGCTACCAGGTGATGGAGCGAGCGGTCACGGCGGCGGGAGGCTGACCCCGACGTTCGTGCCTGCCCCCTCGAGGACAGCCGACACGTCCACGACGAAGGGCAGGTCGGCCCGGCGCGCGTAGGCCGACAGGCCCGGCTCCTCGGGCCGGACGACGACCTCCACCGCCGACCGGCCCGGGGGCACCTCCACCGTCAGCACCGCCTGACCCGCCCCGCCGGCGGCGACGTCGACGGGGGCCGACGTCCGTCCGAGACCGTCCAGGGTGACGGTCCGCACCCCGTCCCGGGCGCCCCCGAGCGACACCACGAGCCGCACGGTCTGCGGCATTCCTGACAGGTTGCTCACCTGGAGCGACGGCGTCGGTCCGAGCGGGAACCGGGTGGGCGACACGGCATCCTCCCGCCAGACCCCCTGGAGGGCCACGACGACGGGACGCAGCACCTCCTCGCGTCGGCGCGGCAGGTCGACCGGCCCGAGCCGCGTCGCCAGCGCGTCGCGGCGGGCCCGCAGGTCGTATGCCGTGAAGGTGCCGCCGGCGCTCGTGGCGATCGGCCCACCGAGCTGCTGCGCGATCCCGGCCGCGAGCGCCGGCGACCTCGTCATGGTGCTGTCGTGGAGGACGACTCCGCAGAACCCCACTGCGGAGAGGTCGTCGAGCAGGCGCCCGGCGTCCGTCGAGGTGAGGGCGAGCTGCCAGTCGGCCTGGGCCGTCCCCTTGATCGCCCCGAAGCTCCACCGGAGGTCGTCCGAGGCGAGGCCGAGGCTGAGGAACTGGGCGACGCTGGCGTCGTCGACCTCGGGGAACTGGACGACGGGCAGGGTGAAGATCGTGCACCCGGCGCCGAGGGTGGCCTGGACCGAGTCGTCGAACGTCCTCAGGTCGCCGAGCTCGGCGCGCAGGGCGACGTAGTCGGGGGCCCGGCCGGGGTTGGTCTGGTCCCAGACCCCGACGACGACGACGAGCGCGGCGAGGGCGAGCGACAGCGGGCGCCTGCGTCTCCGCGTGCCCACCTGGCTCAGCCACACGCCGACGGCGAGCAGCCCGATCACGGCGACGAAGAGGAAGAGACGCGACCACGTGCGGATCTGTGGAGTGAGGAAGAGGGCGAACCACGACCCCAGTCCGCCCTTGGTGTAGAAGCCGACGGTGACGAGCAGGGCCACGACCAGGGCAGTGAGCAGACCCCCGGGACGCAGTCGGCGCTGCGTCAGCGCGGCGGAGCCGGCGACGGCGAGCAGTCCCACGACCCCGACGAGGGCGATGACCCCCAGCGCGGAGGTCTCGCCATAGGTGTCGGTGACGAGGTTGTAGGCGTCGCTGAGGCTCCCGAGGAACGGGACCCGGTGACCGTCCCACGGCAGGATCAGGTCGAGGATGCGCCCCGACCACCGGTCGGAGTCGGCGACGGTGCGACCGAAGGCCATTCCTCCCGTCACCTCGTCCTGCTTCGCGCGCGATCGGGCAAACCAGAGGCTCACCAACGTCGGCACCGCGATGGTGACCAGCGGCACCGACAGCCGGAGCAGCTCCCGCAGGTCACGCCGCAGGACCTGGCGAAGCAGCAGGACCACGGCCGCCAGGATCAGGGTGAAGGCGACGTAGTAGACGTCGCCGAGACCGATGAGGACGAGCATCGCGCCGGCTGCCACGACGTGGCGCCTCCCCGCGGCCGGACGGTTGCCGCGGTCCGCACGGCCCCGACCCAGCACGCTGCGACCTTGCGCCGTCTCGATGACGACGTGGACGGCATACGGCACGGCCCAGTAGGCGGCGAGGAAGAGGTGCGCGAAGCGCTCCTGGTGCCCGGGGACGACAGAAAAGAGCACTCCGAGCGCCACGGCCGCGGGTCGGATCACGCCGTGCCGGCGGCACAGCCAGTACATCGCGAGGGCCGACAGGGGGAAGCAGAGGAAGAAGTACAACCCCATGACCGTGAACGGGTCGGAGGTGAGCCCGCCCAGGGCCGACAGGATCCAGATGTGGACCTCGTCCCCCGTCGACGCCCAGCCGGTGTTGAGGCTGAAGGGCGCCCCGAAGAGCGGGTTGTTCGCGTAGGCCCCGTGGTCGACGTAGGTGCGGATCAGTGTCGCGGTCCACGGCGCGTCGCCGAGCAGACCGAGCGGCGTCCCCGGGCGCCAGTCCCACAGGCGCAGCGCCTGGGCCATCGCGAGCATGCTGAGCACAGCCGTGACGACCGGCCCCGCGGCGCGGTTCGCTGCAGCGCGCAGGCGCAGCCCACGGTCCGCGCTCGAGCTCACCACTGGTTGCCCCTCCCCCGCCGACGACACGGGCGAGTGTATGAGGCACCGTCCCCCCGCGCCCGGTGAAACCGGACGGGGGGGGCGGCGGGAACCCCGACCCCCCGGGCGTCCCCTCGAACCGTGGTCCCCCCACCACAGCTTTCCTCGCGGCGGTCCCCACCGCCGTTGTGCTCCCCCAGGCGGTCCCCACCGCCTTTTCTCGCCGCCGTTCCCCCCGGAGCCGGCTGACGAGGCTCAATGGCTCCCTCAGCGGGAGTGACGACCCTCGGGTCGCGGGGCCGAGCGGCGCAGCAGCCGTGTCAGCGAGAGGCGCGACGCCTTCGGTGCCGCGGTGGTGACGACCGGCGCAACGAACGGCTGGGCCGCGGACGGGTCCGGCGGCGGCCAGTCGAGGCCGCGGATGTCCTCGGCGAGGAGGGTGTCGCCCGTCCAGCCGTCCTCGTCGTGGAACTCCAGCTGTCCCTCGCCGACGTAGTACCAGCCGGGCCGCGTCCGTGTCTCCATGTTGATAACCCCCCACAGGTCGTGTCTTCCGGGGACGTCTTCCCCGTTCGTTGCCAAACATAGTTGAAGTTTGGCTCGTTTGCGGGGGTTTTTAGACCATTGAGATGGACTTTCTTTACCAAAATCGTACTTTCATGGGGTTTGAGCATGACCAACGCCTCTGCGGACGGGTGGAACCGGCCCGCGAGCCACCTCGATAGACTGGAGTCGGCTCACAGCACCGTCGGTGGCGAGCCTGGCGTGCCGGGAAGTCTGGTCGGCGTCCTGTGACACCTATGCCCTGAAGAACTGAAGGACACCATGGCCAGCGAGACCGACACCACCGACCACACCCCGACGCCGCCGAGCGGCAAGCGCAGCCTCTTCGGCAAGATCACCCGCCACGAGGCGAGCTATGTCGCCGACCTCTTCCGTGCCGAGACCGTCGGCGGAGCCGTGCTGCTCGGCGCGGCCGTCGCCGCGCTCATCTGGGCCAACAGCCCGTGGCGCGACGGGTATGCCGCCCTGCGCGACACCGTCGTCGGCGTCGAGAGCCTGCACCTGAACCTCAGCCTCGGCACCTGGGCGGCCGACGGCCTGCTCGCCGTCTTCTTCCTCGTCGCGGGCATCGAGCTCAAGCGCGAGTTCGTCGCCGGAGAGCTGTCCGACCGGCGCAAGGCCGCGCTGCCCATCGCCGCGGCCGTGGCCGGCGTGGTGCTGCCCGCCGTGCTCTTCGCCGTCACCGCCATCATCGCGAGCCAGGGGGCGAGCGGCGACGAGCTGAGCAACATCCTGCAGGGCTGGGCGATCCCGACCGCCACCGACATCGCCTTCGCCCTCGCCGTGCTCGCCGTCATCGGCACGCACCTCCCGTCGGCCCTGCGCTCGTTCCTGCTCACGCTGGCTGTCGTCGACGATCTCATCGCGATCACGATCATCGCCGTCTTCTACACCGACAGCGTCAACTTCCTCGCCCTGGCGGGCTCCGTCGTCCCGCTCCTCGCCTGGCGCTTCATGCTCAAGCGCAAGATCCTCAACCCCTTCCTGCTCGCGATCCCGGCGCTGCTCGCATGGGGCCTGGTCCACGCCGCCGGCATCCACGCCACGGTGGCCGGGGTGCTGCTCGGCCTGCTCGTCCCCGTGCACCGCGAGGCCGAGGACGACCCCAACCGGCACAGCCTCGCCGAGACCATCGAGCACAAGATCCGCCCCTTCTCCGCCGGTTTCGCCGTGCCGGTGTTCGCCTTCTTCGCCGCCGGCGTCACCGTCGTCGGCGGTGGTTTCACGGCCGCCATCACCGACCCCGCAGCCCTCGGCGTCATGGTCGGCCTCGTCGTCGGCAAGGCTCTCGGCGTCTTCGGCGGCACATGGGCCGTGGCCCGGTTCACGAGGGCCGAGCTCGACGACGAGCTGGCCTGGATCGACGTCTGGGGCATCGCCCTGCTCTCCGGTGTGGGCTTCACGGTGAGCCTGCTCGTCGGCGAGCTCGCCTTCGGCACCGGCTCGGAGCGTGACGAGCACGTCAAGCTCGCGGTCCTGCTCGGCAGCGTCATCGCCGCGCTCCTCGCCGCGATCGTGCTGCGTCGCCGCAACCGCCACTACCGGCTCATCGAGATCCGTGAGACCGCCGACCTCGACGACAACGGCGTCCCCGACATGTACGAGGACCGGTGACGGCGGGTAGGCACAGTAGGGTGACACCGTCAGGCGCCCCAACGGCGCAGCACGCTTGTGAGGAAGTGACCCGATGAGCACGGACCCCCGGCAGGAGCGGACCCTCGGCCAACTGGTCGCCGCCGTCTCCCAGGACCTGTCCACCCTGGTGCGAGGCGAGATCGCCCTCGCCAAGGCCGAGGTCTCCGCCCAGGTCAAGAAGGCCGGGGTCGGTGGTGTCCTGCTCGCCGCCGCCGCCGTCGTCGCCTTCTACTCCGTGTACTTCATCTTCACGACGATCGCCGAGGGCATCGTGGCCCTGGGTCTGGCGCGGTGGCTCAGCTTCCTCATCGTGACGCTGCTGATGCTCGCCATCGCCGCCGTGCTCGGCCTGCTCGGCGTCAAGCGGATGAAGACGGTCGAGCCCGCCCCTGAGAGGACGATCGCCAACGCGCAGCAGACCGTCGCCGGCGTCAAGGCGGCCGTCGCCCACCCGGGCACGATGGCCCCCGGTGCTCGACCCGACTGGGACAGCACCAAGAGCGCCGCCACGACGGCGATCACGACGCAGCGCCCGGCCTCATCCGCAGCGAAGCCCGTCGCCGCTGATCCCGCGCGCGACGCCTCGCCCCGCTCCTGACCTCGTCCGGTCACCCCTCCACACTCGTGCCGGTCGACTCGTCCTTCGTCAACATCGCCGGGCCCTGGGAGCATCGCTACGTCTCCGCCAACGGCGCCCGCTTCCACGTCGCCGAGATCGGTGACGGTCCGCTCGTCGTGCTGCTCCACGGCTTCCCCCAGTTCTGGCACACCTGGCGCCACCAGATGGTCGCGCTGGCGGCCGCCGGCTATCGGGTCGCCGCGATGGACCTGCGCGGCTACGGCGGGTCCGACAAGCCGCCCCGCGGCTACGACACCTACATGTCGACCCTCGACACGGCCAGCGTCATCCGGGCCCTCGGCGAGCAGAGCGCCGTCGTCGTCGGCCAGGGTCTCGGCGGCTGGATCGCGTGGTCGATGCCGGTGCTCCGTCCTGACGTGACCCGCGCCGTCGCGTCGCTCTCCATGCCGCACCCCCGCATCATGCGCCACGCGATGGTGACCCACCGCCGCCAGCGCGAGGCGTGCGGCTGGATGGCCGGCCTGCAGAAGCCCTTCGTCCCCGAGCGCGCGATGGCCCGGTCGCACGACTACGTCGCCGACCTGCTCACCGGGTGGTCCGCCCCGGACAGCGACTTCCCGAGCGCGCAGGACATCGCCTGCTACGGCGACGCGATGATGATTCCCTTCGTCGCGCACTCGGCCGCCGAGCACTTCCGCTGGCTCGGCCGGTCGTCCCTGCGCCCCGACGGCCCGATGTTCATGCGCCGCGTCCGGCACGCCGTGGAGGTGCCGGTCCTGCAGCTGCAGGGGGCCGACGACCGCTGCATCCTCCCGCGCGCCACGCTCGGCTCCGCCGCCTACGTGCCGGGCGACTACCGCAGCATCACCGTTCCGGGAGCGGGCCACTTCCTCACCGAGGAGGCCCCCGACCGGGTCTCCGGTGAGCTGGTCCGCTGGCTCGACTCGCTGGCCTGATGCAGCTCTCCCTCCCCGACGCCGGCGGAGTCACGTGGTCGGTAGCCGTCCACGACCTCTCCGGTATGCCGCCGGGCCCCTCGCGTGACGACGCCACCGGACGCTCCCCCGGGCCCGCCACGGTCCTCGCCGAGGTCGAGTCCGGTGCCGTGATGCGCACCGCGTCGGTGGGCAAGATCCTGCTCCTGCTCGAGACGGCCCGGGCGATGACGAGTGACGAGGCCGCGCTCGACGAGCCGCTCACCCGCTCGATCGAGGAGTGGGTGAGCGACTCCGGCCTGTGGCACACCCTCTCGGTCGAGACCCTGCCCCTCGTCGACGTGGCCGCCCTCGTCGGCGCCGTGTCGGACAACCTCGCCACCAACGTCCTGCTGCGCCGGATGGGGCTCGACGCCGTCGCCGTGCTCGCCACCCGCCTGGGCCTGCGGGCGACCGCCCTGCACGACCGGGTCCGCGACGAGCGCACCTCCGCCCACGCCGCCACCCTGTCCACCGGCAGCGCCGCCGAGCTCTGCACCCTCGCCGGGAGGATCGAGCGGGGAGAGGCGGTCTCCCCGACCGCCGACGCCTTCGTCCGGCAGTGGCTCTCGGCCAACGTCGACCAGTCGATGGTCGGGTCGGCCTTCGTCGAGCACGCCGGCCTCGACCCGATCGCCCACCACGAGAGCCTCGGCGGGGCGCTGCGGCTGTGGAACAAGACGGGCACCGACGCCGGGGTGCGCGCCGACGTCGGCGTGGTCTCCCGCGGCACGAGCTGCATCGCGTGGGCGGCAGTCGCCAACTGGGCACCGGTCACGCGCACCCGCTCCGCGACGCCGTCACCGGCTGACGTCGTCGTCGCGCCCGCGTCGGCGACGTCGGGCCCGCACCGGGGTGACGACCTCGTCGCCTGGTCGGTGCTGCGGGGCATGCGCCTGCTCGGTGAGCAGGTCCTCGACGCGTTGTGAGCCGCACCGTCGCATGATCAGCCCGGCACGACGACGGCGAAGGTGGCGCCCCCGCCCGCGGTCTCGGTGACCTCGAGACGACCCCCGTGGGCCTGCACCACCTGGGTCACGAGCGCCAGGCCGAGCCCCACCCGGCGGGCCGCCCCGTCGTCGCGCGCCCGAGCGAAGCGGCGGCTGAGGCGTTCGACGTCGGCGGGGTCGACCCCCGACCCGTGGTCGACGACCTCGACCCGCACCTCGGCCGGGGCTGGCCCGGGCGTCCCCACCTCGAGGCTCGCCCCCGGTCCCGCCCCGGCCATCGCCGTCCGGGACACGACGACCTCGACGGGCGCGCCGGGGGGCGAGTGGGCGATGGCGTTGTCGACGAGTGCGAGCACGGCGCGGCGCAGACCGGTGGCCACCCCGGTCACGACGAAGCCCCCCGCCTCGGTCGACGACGCCGACGGCGGCACGAGCGTGACCCCGGCGTCCGCGGCATACGGGCGCAGCGAGGTCACGACGTCGGTGGCGACCTCGGCCAGGTCGACCTGCTCGGTCGCTGCCGCGGCCCCCTCGAGCTGGGCCGAGAGGAGCAGGTCGGACACGACGTCGGCCATGGCGCGGGTGTCGCTGACGAGCTGGTCGACCTCGGCGCGGGAGGTGGGGTCGACCTCGGGCCCGAGGTGCCGGCGCAGCATCTGGGCCCGGGTGCTGATCACGGCGAGCGGCGTGCGCAGCTCGTGGCTGGCGTCCGCGACGAACTGCCGCTGCAGGGCGAGGGCCTCCGCGAGCGGTCGCACGGCGCGCCTCCCGGCGAAGAGCCCGGTCACCGCCGCGAGCAGGACGCCGAGGCCTCCGGCGACCGCCGTCGCCGCGATGAGCCGTCCCTCCTCGTCCCGGTGCAGGCGCACGTCGTAGACCGCGACGTAGGCCCGGTCCCCCCGCACGGCCACGGCCGCCGGCCACGAACGCGCCAGCGCCGTGATGCTGGTGCGACCCGTCGCGCCCTCGGCGCCCGCGGCTGCCTGTGCGGCCAGCTTCTCGGCCTCGGCGACGACCGGCGCCGGCGCCCCGGGTGTCGAGCGCGTGTCCGTCGTGGTGACCTCGACGAGCCAGATACCGGGCGGGGAGTCACCGACGTCGTCCGCCGACGCGGCCGCCGTCTCGACGCGCGAGGAGATCTCGGAGAGCTGTTGGCGGTCGAAGATGAGCCCGGCGGCGACGATGGCCACGAGCACGACGACGGCCGTGGTGGCCCCGACGCGCAGCGCGATCGAGCGGGCCGCCCGCGCGATCGGGTCACCGGAGCCGGCGGACGGGTGACGGCGGCTCATCCGCGGCCCAGGCGGTAGCCGACGCCGTGGACCGTGTCGACGACGCCCTTGCCGAGCTTGCGTCGCAGGTAGTGGACGTAGGTGTCGACGGCGCCGGTGGTGTCGGCATGGTCGAAGGCGTGCTCGAGCAGCTCCTCCCGGGTGAACACCCGCGTCGGTCGGCGGCCGAGGGTCTCAAGCAGCGCGGTCTCGCGGCCCGACAGCATCACCTCGCCGTCCGGACCGAGCCACCGGTGCTCACCGACGAGCAGCCGGCCCGCGCCGACGACGACCTCGGCCGAGCTGGACGAGACGGGGCGGAGCAGCGCCCGGAGCCGAGCGAGCAGCTCGTCGACGTCGAAGGGCTTGACCACGTAGTCCTGGGCGCCGGCGTCCAGGCCCTCGACCCGGTCGCCGACCGTGCCCCGGGCGGTGAGCAGCAGGGCAGGTGCACCGACCCCCTTGGCCCGCAGGCGAGACAGGAGGTCGACCCCCTCGATGCCGGGCAGGCCGCGGTCGACGACGAGGACGTCCCAGCCGTGGACCAGCCCTGCGTGCAGGCCGGCCTGTCCGTCTCGCGCGGTCGTGACGGCATACCCCTCCTCGGTCAGCAGCGTCGTCAGCATCGCCGAGAGGTCGGCGTCGTCCTCGACGAGCAGGAGGCGGCGCGGAATCGGCGACGCGGGCGAGGGATCGGTCATGACCCCAGTGTCGTGGCTGCGTCTCATAAGTTTCTGAGATCTGGTCGCCACCATCGTCTCGTGACCAACACCCTGACCCCCAGAGGCGTCCGCGCCGACCGCCCACCCGAGCGGGTCCGCTCGGCCCTGCGGCGTGGGACCGAGTTCCGGCGCTGGCGCGCCCGCACGGCCGACCTGCTCGAGGCCGCGGCCGTGCTCACGCTCGTCGTCGTCATCGCGACGTTCCTGCTCGGCGCCGGGAGCCATGACCTCGTCAGCGGGTCGACCGGCACGATCCTCATCGCCGTGGGCCGCGTCACCGGGCTCGTCGCGATGGACTTCCTGCTCCTCCAGCTGCTCCTCGCCGCCCGGATCCCCTGGGTCGACCGGGTCTACGGGATGGACCGGGCGCTCAAGGCCCACCGCGTCCTCGGCCGCGTCACCGTCCCCCTCGTGCTCGTCCACGTCGGCGCGATCGTCCTCGGCTACGCGATCCGCGACAACCTCGGCGGCTTCACCGGGCCGCTCGTCGAGGGCCTTCGCCTCGTCACCGGCGGCGACAACCTGCTCGAGGCGACGATCGCGACGGCACTGCTCGTCGCCGTGGCGGTCACCTCGGTGAGCATCGCGCGCCGACGGCTCAGCTACGAGTGGTGGCACCTCGTCCACCTCACCTCGTATGCCGCGGTGATCCTGTCCGTCCCGCACCAGCTCTCGCTGGGGTCCGACTTCACGGCGACCCCGTGGGTGCGGGTCTACTGGTGGGCCCTCTACGTCCTCGTCGCCGCGAGCGTCCTCTGGTGGCGGGTGCTCGTGCCGGTCGGCCGCAGCCTGCGCCACGACCTGCGCGTGACCCGGGTCGTGCAGGAGAGCCCCGGCGTCTGGTCGGTGTGGATGCGCGGCCGCCACCTCGACCGCCTCCCGGTCCGGGCCGGGCAGTACTTCAACTGGCGCTTCGTCAGCCCCCGGCTCGTCCTCACCGCCCACCCGTGGTCGCTGTCCAGCGCCCCCGACGGTCGCACCCTGCGGATCACGGTGCGCGACCTCGGCGACCACTCGCGGGCCCTGCAGGGCCTGCACCCCGGCACGCGCGTCCTCTTCGAGGGTCCTTACGGCGCCTTCACGCTGCGGCACCGGACCCGGCGCCGCGTGCTCCTCCTCGCCGCCGGCATCGGGATCACCCCCGTGCGGGCCCTGCTCGAGGAGCTCGTCCGCGAGGGCCACGCGAGCCCGGGCGACATCACCGTCGTCTACCGCGTCAACGACGTCTCACAGCTGACCTTCCGCCGCGAGCTCGAGCGGCTCGTCGCGGCCGGCGGACACCGCCTGCTCGTGCTCGTCGGCCCGCCCGTGCAGGGCTCCTGGCTCCCAGCCGACGGCCCCACCGCGGTCGGCGGCGACGACGCCGAGCGCCTCGCGACGATCGTGCCCCACCTCGTCGCCCACGAGGCCTACCTCTGTGGTCCCGCACCGTGGATGCACCTCGTCCGCTCGACGCTCATCGACGCGGGGCTGCCCTCCGCCCACGTCCACGACGAAAGGTTCAACTGGTGAGGAAGATGACGACGGCCCTCGTCGGGCTCGCGAGCGCCGCGACGATCGCGACCACCTGGTCCGCGGGGCTCACCCCCCGGCAGCCGACCGCGCAGGCGCTCCAGGTCACGGTCTCGAGCCAGGCCGGGGTGGTCACCGCCGACCCGACGACCCCGCCGAAGACAGCAGCTGCCGCTCCCTCCTCGAAGCCGTCGACGTCAGCCGGGGGGAAGCCCCGGGCCACGCCGACCGCCGGTGGTGCAACCCCGAAGGCGGCTCCCGCGCCGGCACCCGCCCCGGCCCCGAAGCCCGCACCGACGTCGGGTCGGGTCGACGGCGCCCTCGTGTCGACGCAGTACGGCCAGGTCCAGGTCCGGGTGCGCTTCACCGGCAAGAGGATCACGAGCGTCACGGCCCTGCACCTCACCGACAGCTCCGGCACGTCCGTGATGATCAGCCAGCGAGCGGCGCCGATCCTGCGCAGCGAGGCGATGACGAAGCAGTCGGCCCAGATCGACATGGTGAGCGGCGCGACCTACACGAGCGAGGGCTACATCCAGAGCCTCCAGTCGGCGATCGACGCAGCCCACCTCGCCTGAGCGCTCCTCACCCGAGCGGCAGCTGGAACCACGCGACGTCGCGCCAGGCGCCGTGCTTCCAGCCGATCCGGCGGTAGACCCCGACCGGCTCGAAGCCGAGCGAGCGGTGCAGCGCCTCGCTCGCATCGTTAGGCAGGGTCACGCCGCCGCACGCCATCCGCATCCCCAACGTGGTCATCCGGGCGAGGAGTGCGGCATACAGCTGCCTGCCGAGACCCCGTCCCCGTTCGTCGACAGCGAGGTAGACGCTGACCTCGCAGGAGAACCGGTAGGCGGCCCGCTCCTTGAACGGCCCCCCGTAGGCGTAGCCGACGACCCGGCCGGACTCCTCGGCGACGAGCCAGGCGTGGGCAGTCTGGGCCCGCTCGATGCGGGCACGCATCTCATCCGCGTCCGGCGGGCGCTCCTCGAAGCTGACGCACGTGTCACGGACCCACGGCGCGTAGATCGCGGCGCAGGCATCCGCGTCCTCGGGCGTGGCGTCACGAACGAGCAGGGGCGGCATGGTCGACACGCTAGCGACCCGTCCGGCGACACGTCATCGGAGCCGGGCGTGAGCCGGCTCAGGCTTGGAGCGGGTCGCTCTCGCGGCGGACCGGCGCTGGGGCTGGTGTGGGGGTAGGTGTCGGGGCAGGTGTCGGGGCATGGGCCGCGTCGACGTTGAGCTCGGCATGGGCCTCGACGACGTCTGCGTCCGCATCGGCGCTGTCGGGGCCGGCTCCGGCCTCGGTGATCCGGCCGCGACGAGGCATCGCCCAGACCGCGACGGCCATCATGGCGGCCACGACGAAGACGGCGACGAAAACCTGCTGCAGGCCGGGGTCGAGGATCGCCGCGGGCAGTCCGTCCTTCGCCTTCGAGGCGTCGGTGCTACCCGTCTGCGCCGCGACCGACGCGTTGACGATGGCGCCGAAGACGGCGATCCCGAGCGCGCTGCCCATCGACCGGGCAAACATGTTCGTCCCGGTGACGACGCCTCGGGCGTTCCACTCGACGGACGACTGGGCGGCGATCAGCGTGGGGCTCGCGACGAGCCCCATCCCGAGGCCGATCACGAAGCAGGTGAAGGCGACCTGGTAGACGGAGGACTCGGCCGAGATGAGCAGCAGCATCCCCGTGCCGACGAGGGAGACGGCCGCCCCGATGAGCGCGGTCGCCCGGAAGCCGATCCGCAGGTAGATCCGCCCGGCCAGCGTCGCCGAGATCGGCCAGCCGATGGTCAGCGCGGCAAGGGCGAAGCCCGCGGTCAGTGCGCCGGTGCCGAGGACCCGCTGCACGTAGAGCGGGACGTACGAGGTGAGGCCGATGAGCACGGCGCCGACGCCGAGGCTGGCGAGGCTCGTCGTGCTGATCAGGCGGTGCCGCAGCACCCAACCCGGCAGGATCGGCTCGGCCGCGTGCCGCTCGACGAAGCCGAAGCCGACGAGGAGGGCGACCCCACCGAGCAGCACCGTGATGCTCTGCGGCGACGTCCACGCCCAGGCGACCCCGCCCTCGAGCAGGCCGAGGATGACGAGCGAGGAACCGGCCGTGAGCAGCACCGCGCCGGCGATGTCGATCCGGTGCTTGACGCGCGTGACGTCCTCGTGGAAGCGGCGCATGAGCACCCAGGCCGCGATCGCGCCGAGCGGGATGTTGACGAAGAAGATCCAGCGCCACGACAGGAAGTCGACGAAGACGCCACCGAGCGTCGGGCCGATGACTGACGAGGCCGCCCAGACGCCGGCGACGTAGCCCTGCACGCGGGCCCGCTCCTCGACGGAGTAGATGTCGCCGATGATCGTCATCGCGGTCGGCTGCACGGCCCCGGCGCCGAGTCCCTGCAGCGCGCGGAAGGCGATGAGGGCGGGCATGCTCCAGGCGAAACCGCACAGCACCGAGCCGACGACGAACGCCCCGACGCCGACGAGCATGATCGGCTTGCGGCCGAACTGGTCGCTCAGCTTGCCGAAGATCGGCACCGACACGGCCTGCGCGAGCAGGAAGACGGAGAAGAGCCACGGGAACTGGGAGAAGCCGCCGAGGTCCTGGACGATCGAGGGCACCGCGGTCGCGAGGATGGTCGCGTCGATGGCCACGAGCCCGACGCTCAGCATGACGGACAGCAGGATGGGGCCGCGTTCGGACCTCAGCCCGACGGCTGCGGGGCGAGCCGCCGGAGATTCGCTCATGAGGGAACCAACCCCGAGCGGTGGGCTCCCATTCCCCACCGTCCACCCCTCGGCCGCCGGGTATGCCGCTGTCCCCGCCCCGCACCACACGTCGAGTGCC
>JBDSSS010000184.1:0-6660 GCA_039928615.1 Terracoccus sp. | reverse complement strand
AGGAGCAGGCTGCCGTCCCAGTCCCAGACGGCCCGAGCCAGCAGGAGTGCGGCGAGGGCGGCCAGGGTCGGACCGAGCGACCGGGTGTAGCGACGTCGCCGTGCCGCGGGCCCGTGGTCGACGAGCGGGCCGGTCACGGCCGCCTCGTCGTCGACCACCTCGGTCGCGAGCCGGTTCACCACGTCGGAGGGAGCCGGCGGTGAGAGCCAGTCGGCCCCGGCCCCGCGCTCTCCTCCGAGCCCCGTGCTCACCGCCCGGAGACGGCTCGCGCCTCCGAGGCGCAGACCGAGCGGCTCGCCGAGCTGGATGCCGCGGACCCGGGCACGGTCGATCGTCGTTTCCCGCGTCGTGAGCAGCCCCCGTCTCGTGTGCAGCGTGTCGGTGCGGCTGCGGGTGAGCCGGAACCCCCAGAAGTTGAGCACGTAGGCCACGACGGCGAGCAGGCCGACGACGCCGACGACGATCGTGACGTCGACCACCCAGGGCAGCTGGCGCACCCAGCCGACGCCGGAGTCGACGAGCGCGTTGTCGCGCCCGTACTGCTGGAAGCCCTGGACGCCGAATCCGACGACGGCGCCCGCGGCTGCCAGCCCGGTCAGGGTGAGGGGGGCGTAGCGGATCCAGCTGGGGGAGAGGCGGAGCAGCTCGACCTCGTCGGCCTCGGCCTCCGTCCCGAGGTATGCCGGGAGGTCGGCCGGGAGGTCGGCGGGGAGGTCGACCTCCTCGGGCGCGCCCGTGGGCGAGGGCAGCTCGGCCAGGGCCGGCCCGGTGCGGTGGAGCAGCTCCGCCCGGAGGCGTTGGCCCGTGGCCAGGCCGAGCGAGTCGAGGACGAGCCGGTCGCGGCTCGCGCCTCCGGTCGCGATCTCGACCCTGGCGAGCCCGAGCACCCGGTGGTGCGGTCGGGCGGTCAGGTCGACGGTGCGCACCTTGTCGAGGCGTGCGGTCGTCGTCCGGCGGGTGAACAGACCGCGGCGCAGCTCGATCTGCCCGTCGCCGATGCGGTAGCGGGTCGTCGCCCAGCGGAGCACGCCGTAACCGACGAGGACCGGCAGGGCGAACAGCTCCCACCGATCGGGTCCGCCCGATCCGGCGCGGGCGATGAGGATGGCGAGGATCGCCGGCAGGAAGCGGACGAGCGCCTCCAGAGGGTGCACGAGCAGCATCCGTGCGTCGAGGCGTCGCCAGTCCGTCGCCGGCTCGGTCACGTCGCGTCGCCCCGCTCGGCGACCGCGGCCACCGTCAGGGAGTCGACGAGCCGGGTGGCGACCTCGAGGTCGAGGCCGGCGATCTCGAGCGGACCCGCCGCCGAGGCCGTCGTCACGGTGACGGAGGCGAGGCCCAGCAGCTGGGCGATCGGCCCGCGCTGCAGGTCGACGGTCTGGACGCGGCTGATCGGGGCGATCCGGCGCTCCTGGATCAGCCAGCCGCTCTGGGTGTAGATCGCGTGCTCGGTGGCCTCCCACCGGTGCACCCGGTAGCGCCACCGCGGCATGATGATGACGTAGGAGGCCCCCGTCACGAGCCAGACTGCCCCGACCACCCAGTGCGGCCCGCGCCCCGGTGCGTCGTCGACGAGCCACCACACGACCTGGGCCGCGAGCAGGACGGCCATCGAGCCGAGGCCCTGGAGCGTCCACAGCCGCAGCGACCTGCGCGAGACGCGGTGCGCCGGGGCCCGCAGCGGCGTCACCCCGGCCGGCTCGTCCCGCTCCTCGGGCGCCTCCCGGGGCGCGTGACCCCCATCGCCGTCGTCCATGCGCCCACGGTGTCACACCTCGTCCGGGTGACCCGCGCCGCCGACCGTGGATGATGGCCCGATGGACCTCCTGACGACCCCAGCCGACCGCTTCGCCGGACTCGATTCGTTCCCGGAGGCGGAGAAGGCGACGGTTCGGTCGCCCGACGGCGCCGAGGCGGGGATGGCCTGGGTCGACGAAGGACCTGCGGACGGACCCGTCGTCGTCCTGCTCCACGGAGAGCCCACGTGGTCCTACCTCCACCGGACGATGATCCCGGTCCTCGTCGACGGCGGCGCCCGCGTCATCGCCCCCGACCTGATCGGCTTCGGCCGGTCCGACAAGCCGACGGCCGTCACCGACCACACCTACGCCCGCCACGTCGGGTGGGTGCGGTCCCTCCTCGTCGACGTGCTCGGCCTCTCGGGCGTGACTCTCTTCGGCCAGGACTGGGGCGGCCTGATCGGGCTGCGCCTCACGGCCGAGGAGCCGGGGCTCGTCTCCGGGGTCGTCGCATCCAACACCGGGCTGCCCACCGGTGACCATGCGATGCCCGAGGTCTGGTGGTCGTTCCGGCGGGCCGTCGAGACGGCGCCGCGCCTCGACGTCGGCCGGCTCGTCGCGTCGGGCTGCCGCCACGGGCTCTCCGACTTCGACCGGGCCGCCTACGACGCCCCGTTCCCCGACGAGACCTACAAGGCCGGTCCGCGCGCGATGCCGCTCATCTTGCCGACGCGTCCCGACGACCCTGCCTCCGAGGCGAACCGCCGCGCGTGGCGGGTGCTGACGGAGCTCGACGTGCCGATGCTGCTCGCCTTCTCCGACTCCGACCCCATCACCGGCCCGATGAAGCCGGTCATGGAGCGACGACTCCGGGGCGCTGCGGGGCGGGAGCACCCCGTCATCGCGGGAGCGGGACACTTCGTCCAGGAGGATGCCGGGCCGGAGCTCGCCGGCCATGTGCTCGACTTCGTGGGCCGCTCGTGAGTCGGCACTCGATCGAGGCGATGTTCGACCCGGCCACCGATGCCGCCGTGCGAGAGGAGTGGCGGGCCCTGCTCGACGCGGGACTGCGCAGCCAGGCCGCCCACCCGGGGGCGACCAACGCCCCGCACCTCACGCTCTCCGTCGCCCGGAGCATCCCTGAGTCGCTCGACGCCGTCATCGAGCGGGACCTCGCCGCGGACGACCTGCTGCCGCTCGAGATCGGCCTCGGCCCGGTCGTCGTGCTCGGCGAGCGCCGTCCGGTGCTCGCGCGTCTCGTCGTGCCGACTACGGGGCTGCTGCGCCTGCACGCGGTCGTGGCCGCCGCCACCAGAGGGCTCGACGACGTGCCGGCCACGGCCGCCGTCGGGTCGTGGGTGCCCCACGTGACCCTCGCCCGGCTCGCCCACCCGGAGGAGCTCGGCCGGGCCTTCGGGGTGCTCCACGAGCTCACGCCCGGCGCGGGGATCCGGGTCGGGAGGATCGAGTCGGTGCGCCGGTGGGACCCCGACGAGCGCCAGGTCACCGCGGTCGCCGGTTGAGCGAAACCTACGATGGACCCATGAGCCTCGAACTCGGACTGGACACCTTCGGCGACATCGCCAACGACGCGGACGGCAACCCCCTCCACCCGGCGGTCGTGATCCGCGAGGTCCTGGCCGAGGGGGAGCTCGCCGAGCGTCTCGGCCTGGACTTCTTCGGCATCGGTGAGCACCACCGTCCCGACTTCGCCGTCAGCGCTCCCGACACCCTCCTCGCCGCCCTCGCGGCGCGGACCGAGCGGATCCGCCTCGGCACGTCGGTGACCGTGCTCAGCTCGGAGGACCCGATCCGCGTCTTCCAGCGCTTCGCGACGATCGACGCGATCTCCCACGGTCGCGCCGAGATCACCGTGGGGCGAGGGTCGTTCATCGAGTCGTTCCCGCTCTTCGGTCTCGACCTGCAGGACTACGAGACGCTCTTCTCCGAGAAGCTCGACCTGCTCGCCGCTGTGCTCACGGAGGGCCCCGTGTCGTGGGAGGGCAGCTTCCGGCCGCCGGTGTCCGTCGACGGGATCGTGCCGACGACGGAGTCCGGCAGCCTGCGCACCTGGGTCGGGGTCGGGGGCACGCCGCAGTCGGTCGTGCGGGCCGCGCACTACGGGATGCCGATCGTCATCGCGATCATCGGCGGCTCCTCGGCGCAGTTCGTGCCCCTCGCCGACCTCTACCGCCGGGCCCTCACCGAGATGGGCAAGCCGGAGCTGCCGGTCGGTGTCCATTCCCCGGGCTACGTCGCGGCGACGGACGAGCAGGCCGTCGAGGAGTTCCTGCCGCACTTCGTGCCCTTCATGAACCGCCTCGGGCGTGAGCGGCGCTGGGCCCCCATGACGGCCGACCAGGCGCGTCTCCAGCTCGGTCCCGACGGCGCCGTCTACTGCGGGTCGCCCGAGACGGTCGCCACCAAGATCGCGGAAACCGCTCGGGCACTGGGTATCTCGCGCTTCCAGCTGAAGTACTCCTTCGGCACCCTCCCGCACGATCAGCGGATGGAGTGCATCCGGCTGTATGCCGAGGAGGTCGCCCCGCGGGTGCGTGAGCTCCTCGCGTGACGGCGCTCGTCCCGTGAGCCGGGTGACCCGGGTCGTCCTGCTCGGGATGGGCTCGCGGGGTGACGTCCAGCCGTTCGTCGCGCTCGGGTCGGCCCTCACCGCGCGCGGGTATGCCGTGACCGTCGTCGCGCCGTCGGACTTCCGCGACTTCGTGATCGACCACGGAGCCGACTTCGAGGCGCTCTCCTTCGGGCTGCAGGAGGGCATCGAGTCCGAGCTCGGCCGCGCCTGGCTCGGGGGGTCGAGCAGCAACCAGGTGCGCGAGGCCCGGATGATGAAGCGCGTGGTCCGGTGGACCTCCGGCCAGCTGGCCGACGACCTCGAGCGGCTCGTCGCCGGTGTGGACGTCGTCGTGTCGAGCTCGCTCACCGTCGACGCGGTCGACGCCCTCGTCGAGGGGACCGCGACCGTCCACGTCTGCGCCCTGTTCCAACCGCTCTGGCCCAGTGCCCACGGCCCGTCGGCGACCTTCGCGCTGCTCCCGGGCTCCTCGGCGGTCAACACCGGGTGGGGGTGGCTCGCCCGACGCGCCACGTGGGACATCGTCCGGCCGGCCGGAGACCTCCTGCGACGGCGTCGGGGGCTGCGACGGCGTGGGCACCGCGGCTACGCGGCCGCGCTCCGGCGCACCCCGACGTTGCTCGCTGCCAGCAGCGACGTCGTCCCGCCGGCCCCGGACTGGCCCGCGGCCCTGCGACAGACCGGCTTCTGGTTCCGCAGCGACCCGGGGGAGGCCGGGGTCGAGGAGCGGCTGCGCGCCTTCGTCGAGACCGGCTCCCCGCCGGTCTACGTCGGGTTCGGCTCGATGCCCACCGGCGATCCCGACCGTCTCCTCGCTGACGTCGTGACGGCGCTGGACGCGAGAGGTGTGCGCGGGGTCATCGGGTCGGGGCTCGCCGGCCTCGGCCGCACGCCGCCGGCTGGCCTGCCGGACTCGGTCCTCGTGGTCGATGCCGCACCCCACGAGTGGCTCTTCCCGCGCTGCGCGGCCGTCGTCCACCACGGCGGCGCAGGCACGACGGCTGCGGCCCTCCGGGCCGGGGTGCCGCAGGTGGTCGTGCCGCACATCGCGGACCAGCCCTACTGGGGCCGACGGGTCCACGACCTCGGCGTCGGGCCCGCCCCGGTCGCCCGCAAGGACCTCACCGCCGCGCGTCTGGCGGCTGCACTCGGGCTGGCGCTGGCCGACGAGACCCGCTCAGCGGCATACCTGCTCGGAGCGCTGATCAGCGCCGAGGACGGCGTCGGCGACGCGGCTCAGCTGCTCGACGCGCACGTTCAGATGCGGGCTGCCAGCTCGGTGCCCTGACGGATGGCCCGCTTCGCGTCGAGCTCCGCCGCGACGTCGGCGCCTCCGATGACGTGGACGGTGACCCCCCGGGCGGCGAGTGCCGGACCGAGGTCGTTGACCGACTCCTGGCCGGTGCAGAGCACGATGGTGTCCACGTCGAGCACCTGTGGGTTCGACCGGTCCTCCCCGTGGGTGATGTGCAGGCCTGCGTCGTCGATGCGCTCGTAGTTGACGCCGGTGTGGTGATGGACCCCCTTGGCCTTCAGGGCCGCCCGATGGACCCATCCCGTCGTCTTGCCGAGACCCCGGCCGATGGAGGTGCTCTTGCGCTGGAGCAGGTGCACCTCGCGGGGTGAGGGCTGGTGGCGCGGCTCGGTGAGGCCGCCGCGGGCGGCGTCGGGCTCGCCGACACCCCACTCCGCCATCCACTCCTCGACGGTGAGACGTGACGGTGGGTGGGTGAGGAACTCCGCCACGTCGACCCCGACGCCCCCGGCGCCGAGCACCGCGACCGAGCGACCGGCGGGTGCCCCGGACAGGACGAGGTCGGCGTAGGTGACGACCTTCGGGTGGTCGATGCCGGGCAGGTCGGGCACGCGCGGCTCGACCCCGGTGGCGACGACGACCTCGTCGAAGCGGGTGAGGTCCTCGACCTCGGCACGGCGGCCGAGATGGACTGGGACGGCTGCGAGCTCGAGCCGTCGTCGGTAGTAGCGGATCGTCTCGGCGAAGTCCTCCTTGCCGGGGATCCGCATCGCGATGGCGAACTGGCCGCCCAGGTCGTCGCTCGCCTCGAACAGCTCGACGTCGTGGCCGCGCTCGGTGAGCGCGACCGCGGTGGCGAGGCCCGCGGGACCGGCGCCGACGACGGCGACCTGCTTGCGGCGGCGGCCCGGCATGAGCACGAGGGTCGTCTCGTGGGCGGCGCGCGGGTTGACGAGGCAGCTCGCCGTCTGCTTCGCGAAGGTGTGGTCGAGGCAGGCCTGGTTGCAGGCGATGCACGTGTTGATCTCGTCGGCGCGGTCCTCCTGTGCCTTGCGCACCCACTCGGGGTCGGC
>JBDSSS010000183.1:0-36260 GCA_039928615.1 Terracoccus sp. | reverse complement strand
GGCCGCACCGGGCGGGGTCACCTCCCCGGCCGCCGCGCCGACCATCGCGCCGACCACCGCGCCGACCACCGTCCCGGTCACGGGTCCCGCACCGACGTCGAGCCCGAGCCCGAGTGCGACCCTGAGTGTGACCCCGACGCCCGCTGCAGTGCCGACGGAGGCGGCGCCGAACCCGGTGTCGATCCAGGCGCTCATCGACCGGAACTACGACGGGCACGGCCTCACGCTCGGACGCGAGAGCGGCAGCACGAGCGCCTACCGGCAGTACTACGCGACCTACGAGGGCAACGGCCTGACGATCTCCGGGCGGATCAACATCCCGCGCGGGACGGGGCCGTTCCCGGCCGTGGTCCTCGCGCACGGCTACGTCGACCCGGACGAGTACACCAACGGGCAGACGATGCTCCGCGAGCGCGACTACCTGGCTCGGCAGGGCTACGTGACGCTGCACATCGACTACCGCAACCACGCGCAGTCCGACGACGACCCCGGCAACGCCTCCCGGTTGCGGCTCGGCTACACCGAGGACGCCATCACCGCGGCGCTGGCGCTGCAGAAGGACGCGCGCGTCGACCCTGACCGGATCGCGCTGATCGGTCGTTCGATGGGTGGTGGCGTCGTCTACAACGCGCTCGTCGTGCGGCCCGGCCTCTTCCGGGCGGGGGTGGCCTACGCACCCGTGAGCTCGGACGCCGTCGACAACTTCAACCGCTGGGTGCGCGGTGACGACGACCGCTCGGGCACGGCCGCGGCCGTCATCGCCCGCATCGGCACCCCCGAGGCCGCGCCGAAGGCCTGGGCGGCCGCCAGCCCCCGGAGCTACTTCGCCCGGGTCGCCGAGCCGGTGCTCATCCACCACGGCACCGCCGACGAGGAGTGCCCGATCGCCTGGACCACCGAGACGGTGGCCGCGCTCAAGGGAGCGGGGGCGGACGTGACGTCCTACACCTACCCGGGCCAGCGGCATACCTTCACGTCGCAGTGGCCGCTGTCGATCCGGCGGACCGCGGCCTTCCTCGACGCGTCGATGGGCTGACCCGGCGCGAGCGGACTCAGCGCAGGTCGTGGACGTCGGCGCGACGGGCGATCGTCGCGGTGGCCCGGCGACAGGCGAGCACCGGCACCTCGGGCACGATCTCGTCGAGGAAGCGGAAGCGGCGCCGCAGCGAGCGGTGGTAGGCGTCGTCGCGGGGGTCGGCAGCGAGGGCGGTCCACCAGTCGGCGACGTCGCCCCAGCCGGGGGCGGCGAGCGAGCCGCCGTACTGCTGGAGGGCGAGGCCGGCACACAGGGTGGCGAAGGTCAGCCGCTGCTCGAGGGGCCACTCGGAGAGGGTGCCGACGAGCAGGGCGGCCCCGAAGACGTCCCCCGCGCCGGTGGGGTCGACCTCGCGGACCCGGAGCGCGGGCACCCGGGCCTCCTCACCGGTGCGCGCGTCGATCCCGATCGCCCCGTTCGGCCCGTCGGTGACGACGGCGACGGGCACCCGGTCGGCGAGGGCGTAGAGGGCCTCGAGCGTCGTCCGCTTCCTCGTGTAGCCCATCGCCTCGACGGCGTTGGGCATGAAGACGTCGCACCGGTCGAGGCGGTCGAGCACCGCGTCGGACCATGCCTCGTCGGGGTCCCAGCCGACGTCGGCGAAGACGAGGGCGCCGTCTGCCCGCGCCCGGTCGACCCAGGTCGGGCCGGACGAGCCGAAGGCGTCGTCGTCCCCGAGGTCGGCCACGACGGCCCGGGTCGAGGGCGGCACGCCGATCAGCTCGTTGGCGCCGACCGGCGCCGGGTGGCCGTGCGAGACCATGCTCCGGTCGTGGTCGACCGACATCGAGACGGTGACCGGGCTGTGCCAGTCGGCGAACCGGCGGCTGCGACCGAGATCGATGCCCTCCTGCTCGGACAGCGTGCGCCAGCAGAAGTCGCCGTAGTCGTCGTCGCTGAAGGCGGCGGCGAGCGAGGTGCGCAGGCCGAGCCGACGGGCGGCGACGGCGAGGTTGGCGATGCCGCCCGGGCACGAGGCGAGGCCGTCGGCCCAGACCTCGGTGCCCGCCGAGGGGGGTGTCGGCAGGCCGGCGAAGATCATGTCGAGGAAGACCGTCCCCGACACGAGCAGGTCGAAGTCGGGTGCGGCGTCGGAGCGCCGGGCCGCGAGGGGATCGAAGGCATGGGTCGGCATCCCCTCCATCGTCTCGCACCGAGGGCTGCAGGTCTCGGACATCGCCGGGTCCGCGTGGCACGTCGTGTGTGGCACGGGGCGCGGTAGCGTCGGGGCATGGAGCGCGGATGCAGCTGACGATCCTCGGCGGGGGCGGCTTCCGGGTCCCCCTCGTGCACGGCGCCCTGCTCGGCGACACGGCCGACCGGCGGGTGACCGAGGTCGTCCTGCACGACACCGACCCGGCGCGGCTCGCCGTGATCGAGCGCGTCCTCGCCCAGCAGGCCGCGCGCCGGCCCGCCGGCGCTGTCGACCCACCCACGGTGCGCACGACGAGGCGGCTCGACGAGGCACTGACCGGCGCCGACTTCGTCTTCTCGGCGATGCGGGTCGGCGGCCTCGACGGCCGCACGGCGGATGAGCGAGTCGCCCTCGACCTCGGCGTGCTCGGCCAGGAGACGACCGGGCCCGGTGGCGTCGCCTACGGCCTGCGCACCGTCCCGGTCGCCCTCGACGTCGCCCACCGGGTCCGCGCCGTCGCGCCCGACGCGTGGGTCATCAACTTCACCAACCCGGCCGGCATGGTGACCCAGGCGATGCAGACCGTCCTCGGTGACCGGGTCGTCGGGATCTGCGACTCCCCGCTCGGCCTCGCCACCCGCGCGGCCGGAGCCCTCGGCCTGTCCCTCGCCGACGTCGAGATCGACTATGCCGGCCTCAACCACCTCGGCTGGCTCCAGGGGCTGCACCGCGACGGGCGTAACCTGCTGCCCGACCTGCTCGAGGACACGGCCGCGCTCGCGGGCGTCGAGGAGGGGCACCTCTTCGGCACCGACTGGCTCCAGACGTTGGGGTCGGTGCCCAACGAGTACCTCTACTACTACTACTTCACGCGTGATGCGATCGCGTCGATCACCTCCGCTCCGGAGACACGCGGTGAGTACCTGCTCACGCAGCAGACGGACTTCTATGCGGCCGTAGGCGACTCGCCCGACGCGGCGTGGGCGGGCTGGGACCGCGTGCGGCGCGAGCGCAACGCGACCTACATGCAGGAGACCCGTGACGAGGACGGGGAGCGCGCCGAGGCCGACGTCGAGGGCGGCGGCTACGAGGGCGTGGCCCTCGCCCTGATGGCTGCGATCGCGCGCGACGAGCCGTCGACGGCGATCCTCAACGTCCGCAACGGCGCGACCGTCCTGGGCCTGCCGGCAGACGCCGTCGTCGAGGTGCCCTGCCACGTCGACGCCGCCGGCCCGGTGCCGCGACCGGTCACCCCGCTCCCCGGCCACGCGCTCGGCCTCGCCCAGCAGGTCAAGGCCGTCGACGAGCTCATCATCGCCGCGGTGCTCGAGCGGTCGGAGAGCCGGGCCGTCGAGGCCTTCGCACTCCATCCCCTCGTCGACTCGGTGACGGTGGCGCGGCAGCTGCTCGCCGGCTACCGCGAGCGGATCCCCACCCTCGACTCCGTCTTCACGAACGCCTGACCCCGCAGGAGACTGGGCACTCGACGGGCTGGTCGAGGGGCACGTTCACCCGTGGGTATGCCGCGAGCAGCGGACCTCAGACGAAGGGGGCGAGCGCGGGTTCCGGCATCGGACCGGTGTCGAGGTCGCGGGCGCGCTCGTAGCCGTGGCCGATCTCGAGGAGCGTCGCCTCCGCGCCGGCCGCTCCCCAGAAGCTCACGGCGACCGGCAGCCCGGCTGCCATCCCGGAGGGCACGGTGAGCAGGGGGTAGCCGGCGATCGCGGTCGGCCCGCTGCACCCGCCGCTGTTCGCCTCGGCGTTGACCAGGTCGATGGGGAATGCCGGGGTGAAGGACGGGGTGACGAGGGCGTCGAGCCCGTGGGCCGCCAGCACGGCGTCGATCCCGTCGTCGCGGGCGTGGGCGAGGCACCGGGCCCGCGCCGCGGCATACTCCGCGCTGTCGACGTCGGGGCCCGCGAGGGCCTTGTCGAAGAGGGACTGCCCGAAGTGCGCGAGCTCGACGTCGGCGTGGGCGAGGTTGAAGGCGACGACGTCCTCGAGGGTGCGGGGGCCGTCGCCGTGTCGACCGGCCAGGTACTGCGAGAGGCCCGCACGCAGCTCGGCGAGCAGCACGGTCAGCTCGTCCTCCCAGTCGAAGCCGGTGAGCGAGTCGAGGTCGGTGTGGTCGACGATCGTCGCGCCCTGGGCGGCGAGCACCCGGAGGGCGTGCTCGGCGCGGTCGTCGGCGTGGCTGCTGTCGCCCCAGAAGTCGCGCCGGGGGACGCCGATCCGCTTGCCGGCCAGACGCCCGTCGACCGCCGCCGAAGCGTGCCGGGTGCCGGTGTCCGCGAGCACGTCGAGCAGGGCCGCGGCGTCGCGCACGCTCCGGGTCATCGGTCCCGGCGCGTCCTGCGAGCGGGAGATCGGGACGACGCCGTCGGTGGGGACCAGGCCCACGGTGGGCTTGAGGCCGACGCACCCGGTGAAAGCGGCGGGGCACGAGATCGAGCCGTCGGTCTCGGTGCCCACGGCGAACGGGCTGATCCCGACGGCGACAGCCGCGCCGCTTCCGGAGCTGGAGCCGCCCGCCGAGCGGTTGAGGGCATGGGGGTTGCGGGTGAGGCCCCCGTAGGCGCTCCACCCCGACGTCGAGCTCTCGTCGCGGATGTTGGCCCACTCGCTGAGGTTGGTCTTGCCGATCAGGACCATCCCGGCCGCGCGGAGCCGGGCCACGAGCGTCGCGTCCCGGGTGGGGTGGGGCAGGGCTGCCAGCGCGAGCGAACCGGCCGTCGTCGGCAGGTCGGTCGTGTCGATGTTGTCCTTGACCAGGACCGGGCGCCCGTGGAGCGGGCCGCGCACCGTGCCCTCGCGGCGCTCGCGATCCAGCTCACGCGCCGTGTCGAGCGCCGTGTCGCTGCGCGTGCACACCGACCGGACGAGGTCGTCGACCTCGTCCATCCGGGCCAGGGCGGCCTCGACCTGCTCCTGCGAGGTAACGGACGTCATGGACGCAGCCTGCCACGCGGCCGGGTCGCCGAGTCGGGGGGTGGAGTCCCTGCCGCCCCTGCGGGAGGATCGGGCCATGCGCATCGACCTCAACGCCGACGTCGGCGAGTCCTTCGGTGCCTGGCGCCTCGGCGACGACGCGGCGGTCCTCGACCTCGTGACGAGCGCCAACGTCGCCTGCGGCTTCCACGCCGGCGACCCGACGACGATCCGCCGGACGTGTGCGTATGCCGCGCAGCGCGGTGTCGCTGTCGGGGCTCAGGTCGGCTACCGCGACCTCGCTGGCTTCGGCCGTCGCTTCCTCGACGTCGCCCCCGACGACCTCGAGGCCGACGTGCTCTACCAGGTCGGCGCGCTCCGGGCCCTCGCCGCAGCCGAGGGCACCCGGGTGTCCTACGTCAAGCCGCACGGCGCCCTCTACAACGCCGTCGTCCACCACGAGCAGCAGGCCGCGGCGGTCGTCGCGGCGGTCGTCGCGGCCGGCGAGGACCTGCCGGTCCTCGGGCTCCCGGGCAGTGCCGTGCTGCGGCTCGCGGAGCAGGCCGGCCTGACGACGGTGACCGAGGCCTTCGCCGACCGCGGTTACACCGCCGACGGCCGGCTCGTGCCTCGCTCCGAACCCGGGGCCCTGCTCACCGACCCGGACCAGGTGGCCGCCCGCGTCGTCCGGCTCGCCACCGAGGGAGTGGTGTGCTCCGTCGACGGCACCGACGTGGTGGTCCGGGCGCGGTCCGTCTGCCTCCACGGCGACAGCCCCGGTGCGGTGGCGATGGCTCGGGCGACCCGCCGGGCCCTGCTCGACGCCGGCGTCCAGGTCGCCGCCTTCGCGTGACGAGCCGTCCCCGGCTGCGCCTCTACGGCGACCGTGCGCTGCTGCTCGAGGTCGGCGACACCGACGAGGCCGTTGCGCTGCGGGTGGCGATCCAGCGGCGGGGTGGACACGGGGTCGATGATCTCGTCGTCGGCGCGCGGACCGTGCTCGTCCACCTCGCGGCGGGCGTCGATCCGGCGACGGCCGGCGCCGCCCTGCTGCGGCTCGCCGAGGCGGTGGCCGGAGGATCCGGCGCGGCAGGCGCCCGCGTCACCGAGATCCGGGTGAGCTACGACGGGCCTGACCTCGACGCGGTCGCCGCGTCGACCGGGCTCTCCCGCGAGGAGGTCGTCGCGGCCCACGTCGCACGCCCGTGGCGGGTCGGCTTCGGCGGCTTCGCGCCCGGCTTCGCCTACCTCGTCGACGGCGACCCGCGCCTGACCGTGCCCCGTCGGGACGACCCGCGGACGGCGGTCCCCGCCGGTTCGGTCGCCCTCGCCGCCGGCTTCAGCGCGGTCTACCCGAGTGCTTCACCCGGGGGCTGGCAGCTCATCGGGCGCACTGCGGCCCGGGTCTGGGACGTCGACCGCGACCCGCCGGCCCTCTTCGCGCCGGGCGACGTCGTGCACTTCGTCGACGCCGGCCCCGACCTCGAGCCAGAGCCGGACCCCACTGCGACCCCGGCGCCGGTTGAGGGACGGACGCCTCGGGGCGCGGCGCTCGAGGTGGTGCGATGCGGTCCGCTCACCCTCGTCGAGGACCTCGGCCGCGTCGGCCTCGGCGACGCGGGAGTGGGCCGGTCGGGCGCCGCCGACGTCACGGCATACGCCCTCGGATCTCGACTCGTCGGTCAGGCGCCGGGGCCAGCGGCGCTCGAGGTCCTGCTCGGTGGCCTCTCCGTGCGGGCCCGCGGTGACGTCGTGCTCGCCCTCACGGGCGCCCGCGCCGACGGGCGCGTCGGCGGGGCGCCCGTGCCGCACGCCGCGCCCTTCGTGCTCGCGGACGGTCGGACGCTCGAGCTCGCCCGGCCCGCGCGCGGCCTGCGCACCTACCTCTCGGTCCGCGGTGGGGTCGACGTGCCCGCGGTGCTCGGCTCCCGGTCGCGCGACGTGCTCGCCGGGATCGGCCCGCCCGTCGTCGACGACGGTGACCTGCTGCCGGTCGGACCGGCGCCGAGCACCTTCCCCGACGTGGAGGTCGCGCCGACCACCGAGCTCGCCGAGGAGCCGACGCTCCAGGTGCTCCCCGGGCCGAGGAGCGACTGGTTCGCGGACCTCGGGGCGATCGAGCGGCAGCCTTGGACGGTCTCGGACCGGAGCAACCGGGTCGGGATCCGGCTGCAGGGAGGCCGGGTCGAGCGCACCGCCGCCCACGCGGGGCGCGAGCTCCCGACCGAGGGCCTGGTCACCGGGGCCATCCAGGTGCCGCCCTCAGGTGAGCCCGTGCTCTTCCTCGCCGACCACCCGGTCACCGGCGGCTACCCGGTGGTCGCCGTCGTGTGCGCGGCGGACCTGGGGCTGGCCGCCCAGCTGCGGCCGGGCCAGCGGTTGCACCTGCGCTGGGCCTGAGCGACTCAGGGCACCCGGGGGATCTCGCCCGAGCCGCGCTGACCTCGTCGTCATCGGGCTGAGGCGCCGCTCGCCCCTCGGCAAGCTCATCACCGGGAGCACCGCGCAGCAGATCCTGCTCGACGCGCCCTGCGACGTGCTCACCGTGAAGGCGCCCTGAGGCCCAGGGCCACCACCGGGTCCGGCGCGGCCAGCACGCCCGGGCCCGATTGCGGCAGAGACGGGTTCACCTCGTTGAGCGGGACGACGAGGGACACATCGGCGCCTCCGTCCGGCGACACCCCGAGGCGCACCCACCCACCGCGCCGGGCCGTGACGTCACGGACGAGAGAGAGGCCGAGGCCGGTCTGGGACAGGTCGTCGCGCACCCCGTCGAGGCCGGACTCCACCCCCTGCACAGCGGCGGCGCGCAGCATCTCCGGACTGAAGCCGCGACCGGAGTCCGCCACGCCGATGACGACGTGGCCCGAGGCCTCCGTCCGGGCGTAGAGCGAGATGACGTCGCCCTCGCTCGTGTAGCGCAGGGCGTTCTCGACGAGCGTGTCGAGGCACGCCACGAGCCGCTCCGGCGAGCCGGTGAGCGTCGCCCCGCCCCCGTCGTCGCGCCAGTCCCGGTCGGCGACGGCGCCCCAGCGCAGGACGGTCTGGGCGAGGACGGCGTCGAGGTCGAGGGTGGAGAGCTCGAAGTCACCCTGCACGCGCATGCTCCGCACGAGCCGCTCGCACACCCGGCTGAGGCGGGCCAGCTCGTCGTCGATGATCCGCAGGTCGGCGATGCCCTCGGGGTCACGGGCCATGACCATCTCGAGGTAGCCGCGCGCGATGGTCAGTGGTGAGCGCATCTCGTGCGACGTGCGCTGGGTGAGCAGCTCGCGGGCCTCGGCCTCGGACCGCTCTCGCTCGGCGAGGACGGTGACGGCGTCGACGGCCCGGTTGCGCCGGCGCACGTGCCACACCATGAGGAGCATGAGCAGGAGCATGAGCGGGATCTCCGAGGTCTCCTGCCAGTCGATGACGTCCTGGGCGGCCCGCGTGGCCAGGATCGACCCGGTCGCGATCGTGAAGGCCGCCAGGCTGAGGAGAGTCGCGCGTCGGCTCCAGTGCTCGAGGCCGTAGCAGAGCGCGAAGGTGGCGCAGGCCAGGTGGTAGGGCACGGTCTCGGACCCGGGCCACAGCCACATCGCGGCGCAGCACAGGGGCGCGACGACGAGCCAGACGACGAACCAGCGCTGCCGGTGCACGGCTCAGTCCTCGAAGAGGCAGTAGCCGACCCGGCGCACGGTCTCGATCGGGATGTCCGGGCCGAGCTTGTTGCGGAGCCGACCGACGCACACTTCCACGACGTTGCTGCCGGGGTCGAAGTCGAGGTGCCACACGTCGTGCAACAGCTCCTCCCGGGTGCAGACCTGACCCCGACGGCGCATCAGGTGGGCGAGCAGGGCGAACTCCCGCTCGGTGAGGCTGACGCTGACCCCGTGGCGGGTCGCACGCCGACGGTCGAGGTCGAGGTGCAGGTCACCGACGTCGAGGACGTGCTCCTCCGCGGCGGGCCGGCTCGCTCCGACGTTGCGCCGCACCCGGGCCAGCAGCTCGGTGAGGCTGAACGGCTTCGCGACGACGTCGACCGCGCCCTGGTCGAGGGCCTGCACGCGGGTGGCCACGTCGGTGACGCCGGACAGGACGATGACGGGAGTCTCGTCGCGCCGCTCAGCCATCGCCCGCAGCACCGACAGCCCGTTGCCACCGGGCATGACGAGGTCGAGCAGGACGAGGTCGATGGCATGGCGCTCGAGGCGGTCGAGGGCCACCGTGGCGCTCGGGGCGGACACGACGGAGTGCCCCTCGGAGGACAGCGACCTGCTCAGCAGACCCCGGATCCGCTCCTCGTCGTCGACCACGAGCACCATTGCCATGACCATCCCCCTCCTGCCCCGAAACCCGATCCAGTTGACCACCAAACTCATGGCAACGGGTGAGGTTGCGTACATCTGCCATTAAGGTGCGCGTGCAAGAGCGGACAAAGCCGGACCATCACGACCCGAACATGACGGGAAGATGACGGGACCGGCACCCGCCGGCTTCCGATCCTCCGGTGCGGCCGGAACTCCCACCGATCCGCTGGGGATGTCCCGGATGCCGGACCCGCGTATGACTGAGATAAGCGCTAGTTATACATTCGATTACATGACCACCACCCAGTCGTCGCCGTCTCCTACTCAGCCGACGACCCGCCCGCCCCGGGGCGGGCGCCCGAACGGCCAGTGGAAGGTCGATGGCACCGAGGCGCTCAACGCCAACGAGGCGTGGAAGCAGCAGGACGGCGGTCTCAACGTCCGTGAGCGGATCGAGCAGGTGTATGCCGTCGAGGGCTTCGCCTCGATCCCGCCCGAGGACCTCTCCGGCCGGTTCCGGTGGTGGGGTCTCTACACGCAGCGCCGTCCGGGGATCGACGGCGGGCGCACCGCGCAGTTCGACGACACCGAGCTCTCCGACGAGTTCTTCATGCTCCGCGTGCGGCTCGACGGCGGCGCGCTCAGCCTCCGCCAGCTGCGAACCCTGGCCGACATCAGCCGGGAGTTCGCCCGCGGCACCGCCGACATCAGCGACCGGCAGAACATCCAGTTCCACTGGATCCGCGTCGAGGACGTCCCCGAGATCTGGCGTCGCCTCGAGGCGGTCGGCCTGCAGACGACGGAGGCCTGCGGCGACACCCCGCGGGTCATCCTCGGCAGCCCGCTCGCCGGCGTCGCCCGCGACGAGCTGATCGACCCGACCCCCGTCATCGACGAGATCCTCCAGCGCTACGTCGGGGACCCCGAGCTGGCCAACCTGCCCCGCAAGTTCAAGTCCGCCATCACGGGTCACCCCAGCCTCGACGTCGTGCACGAGATCAACGACATCTCGCTCGTCGGGGTCGTCCACCCCGAGCTCGGCGTCGGTTACGACCTCTGGGTCGGTGGGGGACTGTCCACCGCGCCGCGGCTCGCCGAGCGGGTCGGGGTCTTCGTCCGCCCGGAGGAGGCCGCCGAGGTCTGGCACGGCGTCATCCGGGTCTTCCGCGACTATGGCTACCGGCGACTGCGCAACAAGGCCCGGCTCAAGTTCCTGCTCGCCGAGTGGGGGCCCGAGAAGTTCCGGCAGGTGCTCGAGCAGGAGTACCTCGGCCGTGCCCTCCCCGACGGACCTCCTCCCGCGCCGGCCAGTGGTCCCGGGGACCACGTCGGTGTCCACGAGCAGCGGGACGGCAACCACTACATCGGTGCGGCCCCGACCGTCGGCCGGATCAGCGGCGACGTGCTCGCCGGTCTCGCGGCGGTGATGGACTCGGTCGGCTCCGACCGCCTGCGCCTCACGCCCCACCAGAAGCTCGTCCTGCTCGACGTGCCCGGTGGCCGGGTCGACGGCGTCGTCGCCGAGCTCGAGCAGCTCGGCCTGACGACCCGTCCGAGCCCTTTCCGCCGGCACACGATGGCGTGCACCGGCATCGAGTTCTGCAAGCTCGCCATCGTCGAGACCAAGGCGACCGCGGCCACGACGATCGCCGCGCTCGAGGAGCGCCTCGTCGACGTCGCCCCCCAGCTCGACACCCCGATCAGCCTGAACGTCAACGGGTGCCCCAACTCGTGCGCCCGGATCCAGGTCGCCGACATCGGGCTCAAGGGTCAGCTCGTCACGATCGACACACCGACAGGCACCGAGCAGGTGCCCGGCTTCCAGGTGCACCTCGGCGGTGGTCTCGCCTCCGAGGACCGAGAGGAGGCCGGCCTCGGCCGCACCGTCCGCGGCCTCAAGGTCACGGCCGACGACCTGCCCGACTACGTCGAGCGCGTCGTGCGGACCTTCCTGTCCCGGCGCGAGACCGGCGAGACCTTCTCGTCGTGGACCCGCCGCGCCGACGAGGGGGCCCTGCAGTGAGCGCCGTCCCGCTGACCGCGCCGACCGTGCCGCGCCGTCGTCGCAGCGAGGCCGAGCTCAAAGCCCTCGTCGCGGACTTCGCGGCCACGGTCGCCGCCGACCCCCGTCGCCAGCCCTCGGCCGACGAGGTGGCGAGCTGGGCGGCCCACCACTTCGACGGCACCCTCGCGGTGGCCTGCTCGATGGCCGACGCCGTGCTGCCCCACGTCGTCTCGCGGTTCGCCCCCGGCGTCGACGTCCTCTTCCTCGACACCGGATACCACTTCTCCGACACCCTCGTGACCCGCGACATCGTCGCCCAGGACCTGCCCATCACCGTGGTCGACGTGCTGCCCGAGCTCACCGTCGCCGAGCAGGACGAGCAGTACGGCGCCCGCCTCCACGACCGTGACCCGGCGCTGTGCTGCCAGCTGCGCAAGGTCGAGCCGCTCGCCCGGACCCTGCCCACCTACGAGGCCTGGGTCACCGGTGTGCGGCGCGACGAGGGGCCGACCCGTGCCGACACCCCTCTCGTGACCTGGGACGCAAAGAACGGTCTCGTCAAGATCAACCCCCTCGCGGCGTGGACCCTCGACGAGGTCATGGCGTATGCCGCCGAGCACCATGTCGAGGTCAACTCCCTTCTCTCCGATGGATACCCGTCGATCGGCTGCGAGCCGTGCACTCGTCGGGTCGCTCCGGGTGAGGACCCCCGGGCCGGCCGCTGGGCCGGCTTCACCAAGACCGAGTGCGGGCTCCACGCATGACCACCACGCTTCCCGACCGGACGGACGACATCGTGACTGCTGCCCTGACGACAGTGAAGGACCCTGGTGCGCAAGGGATCCCGGACGGGGCATCCGGCTCAGCGGCATACCGTCGGCTGAGTCAGCTCGACGCCCTGGAGTCCGAGGCGATCCTCGTCATCCGCGAGATGGCCGCCGAGCTCGAGCGCCCGGCCCTGCTCTTCAGCGGCGGCAAGGACTCCGTCGTCATGCTCCACCTCGCCGCCAAGGCCTTCTGGCCGGCGCCGATCCCCTTCCCCGTGCTGCACGTCGACACGGGTCACAACTTCCCCGAGGTCCTCGACTACCGTGACGAGACCGTCGCGCGGCTCGGGCTGCGCATCGAGGTCGCGAGGGTGCAGGACTACATCGACGACGGTCGGCTGCGCGAGCGTGCCGACGGCACGCGCAACCCGCTCCAGACCCAGCCACTGCTCGACGCGATCGCCGAGCACCGCTTCGACGGGCTCTTCGGCGGCGGTCGGCGCGACGAGGAGAAGGCGCGTGCCAAGGAGCGGATCGTCAGTCTCCGTGACGAGTTCGGCCAGTGGGACCCGAAGAACCAGCGGCCGGAGCTGTGGAACCTCTTCAACCCCAGGCACCGTCCCGGCGAGCACGTCCGCGTCTTCCCGATCAGCAACTGGACCGAGCTCGACGTGTGGCGCTACATCGCCCGGGAGGACATCCCGCTCGCACCGCTCTACTACGCCCACGAGCGCGAGGTCTTCCTGCGGGACGGGATGCTGCTCGCCGTCGGCCCGGCCTCCCGGCCGCGCCCCGGGGAGACGGTCGAGACGCGCCTCGTGCGCTACCGCACCGTCGGTGACATGTCTTGCACCGGCGCGGTCGAGTCGCCCGCCCTGACCAACGCCGAGGTCGTCCTCGAGGTGGCCGCCTCCACCGTGACGGAGCGCGGCGCCACGAGGGCCGACGACCGCATCTCGGAGGCCGCCATGGAGGACCGCAAGAAGGAAGGGTACTTCTGACATGCCCACGCAGACCGCGCTACCCGCACACCCCGGCACGAGCACCCTGCTCCGGCTCGCCACCGCCGGCTCCGTCGACGACGGCAAGTCGACCCTCGTCGGGCGGCTGCTCCACGACACGAAGTCGGTGCTCTCCGACCAGCTCGCGGCCGTCGAGCGGGTCAGCCGTGACCGGGGCCTCACCGGCGCCGACCTCGCGCTGCTCACCGACGGGCTGCGGGCCGAGCGCGAGCAGGGCATCACCATCGACGTCGCCTACCGCTACTTCGCGACGGCCACTCGCTCGTTCGTCCTCGCGGACTGCCCGGGCCACGTGCAGTACACCCGCAACACGGTCACCGGCAGCTCGACCGCCGACGTCGTCGTCCTCCTCGTCGACGCGCGCAAGGGGGTGCTCGAGCAGACCCGCCGACACCTCGCCGTGACCGCCCTGCTGCGGGTGCCGCACGTCGTCGTCGCGGTCAACAAGATCGACCTCGTCGACTTCTCCGAGGAGGTCTTCGACCGCGTCGAGGCCCAGGTGCGTGAGCTCGCGACCGACCTCGGCGTGCAGGACGCGCTCGTCGTCCCGGTCTCGGCGCTCGATGGCGACAACATCGCGGAGCGGTCGACGCGCACGCCCTGGTACGACGGCCCGAGCCTGCTCGAGCTGCTCGAGGCGATTCCCTCCTCCGACGACCCGACGCACGAGGCCTTCCGGATGCCGGTCCAGCTCGTCATCCGGCCCCAGGGCGCGGCCCGCGACGCCGTGCACCGCGACTACCGGGGGTATGCCGGCCAGCTCGCCTCGGGCGTCGTGCAGATCGGGGACGAGGTCGTGGCCCTCCCGTCCGGCCGGCGCACGACGGTGACCGGCATCGACCTCGGCGACCAGGAGCTGACGGAGGCCTTCGCGCCGCAGTCGGTCACGCTGCGCCTCGCCGACGAGATCGACATCAGCCGCGGCGACGTCATCGCGGCGGTCGCAGACGCACCCGTGCCGACCCGCGACGTCGACGCGGTCGTCTGCTGGCTGGCCGACGGACCGCTGCGGCCCGGACAGCGTCTGCTCCTCAAGCACGGGTCGCGCACGGTGCAGGCCCTCGTGCGGACGATCGACGGGGTGCTCGACCTCGACGGCCTCGAGTCCGTGCCAGCGACCCACCTGTCCCTCAACGACATCGGCTGGGTCAGCATCCGGCTGGCCGCGCCGCTGCCCGTCGAGACCTATGCGGTCTCTCGTCGAGGGGGCTCGTTCCTGCTCATCGACGCGCACGACGGGCGCACCGTCGCTGCCGGGATGGTCGGCGCGACGGTCCACGACGTCGCCCCGGTGCCCGTCGGGACGGCGGGGGTCGAGCCGTGGAGGCTCTGACCTCGCAGGCGCCGGCGAGGTCGGCGCTGCCGCTCGTCGTGGACCTGACCGGTCGCCTCGTCGTCGCGGTCGGTGGCGGCCCGGTGACGGCCCGCCGGGTGCGGTCCTTCCTCGCCGAGGGGGCTGTCGTCCGCATCGTGTCGCCGTGGGTGTGCGAGGACCTGCGCGACCTCGTGCTCGAGGGCCGGATCGCCTGGCGGGCCCGCGACTACGCCGGACCGGCCGACCTCGACGGGGCGTGGCTCGTCCACACCGCCACCGGGGACGCCCCGATCGACGCGCAGGTGCGGGCGGACTCGGAGGCCTCCCGCACCTGGTGCGTCGACGCGACGGACGCGGCCGGCACCCCGGCCAGCGTGCCCGCCCGGGCCGATGTGTCGACTCCCGACGGCCGGGTCACCGTGGCGACGTATGCCGCCGGCGACCCGGGGCTGGCTGTCACCGTCCGCGACGGGGTGGCCCGGGCGCTCGGCGCCGGCGCCCTCGACCTGCGCCGCACCCGACCGCGCGGCGGGGTGGGATGGGTCGCCCTCGTCGGGGGCGGGCCGGGGATCGACGGGCTGCTCACCGCTCGCGGTCACGAGCTGCTCGCCGCGGCGGACGTCGTCGTCGTCGACCGGCTCGCGCCGAGGTCGGTGCTGGGCCGGCTGCCCGAGTCGGTGCGCGTCATCGACGTCGGCAAGACGCCCGGCCACCACCCCGTGACGCAGGACCGGATCAACGCGATCCTCGTCGAGGAGGCGCAGCGCGGCCTCGGGGTCGTGCGTCTCAAGGGCGGCGACCCCTACGTGCTCGGCCGGGGTGGCGAGGAGCGGCAGGCCTGCGAGGCGCACGGCATCTCGGTCGAGGTCGTCCCCGGCGTGACGAGCGCGATCGCCGTCCCGGCCGCGGCCGGCATCCCGGTCACCCACCGAGGGGTCGCTCGCGGCTTCACCGTCGTGACGGGCCACGAGGACATCCCGGTGCTGCCCACCGGCGGGGACCACACGCTGGTCCTGCTCATGGGCGTCACCGCGCTGCGTCGCACGGCCGAGCTGCTCGTCGCGCACGGCCGGGACCCCGAGTGCCCGGTCGCCATCATCGAGCGTGGCTTCTCCCCGACGCAGCGAACCACGATCGGGACCGTCGCGACGATCGCGGACCTCGCCGAGGCGCAGGGAGTGGAGGCCCCGGCCGTCGTCGTCGTCGGTGACGTCGTGCGCCTCGCCACCGCCTGAGCGAAGACGGGGTCACGATCGCACCGGGCGCGGGCCCGCACAGTGCGATCGCGACCCCTTGTTGGCCAGGCGTGCCCTCAGCCCAGGGCGGCGAGGATGCCGTCGATCCGGCCGAGCGTCACCGGGTCCTGCACGATCTCGTCGAACGAGTCAGCCAGCAGGGCACGTCGGGGCTCGTCCTCGACCGCTCCGACCCAGCGCGCGCAGGCGAGCTGGCCGATGTGGGCCTGGGCCGCGACGAGCATCGTGAAGTGGCCGCGTCGGGTCACCCGTCCCGGCCCGCCCGCCTCGACGTAGGCGCCGTGCAGGTCGCGGGCCCGGGACGGGTCGCCGTCACCGAACTCGAAGAGCACCATCGCCAGCTCCTGGGACGGGTCAGCGGGACCGAGGTTCTCGAAGTCGACCACCCACGGGCGGCCGGTCTCGTCGGGCAGCACGTTGTCGGCCCAGAGGTCGCGGTGGCAGAGGATCGGTGAGCGGTGCGGCTCGATGACGGACTCGACGGCGACGAAGTCGGGCAACAGGCGACCGAGGGCCTCGGCGAAGGGGGCCCCGTGCGCGGCCACCTGCTCGTGGAGGGCCCGCCACGACTCCTGCCCGAAGCCGGCCGCGAACCAGGATCCGACCGGCTCGTCGCTCGCTGGCGCACACCGGTGCAGGCGCGCGACGAGGTCACCGACCGCTGACGGGTCGAGCCGACGGGTCCGGGAGCCGAGGTCGACCCACTCCCACACCCGGAGCGGGTGGCCGCCGACCTCGACGACGACGTCCCCGCTCACACCCCGGACGACCTCCGGGGTACGGACCCCGTGCTCCCGGGCCCGGGTCGCGAAGGCCGCGTCGGCCTCGATCGCGTCGGGGTCGACCCCGGCTAACCACTCCTAGACGGCGAACCGCCCGTCGGCGGTGGTGATCTGCCACACCTGACCGAGCTGGCCACGGGCAGCAGGCCCGTCGAGTAGGGCACCGGGACCGAGGTCGAAGGCGTCCGCCACGGCGCCGGCTCGGTCCTCGCTCAGCACGTCGCGTCGACCCTAGTCCGTGACCGAGGCGCGCTGGTCGTCGTCGAAGGCCAGCAGCGTGGCGGCGTCGCGGCTCGAGGCACCGGCCGCGACCGCGGCACGGGTGCGGGCGAGGTTGCGAGACGTCGCGCCCATCATCGCGTCGACCCGGCCCCGGCTGTAGGTCATCGAGTGGGCCGCGCTGACGCCGATGCTCGCGCCGACCTCGATCGCGTCCTGGTCCGCACCCATGTAGAGGAACTGCCAGCCGTAGGTCGTGCTCTGCCGCTCGATCATCGACTTGACGGCCGCGTGGGTCAGCTCGCGGGACGCGTTCTCGTGGCCGTCCGTCATGATCCCGACGACGACGACTCCGGGACGCTGCTCCTCGGGGAGGGCGGCCAGCCGGGCGCCCGCCTCCGAGACGAGGCGGCCGATGGAGTCCAGCAGGGCGGTCATGCCCCGCGGCCGCAACGAGAGGCGCGGCACGTCGGCGACCGGGACGTCGCGGTAGACCTCCTCGTAGGCGTCGTCGAACTGGGCGAGGGTGACCCGGCACTGCCCGGGCTGGGCGCGCTGCTCGTCGATGAAGGCGTTGAAGCCACCCTCGGTGTCGTCGCGGATGGACTCCATCGAGCCGCTCCGGTCGAGCAGGAAGTAGACGTGGGTGAGGTTCGCGTCGGTCATCGTGGTTTCCCTTCGGTCGCGGGCGGGTGGTGGCTCATGGGTGGCTCAGGGGTGATCAGGGGCGGCGCCGGGCCCGGAAGCGGAGCGGGGTCGGCGCCTCGCCCTCGGGGGCCTGGCGGTGTCGGCCCTCCTCGAGGTCGTAGCGGGCCCGCTCGAGACCGGATGCCGTGACGCGGCCGGCGTCCGAGCCGTAGGCCGCGAGGAGGCGGGTGCGGGCCAAGCGCGGGCCGACGGCGTTCTCGGACAGGCCGGCGAGCGCACCCGTCGTGCGGATCGTGCCCCCGTCGGTGAGCAGCACGGCTGCCATCGACTCGTCGATCGCGGCCGTCACCTGCTCCTGGGCGGTGCGCAGCAGGGGCAGCGCCTCGCTGGGACGGGCTGGGTCTGCTCCGGCCAGGGCAGCGGTGGCCGCCTCGATCGCGGCCCGGATCGCCGCGTGTGCTGGGGGAGGTGCGTCAGGTCCCATGGCCCGACGATAGGCGCACTAACTGCGGTAGCGCAAGAGCAGCGTCGGGAAGTCGCGACAGACGAGCGCCCCGCCCCACGTGGTGTGGGACGGGGCGCTCGGTCGCAGCGGGCTGCGAGGGTCAGGCGAAGGCGAAGAGCGCGACCGGCTCGGTCGTCGGCTGCGGCGACCCACCGGCCGGCTCGACCGTGATGCCGGCACCCTGGGCCTGGCTGGCGTCCCCGTCGAGCACGACGATCTGGTCACCGTCCCCGGGCATGAGGCCGGCCGAGACGAACGTGCCGTTGGCGTCCTTGAGCCACAGCTGCCGCACCGTGCCGGCAGCCGTCGCCGGCAGGTCGGAGGCGACGAGGACGGCCTTCTTCAGTGAGGCAGAGCGCACGACCGTGGCCGTGCCGCCCCCGGCCACCGGCTCCTCGATCTTCGTCGCGTCGGCGGCGGCCAGCACCTGGTCGGCCATCGTCTGCGGCTGGTCGATCGCCTTCCAGGCCGTGAAACCGCCGATCGCGAGCACAGCAGCAGCGGCGGCGGCCACGAGGCCGTTCCACCGCGAGCGGCGGCGCGTGTGCAGCTGGACCGGCTCGGCGACGGTCTCCGCAGGCGGCCGCGACGTCGTGTTGTCGGTGTCGGTGTCGGTGTCGGTGGTGTCGCCGGTCGTCGCGTCGGCCGCGATGATCGGCGCGAGCGGCCGGACCGTCTTGATGTCGGCCAGCACCCGAGCCCGCAGCGAGGCGGGGGGAGCCATCTCGGTCGTCGTCGTGAGCAGCGTCGCCGTCGCGACGAGGCTGTCCACCTCTGCCTGGCAGGCAGGGCAGTGGGCCAGGTGCCGCTCGAAGCGGGCCCGCTCGACGTCGTCCACCGCATTCACGGAGTACGGGCCCGACAGGGCGTGGATGTCATCGCTCATGAGGTCACCCCCAACGTGTCTCTCAGTCGTATCAGTCCGTCACGGATCCGCGTCTTCGCGGTTCCCAGTGGTAATCCGAGCATGGCTGCCACTTCCGTATGGGTGTATCCCCCGAGATAGGCCAGCTCCAGCGCTCCGCGCTGGGCGTCCGTCAGGGTCTCGAGTGCCCGGTGCACCCGCTCCGCGTCGAGCCGCTCGACGACGGCCTCCGAGGTGGAGTCGTGGGTCACGTCCTGGGTCGCGGCGCCGTAGTTGGCGTCGCGTCCCCGGGCGGCCTCGGCCGAGCGGACCCGGTCGACGGCCTTGCGGTGGGCGATGGTCATCATCCAGGAGAGGGCGCTGCCCTTGTCCGGGTCGAACCGGGCGCTGAAGCGCCAGATCTCGAGGAACACCTCCTGGGTGACCTCCTCCGACTGCGCCGGGTCGCGGACGACCCGGCGGACCAGGCCGTAGAGCCGCGGTGAGACCGCGTCATACAGCTCGGCGAAGGCGGTCTCGTCGCCGCTGGCCGCACGTTGGAGCAGTGCGGCCAGGGCGGCGGGGCCACCCTGGCCCCCAGATCCGGCCACGCCGTGGCCCTCCTCCGGCGAGGAGTCGCCGGAGGGGACCACGGAGAAGCGCGTCATGGGGACCATTGTGTCGGATTCGGTCAGGTCACCGTCAGGGCATCAGGACAGAGTCGATGATGTAGACGGTGGCGTTGGCGGTGGGGACGTTGCCGCAGAGCACGTTGGCCTTGTCCTTGCCGACGGTGAACTTCTCGCCCGAGCCCTCGACGGTGATGTCGGTGCCGGCGAGCGTCTTGTGGGTGCCAGCGAGCTGGTCCGGGGAGAGCTTGCCCGCGATGACGTGGTTCGTGAGGATCTTCGTCAGGGTCGGCTTGTCGGCGAGGACCTTCTTGAGGTCGGCCTCGGGGATCTTGGCGAAGGCGTCGTTGGTGGGCGCGAAGACGGTGATCTCGGGGGCCGAGTTCAGGGTGTCGACGAGACCGGCGGCCTTGACCGCGGTGACGAGGGTGGAAAGCAGCGGGTTGTTGCTCGCGGCGGTGGCGACCGGGTCGGTGGCCATCCCGTTGAAGGAGCCCTTGCCGTCCTTCGGCACGGCCGCGCAGGCCTCACCGAAGACCATCGAGGTCGGGTCCATCGCGGCCGACGAGGTCGCGTCCGAGCTCATCGTCTCGGAAGGCATCGGGGCGGCCGAGGTGGCGGCGCCGCCGGCGGCGGGAGCAGCGGTCGTCGTGTCGGTGCTCGAGCTGCCACAGGCCGCGAGGCTCAGGGGCAGGGCGAGTGCCAGGGCGACGAGGGTGGTGCGGGTCTTCATGGTCTTCATGTCAGTCACTCCTTGGTGTGGTGCGTGGCGTTGTGGGTGGCTCTGCGTCGAGCCGGGTGAAGTTCTCGTGTGCGGTCTTCCTGCACGATCACCAGTGGTTCGTTGTCCAGGCGGGTGTGGATTGGTTGTGTTTGCAGGCAATCTCGTCAGGCAACCGTCACCACGACCTCCTGGATGCCGCTGGAGCCGTTGGGGAAGGGGGTGGCGCGGTCGGCGGTCTGGACCTTGCCGTCCCGGTCGGTGGCGCGGACGGCAAGGCGGTGCAGGCCGGTCTCGGCCTTCCAGGGGAAGTACCACTGGCGCCAGTAGTCGAGACCGACGTCGGGGCCGAGCTTGGTCTCCTGCCACTGGCCGTCGTCGATCTTGACCTCGACCTTGCCGATGCCGCGGTGCTGGGCCCAGGCCACGCCGCCGATGGCCGTGTCGCCGGCCTTGATCGTCGAGAGCGGGGCGGGGGTGTCGATCCGGGCGCTCGTCTTGATCGGCCCCTCCGTGGCCCACTGGCGCTTGGTCCAGTAGCTCTGCTCGGCGGCATACGTCGTCAGGGTGAGCTTGGTCAGCCACTTCGTCGCGCTCACGTAGCCGTAGAGGCCGGGCACGACCATGCGGGCGGGGAAGCCGTGGGTGTCGGTGAGCGACGCCCCGTTCATGCCGATCGCGATCATCGCGTCGCGGCCGTCCCGGACCACCTCGAGCGGGGTGCTGATGGTGAAGCCGTCGACGGCGGTGCTGAGGACCTGATCGGGCCGGCCCCTCACTCCGGCCCGATCAAGCACGTCGGTGAGGCGCACGCCGAGCCAGCGGGCGGCGCCGACGTAGCCGCCGCCGACCTCGTTGGAGACGCAGGTCAGGGTGATGTCCCGCTCGATGAGGGGCATCGAGGACAGGTCGTCGAAGGTCAGCGTCAGCGGCGTGTCGACCATGCCGTCGATCTCGAGCGTCCAGGAGGCGAGGTCGACCTGGGGCACCGAGAGGTTGGTGTCGACCCGGTAGAACTTCGCGGTGGGGGTGCGCAGGGGCGAGATGCCGGGGACGGTCGTCTCGAGCCCGGTGGGCAGTGCCTTGGCGGGGTCGGCGGGCTTGGGCAGGGCGAGGTTGGCGACGGTGCGGGCGCCGCTGCGCAGCTGCCCCCCGAGGCCGGCGAGCACCGCGAGGGCCGTGACCCCGGCCGCGCCGAGGAGGAAACCGCGTCGGCCACCGGCGCCGGTCGGCTCGGTGCCCTCGGGTGCGGGCGCCGCGGCTCGCCGCTCGGAGGCGGCCGCGAGCGTGGTCAGCCACAGCAGCACGGCCACGCCGACGGCGAGGGTGGCGAGGGCGGGGAGCAGGTCGAGCGGGGCGAAGGTGGGTCGGGTGGCGGTCGCGACGCCGGCGAGCACGACGAGCAGGGCCACGACCCCGACGCCGACCCAGCGATGGCGCCGTGCGAGCAGGCCGGCCGCGGCGGCGAGCAGGAGGGTCACGACGAGGACCGACCCCTGCAGGACCGCCTTGTCCGACGTCCCGAAGTGCGCGATGGCCCACTCCTTGACGGGGGTCGGCGTGAGGTCGATGACCGTCGAGCCGATGGCGAGGACGGGAGAGGTGGCGGGGTTGGTGAAGGCTGCCACGAGGTGGCCGACGGCGATCCCCGCCAGTGCAGCAAGGATCCCGCTCAGGGCATATCGGGCGCGTGTCATACGGGGTGTTCGCCGCGGAGGGGGTCCCCGGATGGTCGAACCGGGGTCAGCTGGCCCGAGCTGCTCCCTCGGGCTCGCGCTCGAGCAACGCTCGGAGCGTCTGGCCGTAGGCCACCTTCGCGACCCTCGCGACGACGGGGTCGAGCACGCCCGGCAGCCCCGCGATGGAGATCTGCTGGTCCCACGCGACCATCGACCCCGTCGAGGTCGGGCTGACCCGCAGCTCGATCGACCCCCGCACGAGCCGGCCCTCCTTGTGGATGAGGGTCCGGCTGGGAGCCTCGTCGGTCGGCGCGGTGATCTCGTCGACGACCATGACGTCGTCGAAACCGACCGGCCCGAGCCCGGTGCGGGCCACGAAGCGTGATCCCGGCTCGAGGCCGGAGGCGGTCATCGCGTCACCGGTCAGGGTCGTCAGCGGGATCACCGCCGTGTGTGAGTGGAGGTCGAGCACGCGCGACCAGGCCTGCTCGGGAGAGAGCCGGCTGGCGATGCGGACGGAGAAGTGGGGCACGGCCCCATCATCGGCCAGCCCATGACACCTGTCACGGGCAGGTCGTGACGGCTGTCGCCGACGCGGGGCGGCGGGGAGCGGGAGAGTGGAGCCATGGACACGAGTGACAGCGCACCGCATCGAGGCCCGACCACCACGACCGGCTCCGACCCGGCCGTCGACCTGCGGGCCCTGGTCAAGACCTTCCGGGCCCGCGGCGGCGCCGTCCACGCGGTCCAGGGCGTCGACTTGCGGATCGAGCCCGGTGAGGTCGTCGCGTTCCTCGGCCCGAACGGCGCCGGCAAGACGACGACCCTCGACATGGTGCTCGGGCTGACCGAGCCGACGAGCGGCACCGTGCGGATCTTCGGCGCCCCGCCCCGCCGGGCCATCGACGCCGGGTCGGTGTCGGCGGTCCTCCAGACCGGGGGCCTGCTCCGCGACCTCACGGTCCGCGAGACGCTCCGGATGATCGCCTCGACGTATGCCGTCCACACCCCCGTCGACACCGTCATCGAGCGCGTCGGGCTGGCCGGCCTCGCAGGCCGGCGGGTCTCCAAGTGCTCCGGCGGTGAGCAGCAGCGGCTGCGCTTCGCCCTCGCCCTGCTGCCCGACCCGCGTCTGCTCGTGCTCGACGAGCCGACGGCCGGGATGGACGTCTCGGCCCGCCGCGACTTCTGGGACACGATGCACGCCGACGCCGACGCGGGCCGCACCGTCGTCTTCGCCACGCACTACCTCGAGGAGGCCGACGCCTTCGCCGACCGGATCGTGCTCATCGCCGGCGGCCGGATCATCGCCGACGGCTCGACCGCGCAGATCCGGGCCCGGGCGAGCGGCCGGACCGTCTCGGCGACGCTCGCCGGGGGTGCGGGGAGTGCGGAGGCGACCGCCACGACCGTCGCCCGGCTGCGCGACCTCCCCGGGGTGGTCGACGTCAGCGAGCGCTCCGGTCGCGTGACCATCGTGGCCACCGACTCCGACGGGGTCGCCCGCCTGCTCCTCGACGAGCTGGGCGGCACCGACCTCGAGATCGTCGCCGCCAGTCTCGAGCAGGCCTTCATGGCCCTCACCGAGGCCGACGCCGCCGACAGTGCCAGCCGCGCCACCCCCTCAGACCAGGACGACGCCAGGAAGCAGGCCGTGCGATGAACGCCACCTACACCCTCCTCGAGCTGCGCCGGATCACCCGCAACGGGGTCGGGATGTTCTTCACCGCCGTGCTGCCGGCCTTCTTCTACCTCATCTTCGGATCGACGGTGTCGGCCAAGGACGAGACGATCGGCAACGGCAACGTCGCGATGTACGTGATGATCAGCATGGCCGCCTACGGCGCAGTCACCGCGACGACGAGCGTCGGCGGCAACGCGGCCCTCGAGCGGCAGCAGGGCTGGGGCCGCCAGCTCGGTCTGACGCCCCTGCCCGACTCGGGCTACATCGCGATGAAGTCGCTCATCGCGATGACCGTCGCGGCCGTGCCGATCCTGCTCACCTTCGTGCTCGGCGCGCTCACGGGAGCGAGGGGGACCGCCGGGGCGTGGGCGCTCAGCGCCCTGCTCTGCCTCCTCGGGTCGGCCGTCTTCGCCGTCTACGGTCTCCTTGTCGGCACAGCGCTGCGCTCGGAGTCGGCGGTTGGGGCGGCGAGCGGCACCCTCGTCATCTTCGCCTTCCTCGGCAACGTCTTCATCCCGCTGTCGGGGGCGATGCTCGTCTTCGCCAAGTTCACCCCGCTCTTCGGGTATGCCGCTCTCGCCCGCTACCCGCTCACCGAGGGCTACCTCACGGACGGGTCTCAGGACCCGCTGTGGCTGGCGATCCTCAACGTCGTCTTCTGGCTCGCCGTCTTCGGTGGCCTCGCGGTCTTCTTCGTGCGGCGTGGCCGGGGGCGGGAGTGAGCGTGAGCCCCGACCTCGCGGGCGATCCGCAGCGGCCCCGCCACCCCTGGGAGCGCTTCGGGTGGCTGATGCGCTCGATCTGGCTCGTCTTCCTGCTCTACCCGCTGAGCTCGATCCTCGGGGCGGACCGCCCGGTGTGGCAGCGGGTCGTCGGGCTCGGTCTGCTCGCCGGCTTCGTCGTCGTCTACGTCCAGGGGTCCTCGTGGTCGGCGCACCGCGCACCGACGGGCCCCTCGGGCAGGAGACCCGCGCTGCTGCTCCTGCTCCTCGCGGCGATCGCGGCGTCCACGGCGCTCGTCATCGGCCTCGACGCTCTCGGCTTCGTCCCCTTCGTCCTGTCCTTCGCCATGTTCGCCCTCCCGGTCCGGTGGGCCTTCGCGCTCGCCGCCCTGGGCTGCGCCGGGGTCTTCGTCGTGCCGGCCCTGCTCGGCGTTCTCGACGACTGGTGGTCGCTCGGTCTCGTCGTCGTGTCCGTCGTCGTCGCGACCGGCATCGTGCGCCTCGTGTCCGACGCGGGCGCCGACTACGACCGGATGCGGTCGCGGCTGGCTGTCGTCGCCGAGCGGGACCGGCTCGCCCGTGACGTCCACGACGTGCTCGGCCACTCGCTGACGGTCGTCACGGTCAAGGCCGAGCTCGCCGAGCGACTCGTCGAGCTCGACCCCGACCGGGCCCGCGCCGAGCTCGCCGACATCCAGCGGCTCAGCCGTCAGGCTCTCGCCGAGGTGCGCGCGACCGTCGGCGGACTGCGGGTCGCCCGGCTCGACGACGAGCTGCTCGCCGCCGCCCACGCCCTCGACGGAGCCGGGATCGAGCACCACCTGCCCGACGACCCCGGCGTCGTCGACCCGCGCCACCGGATCGTGCTCGCCTGGGTGCTGCGCGAGGCCGTCACCAACGTCGTGCGGCACAGCCGAGCCCGTCGGTGCGACGTCGAGCTCGGCCCGGCCCGACTCGTCGTGCGCGACGACGGTCGGGGCCTCGACAGCCACGCCGCCGGCAACGGCCTCACCGGGCTGCGAGAGCGGGTCGGCGCCGCCGACGGGACCGTGTCGATCGGGCCGGGTCCGGACGGCCGCGGGACGACCCTGGAGGTGACGTTGTGAGCACCCCGATCCGGATCCTGCTCGCCGACGACCAGGCACTCGTCCGGGGGGCGCTGTCCGCCCTGCTCGACCTCGAGGTCGTCGCCGAGGTCGGCCGCGGTGACGAGGTCGTCCCGCGGGCCCGCGAGACGGGGGCCCAGGTCTGCCTCCTCGACATCGAGATGCCCGGCGGCGACGGGATCAGCGCCGCCGCAGCGGTCCGGGATCAGCTGCCGGGAGTCCGGACGCTCATCGTCACGACCTTCGGCCGCCCCGGCTACCTGCGCCGTGCCCTCGACGCCGGCGCGTCCGGCTTCGTCGTCAAGGACACCCCGGGCCCGCCAGCTCGCCGAGGCGGTGCGCCGGGTCCATGCCGGCCTGCGCGTCGTCGACCCGTCCCTCGCGACCGAGTCGCTCCTCGAGGGCGCGAGCCCCTTGACCGAGCGCGAGCGCGACGTGCTGCGGCTCGCACTCCGCGGCGGGACGGTGGCGAGCATCGCCGGCACGGTCCACCTCTCGCCCGGGACGGTGCGCAACCACCTCAGCTCGGCGATCGGCAAGACCGGGACCACGACCCGGGCGGAGGCTGCGTTGGTGGCCCAGGAGCGCGGCTGGCTCTGACATCCGCAGAAGGGCCCAGCGGCATACCTGATCGTCCGGCGCTGCGTGGCGCCCCTCCCGGGGGACCGATACCGTCGGGGCCGTGAACATCATCTTCGTGGAGCCCGCGTTCCCGGCGAACCAACGCCGCTTCGTTCACGCCCTCGCCGCGGTCGGCGCCGACGTCTACGGCATCGGCGAGTCGGAGGAGGGGCACCTGGGCGACGAGCTGCGCGGCGCGATGCGCGGCTACTACCGGGTCGGCTCGGTGACGAACGTCGACCAGATGGTCGAGGCGGTCCGCTTCTTCCAGGACCGCGTCTGGATCGACGGGCTCGAGGCGACCGTCGAGGCCCACACGATGCCCGCCGCACAGGTCCGCGAGGTGTGCGGCATCCCCGGGACGAGCGTGCGCACGACGTGGCTCTGTCGGGACAAGCCGTCGATGAAGGAGGCGCTTCGGGAGGCCGGTGTCCCGACCGCCGCCTCCGCGGCCGTCGACTCGGCTGCCGACGCGCACGCCTTCGCCGAGCGCGAGGGTTTCCCGCTCATCCTCAAGCCGCGCAGCGGCGCCGGGGCGCAGGGCACCGTCCGGGTCGACACCGAGGACGACCTCATGCGCGCCCTCCAGTCCTTCGCCGCCGAGGGCGCGACCTCGATCGCCATCGAGGAGTTCGTCGAGGGCCACGAGGGCTTCTACGACACGATCACCCTCGACGGGCACGTCGTGCACGACTGGGCGACGCACTACTACCCGCAGGTCCTCGAGGCGATGCGCCACCGGTGGATCTCGCCGCAGTTCATCACGACCAACCGGCTCGACGGCAACGACTTCTACGACGAGGTCCGCCAGCTCGGCCAGCGGGTCATCGAGGCGCTCGGCATCGAGACTTCCGCGACCCACATGGAGTGGTTCTACGGGCCGAAGGGCCTGAAGTTCAGCGAGATCGGCTGCCGCCCGCCCGGTGTCGGCGCGTGGGACCTCTACTCCGCCGCCAACGAGGTCGACGTCTACCGCGAGTGGGCCCACGTGATCACCCACCGCCGCGCCGAGGAGCAGCTCACGCGGACGTATGCCGCCGGCATCGTCGCGCTGCGCCCCGACCACGACGGGCAGATCCGCGGCTACGAGGGGATCGAGCAGGTCCAGGACCGCTACGGCGAGTTCATCCTCGACTCCCACTTCCCGCCCGTCGGGCACGGCACCCAGGCCGTGGAGGCCGGTTACATGGCCAACGCGTGGGTGCGGCTGCGCCACCCCGACTACGACACGGCCCGCGGCATGCTCGACGACATCGGCCGCACGATCCACGTCCACGCCGGCTGACCGTCCCTCCCGACCGCCGTGACCACCCCACCGAAGGACCCTGACCCGCTCCCATGACGACGATCCTGCTCGGACCCCAGCGGTTCACCACGACCGTGGGCGCCATCCTGCGCGGCCTCGAGCTCGACGGGCCCGTCGCGGTCATCAACTCCGGCTGGGAGGAGCGCGAGGCCGAGGACGCCGAGCTCAGCTCCAGCCTCGAGGACAGCGGCCGCAACCTCACGCTGCATTACCGGATGCTCGACGTCCTCAGCAAGGACGACCACTTCGCGGCCTGCGCCCTCGACTTCCGCGACCGGCAGGACGAGCTGCGTGCCTTCTACGGCATCCGCCTCCAGTCGGCCGTCGACGCGGTCGAGGCCGTGGCCCACCGCACCTCTCTGCACACCACCGGCGAGGTCGCCGAGGAGGCCGCGGTCGCCGCGGTGCGTGACGTCGACGCCTGGTATGCCGGGGAGCTGGCAACGCTCCACGCCGCGCTCGACGCCGCCGCCCCCCGCGAGGAGAGCGGCCCGATCGGCTGGCACCGTGGCGAGATCAACGCGATCATCGACGACTCCGCCGCCGTCGTCGTGGCCGGTGGCAACGTGCGGACCCTGCTGCGCACCCTGCACGTCTTCGACGTCCGGCTGCCCGCCGACAAGCCCGTCGTCGCCTGGTCGGCCGGGGCGATGGCCCTGACCGATCAGGTGGTGCTCTTCCACGACTTCACGCCGCAGGGCGTGACCGCGGCCGAGGTCCACGACGTCGGGCTGGGCCGCGTCTCGGGCGTCATCGCCCTGCCTCACGCCAAGCGCCGCCTCCGCCTCGACGACAAGCCCCGGATGGCGCTGATGGCCCGCCGTTTCCCCGACCGGGACCTCGTGCTGCTCGACGACGGCGCTGTCGTCCGCGTCCCCGAGGGGAGCTCGGGCGCCCCGGCGGGGGCCCGCGTGCTCGACCAGCGGGGCACCGTCAGCGCCGTCCCGGCGGGGGTCTCGGCATGATCCGGCCCACCGAGCGGCTGGCGATCAACCGGCTGCGCGAGCGCCTCCCGCTCGACGGGCCCGCCATCGACCGCTTCATCGGCCGCTGGGGCAGCCCGATCATCGAGGGCGAGCGGGCCACCTTCCTCTTCCGCGGCGACGTCGACCAGGTCTTCGTCCGGCACCGCGTCGTCGGGCTGCCCGACCCGCTCGAGATGAAGCGGGTCGGTGACTCCGACCTCTGGGCCGCGACGACCGTGCTGCCGGAGGGCTCCCGGGTCGAGTACCAGATCGAGATCCGCAAGGGCGAGCACTACGAGCGCTTCAACGACCCGCTCAACGACCGGCTCGCGCACAGCCCGATGGGCTCGTCGTCGGTGTGCGCCGCCGTCGGCTACCGGGTGCCCGACTGGGTGACGCCCGACCCCGAGGCGCGCCCGGGGACGCTCGTCGAGGAGCAGATCCGGAGCAAGGCCCTGCGACGGGACCAGCCGGTCCAGATCTACCTGCCGGCGCGCTTCAACCGGGCCCAGCGCTATCCGCTGCTCGTCGTCCACGACGGGACGGACTACCTCGAGTTCGCGGCGATGAAGACGGTGCTCGACAACCTCATCCACCGCCTTGACGTCGACCCGCTCGTCGCGGTCTTCGTGCCTCCGCGCGACCGCCTCAAGGAGTACCCGAACCACGCCCCGCACGCCCGCTTCATCGCCCGTGAGCTCGTGCCCCTGCTGACCGAGCGGCTCCCGCTCATCGACGCCCCGGAGGCGCGATGCCTGATGGGCTCGTCCTTCGGCGGGGTCGCGTCGCTGTCGACGGCGGTGCGCTACCCCGGCTTCTTCGGCTCGCTCATGCTCCAGTCGGCCTCGCTCGTCTTCACCGACATCGGCTTCGACCACGGTGGGGGCCCGGCGTTCGACCCGGTCGTGAAGTTCGTCAACCGCTTCCGCGAACGGCCCAGCCAGGTCGTCGACCGGATCTTCATGACGTGTGGCGTCTACGAGCCGCTCATCTCCCCGAACCGGTCGATGGTGCCGGTACTGCGCCACACCGGCACGCGGGTGCAGTACGTCGAGTCCCGCGACGGCCACAACTGGGAGAACTGGCGTGACCGTCTCGGCGACGGCCTGTCCTGGCTCTTCCCCGGTCCGCAGAAGTTCGTCTACGAGTAGAACGACTGACACGAAGGAGATGAGCATGAAGGTCACCGACCAGTGGTACTCCGAGCGGCTCGGCCAGGACCTCGCGGTGGCGCGCTGGGGGACCTACGGTGCGCCGGTGCTGCTGTTCCCGACGGCGGGCGGTGACGCGGAAGAGGTCGAGCGGCGCCAGATGATCGACCGCCTCCGGCCGCTCATCGACGCCGGTCGGGCCAAGGTCTACTCCGTCGACAGCATCGCCGGTCGGGCCCTCGCCGAGCGGCGGGGATCCCCCGAGTTCCAGTTCGCCCTCTTCAACCGCTTCCACGAGGCGATCGCCCGCGAGGTCATCCCGGCGATCCACTCCGACCTCGGCGCGCCGATGCGGGTCGTCGTCGCGGGAGCCTCGATCGGCGCCTTCAACGCGCTGGCCATCACCTGCCGCTACCCCGAGCTCGTCGACGCGGCGGTCTGCATGAGCGGCACCTATGCGATCGAGCACTTCTCCGGCGGCCAGGTCAACGACGACCTGTACTACTCCTCGCCGCTGCACTTCCTGCCCGGCCTCGAAGGTCCCCAGCTCGACGCGCTGCGACGCACGATGGTCGTGCTCGCCTCCGGCAGTGGCCAGTGGGAGGACCCCAGTGAGTCCTGGGCGGTGGGCACCCTGCTCGGCTCCAAGGGGATCCCCAACCGCGTCGACGACTGGGGCCCGGGCTACAAGCACGACTGGCCGACGTGGTGGGAGATGCTCCCGCTCTACCTCGACGACCTCCTGCCCTGACGGGGCGCATCCGGTATCAGCGCGACGACCCCGCTCTCTGAGGGGTGTGGCCGGCTCGCTACCGACAGGCCGCCGGGCCAGTCGGAAGGTGGTGCCCCCGTGAACGTCACCGAGGTCGTCCCGCTCCTGCGTGCGCCGAGCGGCTGGCCCGTGCCGGTCGTCGCAACCGTCGCCATGGTGTGCCTTGCCGGTCTCGACCTCGCCGGTGCGGTCCTCGCCAAGGAGTGGGCCGACCACGGCAGCGTCCGGGCCCTCGTCCTCGGGGCAGGGACCTTCCTCGTGCTCTTCTGGGTCTACGCCTCCTCGCTCCACTACGCCGAGCTCGCCCTGGTCACGATGGGCTGGGTGGTGATGCTCCAGGTCGGCCTCGTCCTCGTCGACCGCTGGCGCTACGGCGTCGAGCTCCCCACCGGCAAGTGGGTCGCGATCGGCGTCGTGCTCGCCGCGCAGGCCTACCTCGTCCTTGCGCCGTCCGCCGCGCAGACGACGCCGGGTGCGCCCGGCTGAGCGGTTAGACTCGGCGGGCACGGTCAGGCGCCCCGGGGGACGCTCCGGTTCCCCGCGTCAGGTCCTGCTCGTCGGGGCCGTGGACCAGGGCCGCCCGTGACCACCGCCAGCCACCTGAGGACCCATGCGCCGACCAGCCGCCAGCCGTGCGGCTGCCTGCGCCCTCATGCTGACGGCGGCCCTCGGCCTGGCGGCCTGCACGAGCACCCCGGCCCCGCCGGCGACCGGCTCCCCTTCTGCCACCGGCACGGCCGACCCGGGAGGCACGCAGGACCCGACGACGGCCGCGCCCCTCGTCGTCGAGACCGTCTTCGACCACTCGTCCCTCGACCCGACGACGCAGTTCGGGCGAAGCGGGGCGCTGCTGACGAAGGCGCTCTACGAGACGCTGACGACCTTCGCCGACGACGACCAGACGACGCCGGTCTCCGGCCTGGCCGAGTTCACCATGTCACCCGAAGGCAACTGGCTGACCCTGCGCCTGCGCAAGGGCGCCACCTTCTCCGACGGCTCTCCCGTCACCACCGACGACGTCATCTTCACGCTCGACCGGGCCCGCGGCTTCAACGGCACGGCGGCCCGGCTGATCGGCGCGGTGACCTCGACGCGGATCGACGACCGCACCGTCACCCTGACCTCACCCGGAGCGAACTTCGCGCTCCCCGCGATCCTCGCCAACCCTGCCTTCGGGATCCTCGACGCCGATGCCGTCCGCGCCCACGGTGGCACGACCGGCACGGGGGACACGGCCGGGGGGTGGCTGACGAGCCACTCGGCGGGGTCCGGTCCGTACATGCTTGCCGACCCGCAGAGCGCCACGCCGGGGCGCACGGTCCGACTCGTCGCCAACCCGCACTACCGCGGCTCGGCCCCGTCCTTCCCCGCCGTCGAGCTGCGTGACCGCACCATGGCCCAGCAGGCCGGCGACATCTCCTCGGGTGCCGCCGACGTCGTGCTCGACCTCTCCCCGGCACAGGCCGGCTCGCTCGCCGAGGCGAGCGGCACCGCCACCGCCCCGCCGGGTGTCACGGTGTCGCTGACGAGCATGCGGTCCTCGACGACCGCCTTCCTGCTGGTCAACCAGGACAAGCGGGTCAACACCTGGACGGCGAACCCCGACTTCCTCGAGGCGGTGCGGCTCGGGATCGACCGGGAGGCGCTCGGCGCCGCGGCGGGAGATGCCCTGCCCGCGGTCGGGCTCATCCCGACGGGCATCGTCGGCGCCCTCGAGCCCGCTTCCGCGGCCCTGGCCCCCGACCCGAGCGAGACGAAGCCACCCGGCGCGACGCCGACCCCGGCCCCCACCGGGACGGAGGCCATGCCGACGCCGGCTCCGCCCACCTCCGCGCCCCGCGCCTCGACCACCCCGACGCCGTCGACGTCGCCGTCGACGCGTCCCCTCGCGGTGCGCCCCACCCGCGACCTCGCCGCCGCGAAGGCGGCGCTCGCCCGCTCCGGCTACCGCGGCCAGTCGGTGCCCCTCTCGTATGCCGTCGACCTGCCGATCCAGGGGATCCCCTCGACCGCGCTCGCGTCGACCGTGAAGGCCCAGCTGGCCGACGTCGGGATCACCGTCCGGCTCAACCCGGCCCGCTCGAGCGAGGCGCTCGCCACCTACCGGCGGGGCGCCGACGCGCTCGGCCTGTGGTCGTGGAACCCCGACTACCCGGACCCCGAGAACTACCTCGCCTTCGCCCCCGGTCAGGTCGTCGGGCTCCGCGCCGGCTGGCGGGTCGGCACAGCGCCGCTCGTCGAGGCCTTCACCCAGCTGGCCCGCGGCTCCGTCGGGGCCGACCGGGCTGCGGCCTACACCCGGTGGCAGCTCACGATGAACGTCGCGAGCCCCTTCGTCCCCCTCGTCCAGCCGCAGAGCCACTTCGCCCACGGCTCCCGGGTCACCGTGCTCGCGACGAACCCGGTCTGGACCCTCACCCTGGCCGACCTGCGCTGACGAGCCCGACCACCGCGTCTGCCTGCCGCGGTAGCGTCACCGCATGACCGACGGTATGCCGCCCACCCCCGACGGTTCGTCCGCTCCGGACCGCCGGCCTCGCGTCCCCCACGTCCGGGGCCTCGTGCTCGCGGCCGGGTCGGGCCAGCGGATGGGAGGCCCGAAGGCGTTGGTGCGCATCGAGGCCGGTGGGCCCACGCTCGTCGAGCGAGCGGTCCACGTGCTCGTCGACGGCGGCTGCGACGGGGTGACGGTCGTCGTCGGCGCGGCTGCGGACGAGGTCCGCGAGATCGTGTCGTGCCTCGGCCGGGACGTCGACGTCGTCGAGAGCCCCTTCTGGCACGAGGGGATGGGTGCGTCGCTGCGCTCCGGGCTGTCCTCCCTCGTCCGCAGACCGCGCGAGGGGGAGACCCCGGTGTGCGCGGCGCTCGTGCTCCTCGTCGACCTGCCCGACGTCGGCTCGGACGTCGTCGCCCGGGTCCTCGACCACGTCAGTGAGGGAGTCGGTGAGGGAGTCGGTGAGGGAGTCGGCGACGACGCACCCGCGGGGGCGCGGTGGCGCAGCGCCCTGGGGCGAGCGGCATACGCCGGTCGGTCCGGTCACCCGGTGCTGCTCGGACGCGACCACTGGGCGGACGTCGTGGCGGGCGCCGTCGGCGACCACGGCGCGCGAGGCTACTTCCGCGACCACGAGCACGTCATCGTCGACTGCAGCGACCTCGCGACGGGACGAGACGTCGACCGACCGGAGGACCTCCCCGGCGCCTGACGGACCGATGCGGGGGCCCCGCCCTTTCGCCGACGTCGATCGTCGGCAATGCTCGGGGCATGGAGCCCGCCTTCGTCAGTGCCGACGACGTCACCGCCGCCCTCGCCCGCACCGGCTACCTCGCCGACGACGCCCTGTCGACCGTCACCTTCCTCGCGACCCGGCTCGGCCGCCCGATTCTGCTCGAGGGCGAGCCGGGCACCGGCAAGACCGCTCTCGCCGAGGCCCTCGCCGAGACCCTCGACCTGCGGCTGATCCGGCTCCAGTGCTACGAGGGGATCGACGCGACGCAGGCCCTCTACGACTGGGACTTCCCCCGCCAGATCCTGCACCTTCGCACCGTCGAGGCAGTCGCCGGTGAGGACCGGCGCGACACGAGCGAGCTCGAGGCCGAGCTCTTCGACGAGCGCTTCCTGCTCGCGCGCCCCGTGCTCGACGCCCTGCGATCGGCCCCGTGCGTCCTGCTCATCGACGAGATCGACCGGGCCGACGACGAGTTCGAGGCCTTCCTGCTCGAGGTGCTCTCGACGTGGCAGGTGACCATCCCCGAGCTGGGGACCATCGCGGCAGCGACACCCCCCATCGTCGTGCTCACGTCAAACCGCACCCGTGAGCTGCACGACGCACTCAAGCGGCGGTGCCTCTACCACTGGATCGACCACCCGGGCCTGGCCCGCGAGCTCGAGATCGTCCGCAGCCGTCTCCCCGAGGTCTCGGCGACCCTCGCCGAGCAGGTCGTGCGGGTCGTCCAGCGGCTGCGCGACGGCGGCGAGCTGATCAAGCCGCCCGGTGTCGCAGAGACCCTGGACTGGGCGCGGGCCCTCGACGCGCTCGGCGCGAGCACTCTCGACCCCGAGCTCGCCGCGGCGACGCTCGGCGCGGCCGTGAAGTACCGCGAGGACTCCGAGCGGGTCCGCGCCCAGCTCGACAAGCTCCTCACGGCGTGACGATGGACGCGCCCACCCACCCCGGGCTGGGGGAGCCGGCCGAGCTGCCCCGTGTCCCCGCCGACGCGATCCTGCTGGGCCTGGCGCGCGCACTGCGGGCCGCGGGGGTCGCGGTGACGGCTGACCGCGAGCGGACCTTCCTCGAGGCGGCGGCGACGGTCGGGCTCGAGGAGCGGCGCCGGGTCTACTGGGCCGGCCGGGCCACGCTCACCTCCTCGCCCGCCGACATCGAGCGCTACGAGAAGGTCTTCGCCGCGTGGTTCTCCGGGGAGCGGCTGACCTGCGGCCAGCGTCACGAGGACCGTCGTCAGCCGGTGCGCCAGGCGCCTCTCGCGGAGCCCGAGGAGGGGGGAGCTGACGAGGGGGACGACGAGGTGGTGCGTGCCCAGGCGAGTGCGCACGAGGTGCTGCGCCACCGCGACGTCGCGACCCTCAGCCCTGCCGAGCGCGCCGTCGCGGGGCGCCTCTTCGCCAGCCTCCGGCCCCGCCCGCCGCGCCGCCGGGCCCGCCGGCACGTGCGCGCGCGCACCGGCCTCGTCGACGGTCCCGCGACCCTGCGCGAGCAGCTGCGCCGGATGGGTGAGCCGGGGCGGGTCCACCACCGTCGCAGCGGAACCCGGCCTCGACGCATCGTGCTGCTCATCGACGTCTCCGGGTCGATGAGCGCCTACGCCGACAGCCTGCTCCGGCTCGCCCACGCCTTCGTCCAGGCCGACCGTGCCGACGGCGGACCGCACACGACCGAGGTCTTCACGATGGGCACCCGGCTCACCCACGTCACGAGGGCGCTGCGCGAGCGCGACCCCGACCGGGCCCTCCAGCTCGCAGGTCAGGCGGTGCCCGACTGGTCGGGCGGCACACGGCTCGGCGAGGCGATCGGGGCCTTCCTCGACCGCTGGGGCCGGCGCGGGATGGCGCGGGGCGCCGTCACCGTCGTGTTCAGCGACGGCTGGGAGCGGGAGGGCCCGGAGCTGCTCGGCGAGCAGATGCGCCGCCTCGCCGCGCTGTCGCACCGGGTCGTGTGGTCCAACCCGCACCGGGGCAAGATCGGCTACCAACCGGTGCAGCAGGGCATCGTCGCGGCGCTGCCGCACATCGACGACTTCGTCGCGGGACACTCGCTCGCGGCGTTCGAGGAGCTGATCGAGGTGGTGGCGCGTGCGTGAGGTGCTGACGGAGCTGATGCAGTGGTGGTCGGCCGGGGAGAGCGTCGGCGTCGGGACCGTCGTCGGCACGTGGCGCTCGGCGCCTCGACCGGCGGGTGCCTCGATGCTCGTCGGCCCGGACGGTACCGCTGTCGGGTCGGTCTCGGGCGGCTGCGTCGAGGGCGCCGTCTACGAGCTCGGGCAGGAGGTGGTCGCCTCCGGTCGTCCCGTCCTCCAGCGCTACGGCGTGAGCGATGACGACGCGTATGCCGTGGGGCTGACGTGCGGAGGCATCCTCGACGTCTTCGTCGAGGAGGTCTCCCAGACGACCTTCCCCGAGCTCGGCGAGGTCGCCGCGCAGGTCGAGGCCGGGCGACCGGTCGCTGTCGTGACCGTCATCGAGCACCCGGAGCCGTCGTGGGTGGGTCGACGGGTCGTCGTGCACTCGGAGGAGGACGACGGGGCGGCCGCGCCCCCTGCTGCGGTGGCGTCACTCGGGAGCGCGCGCGCGGACGCCGCCGTGCGCGACGACGCCCGGGGGATGCTCGCCGGAGGGCGGACCGGCATCCTCACCTACGGTCCGGACGGGGAGCGGCGCGGCGAGGGGATGCGCGTCTTCGTCGCCTCCTACGCTCCGAAGCCACGGATGCTCGTCTTCGGTGCGATCGACTTCGCGGCGGCCGTGGCCCGGGTGGGCGGCTTCCTCGGCTACCACGTGACGGTGTGCGACGCCCGTCCCGTCTTCGCGACGACCTCGCGCTTCCCCGGCGCCGACGAGGTCATCGTGCGGTGGCCGAGCGACTACCTGCGCGAGGAGGTCGACGCCGGGCGGGTCGACGAGCGGACGGTGAT
>JBDSSS010000182.1:0-4544 GCA_039928615.1 Terracoccus sp. | reverse complement strand
AAGGGTCTCATTTAGTAAACAAATAGGATATTTCCGGGCAAGAGACGTACAGTGAGGTCATGACCTTCGCTGATCGCTCCACTCGTCCCTCGCCGCGGCCCGTCCGCGCGGCGACGTGGTCGACCGGGGCGACCGCGCAGTGCTCAGACCTCCCGTCCGGAACCGAGCTTCAGGTGGTGGCCCGATGATCCTTCCCGTGCCCGAGTGGTGGTCCTTCTGCGGCAACCGACCGGATGACGAGCCCGACGGGGCTCACGACGACTGGGCCTCCGTCGTCGCCTCGAGGTGCGCCGTCACGGCCGTGCGCCAGGGTCCGATCGGGCTCACGCCTGCCGCCTCAATCGTGTCGTGGGCCAACACGCTCCACCGCGGTCGCGGCGCCGGCCGGGGATAGACCGCCGAGGTCGTCTCGAGGACGCGCTCGGGGTCCAGGCCCCGGTCCTCGAAGATCGCGCGGGCCAGCCCGTGCCAGCTCGTCTGCCCCTCGGCAGTGCCGTGGTACGTGCCTGCGGGCGCGTCGGCCTCGACGAGCCGCAGCACCAGCTCCGCCAGCTCGACGGTCGACGTCGGCTGGCCGATCTGGTCGGCCACGACCGACAGCGTCTCCCGCTCTGACGCCAACCGCAGCATCGTCGAGACGAAGTTCGGCCCGCCCGCGCCGTAGAGCCACGCGGTGCGCACGACGAGCGCGTCGGGGCACAGCGCCCGCACGGCCCACTCGCCGGCAGCCTTGGTGCGCCCGTAGGCCGACCGGGGCGCGACCGGGTGGTCGGCGGCATACGGCGCGGTCGCGTCCCCGTCGAAGACGTAGTCGGTGGAGACGTGCACGAGGCGCGCGCCCGCGCTGGACGCCGCCCGGGCGAGGTTGGCCGCCCCGACCGCGTTGACGGCGAAGGCGGACGCCTCGTCGGTCTCCGCGTCGTCGACAGCGGTGTATGCCGCTGTGTTGACGACGAGGTCGTGTCCCGACACCCCGGCGAGGCACTGCGCCGGGTCCGTGACGTCGAGGTCGGCGCGCCCGAGGGCGCTGACGACGTGGCCGGCGCGGCGCAGGACCGGCACGAGGTCGTGGGCGAGCATCCCGCCGGCGCCGGTGACGAGCACCCGCAGGGGAGCGTGGTGGTCGCTCACCGGCCGAGCCGCTCGTAGATGCGCTCCGACGCGACCTTCGCCTCGTCCCACCAGTCCTCGTTGTCGCGGTACCAGGCGACGGTTGCCTCGAGCCCCGACCGGAGGTCGGCGTAGCGCGGTCGCCAGTCGGTCTCGAGTCGCAGCTTGGTCGAGTCGATCGCGTAGCGCAGGTCGTGCCCGGGGCGGTCGTCGACGTGGTCGAACCAGTCGGCCGGTCGGCCGGTCAGCTCGAGCAGGGTCGCGATGACCTCGAGGTTGTTCTGCTCCCCGTCGGCGCCGATGAGGTAGGTCTCGCCGAGCCGGCCCTGCTCGAGGATGGCGATGACGGCGTCGTTGTGGTCGTCGACGTGGATCCAGTCGCGCACGTTGAGCCCGCTGCCGTAGATCTTGGGCCGCGTCCCCTGCAGGATGTTGGTGATCTGGCGGGGGATGAACTTCTCCACGTGCTGGCGGGGGCCGTAGTTGTTGGAGCAGTTCGACACCGTCGCCCGGATCCCGAAGGAGCGGATCCACGCCCGCACGAGCAGGTCGGCGCCGGCCTTGGTGGCGGAGTAGGGGCTCGACGGGTTGACCGGGGTCGCCTCGGTGAAGCGCTCGGGGTCGTCGAGCTCGAGGTCGCCGTAGACCTCGTCGGTCGAGATGTGGTGCAGCCGCTTGTCGTGGCGACGGACCGCCTCGAGCAGCGTGAAGGTGCCGACGAGGTTGGCCTCGACGAAGGGCCACGGGCTGTCGAGGCTGTTGTCGTTGTGCGACTCGGCCGCGAAGTGCACGACGACGTCACACTCCGCGACGAGCGGGTCGACGACCGCAGCGTCGGCGACTGACCCCTCGACGAGGGTCACGCTGCCGTCCCCGCCGAGGTCGGACAGCACGCTCGCGAGGGAGGCCCGGTTGGCGGCATACGACATCGAGTCGAGGACCGTGAGGGTCCAGTCGGGCCGGATCTCACGGGCGCGCAGGACGAAGTTGCTGCCGATGAAGCCGGCCCCACCGGTGACGAGAAGACGCATGGCGGCAAGGCTACTGGCCCGGTGGTGGCCGTCCCCTACGCTGGCGCGCATGAAGGGCATCATTCTCGCCGGCGGCTCCGGCACGCGGCTGCACCCGATCACCCGAGGGGTCAGCAAGCAGCTGATGCCGGTGTACGACAAGCCGATGGTCTACTACCCGCTCTCGACCCTCATGCTCGCCGGCATCCGCGAGATCCTCGTGATCACGACGCCGCAGGACGTCGAGCAGTTCCAGCGCCTCCTCGGGGACGGCTCGCAGTGGGGGATCGCCCTCGAGTACATGGTCCAGCCCAGCCCCGACGGGCTGGCGCAAGCGTTCATCCTCGGGGCCGACTTCATCGGTGACGACACCGTCGCCCTCGTCCTCGGCGACAACATCTTCTACGGCGCCGGCCTCGGGCGGCGGCTGACCGACCACACCGACGTCGTCGGCGGCCACGTCTTCGCGTATGCCGTCTCGGACCCCACCGCCTACGGCGTCGTCGAGTTCGACCCGAGCGGGAAGGTGCTCTCCATCGAGGAGAAGCCCGCGCACCCCCGCTCGCACTACGCCGTGCCCGGTCTCTACTTCTACGACAACGACGTCGTCGAGATCGCGCGCAACCTCGAGCCGAGCGATCGCGGGGAGCTCGAGATCACCGGCATCAACGAGGTCTACCTCAGCCGCTCCCAGCTGACCGTCAGCGTGCTCCCGCGCGGCACAGCGTGGTTCGACACCGGGACCTTCGTCGGGCTGATGGACGCGAGCCAGTACGTCCACGTCGTCGAGGCCAGGCAGGGCCAGAAGATCGGCTGTGTCGAGGAGATCGCCTGGCGCAAGGGCTGGCTCGACGACGCCGGCCTCAAGCTCCACGCCGACGCGCAGGTCAAGAGCGGCTACGGCGTCTATCTCCAAGGCCTGCTCGACGAGGGACGGGACACGATCTGATGGACATCCGACCGCTGAAGATCGCCGGGGCGTTCGAGATCACCCCGCGCCAGTTCCCCGACGACCGGGGCGTGTTCCTCGAGTCGTTCCGGGGCGACCGGCTCGCCGAGGTGACCGGCCACCGCCTCGACGTCATCCAGACCAACGTCTCGGTCTCCTCCCGCGGCACGCTGCGCGGCATCCACTTCGCCGACGTGCCCGTCGGGCAGGCCAAGTACGTGATGGCAATGGCGGGGTCGCTCATCGACTATGTCGTCGACCTCCGGGTGGGGTCGCCGACCTTCGGCGAGTGGGACTCGGTGCTGCTCGACACGGTCGACCGCCGCGCGGTCTACCTCGCCGAGGGGCTCGGTCACGCGTTCGTCGCGCTCGAGGACGGCACGACCGCCAACTACCTGTGTTCCTCGGCCTACAACCCGACGGCCGAGCACGGCATCCACCCGCTCGACCCGATGGTCGGGCTCACCCTGCCCGACGGGCTCGAGCCGCTGCTCTCGCCCAAGGACGCGACGGCGCCGGGCCTCGAGCAGGCCCGCGACGACGGCCTGCTCCCGAGCGTCGAGGCGTGCGAGCAGTGGTACGCGCGGACCGACCCGGCCTGACCTCCGGCGGCCCGCGTCCGCGGCACACCCCGGCAGTGGCAGGATGGGCGAGGTGACGGCACAGATCCTCGACGGCAAGGCCACGCTCGCATCGATCAAGGAGGAGCTGACCCGACGGGTCGCCGCCCTCGCCGAGGTGGGTGTGGTGCCCGGCCTCGGCACGGTCCTCGTCGGCGACGACCCCGGCAGCCACTGGTACGTCAACGCCAAGCACAAGGACTGCGCGCAGATCGGCATCACGAGCATCCGCCGGGACCTGCCCGCGAGCGCCACCCAGGCCGAGGTCGAGGCGGTCATCGACGAGCTCAACGCCGACCCCGAGTGCACCGGCTTCCTCGTCCAGCAGCCCACCGGTCTCGACGAGATGGCCCTGCTCTCCCGGGTCGCACCCGAGAAGGACGTCGACGGCCTGCACCCGATGAACCTCGGCTGGCTCGCCCTCGGCAAGCCCGCGCCGCTGCCCTGCACCCCGATGGGCTGCATCGAGCTGCTGCGCCGCCACGAGGTCCCGATCGCGGGCGCGAAGGTCGTCGTCGTCGGCCGCGGCCTCACCGTCGGCCGGCCGCTCGGCCTCATCCTCACGCGCAAGAGCGAGAACGCCACCGTGACGCTCTGCCACACCGGGACCAGGGACCTCGCCGCGGAGGTGCGCCAGGCCGACATCGTCATCGCCGCCGCCGGGGTGCCCGGCATCATCACGGCCGCGATGGTCAAGCCGGGCGCCGCCGTCCTCGATGTCGGGGTGAGCCGCGTCGACGGCAAGATCGCCGGTGACGTCGCGGACGACGTCGCCGAGGTGGCCGGCTGGGTCAGCCCCAACCCGGGTGGCGTCGGCCCGATGACGCGGGCCCTGCTGCTGAGCAACATCGTCGC
>JBDSSS010000181.1:0-4886 GCA_039928615.1 Terracoccus sp. | reverse complement strand
CTTCGAGACCGGACGCCTGGCCAAGCAGGCTGGCGGCGCCGTCGCGGCATACCTCGACGACGACACGATGCTGCTGTCGACGACGTCCGCCGGCAAGCAGCCGAAGGACCAGTTCGACTTCTTCCCGCTGACGGTCGACGTCGAAGAGCGCATGTACGCCATCGGCAAGATCCCCGGCAGCTTCTTCCGCCGTGAGGGTCGTCCCTCGACCGAGGCCATCCTCACCTGCCGCCTCATCGACCGCCCGCTGCGCCCGACCTTCAAGAAGGGTCTGCGCAACGAGGTCCAGGTCGTCATCTCGGTGTTCTCGCTCAACCCGGACCACCAGTACGACGTGCTCGCGATCAACGCGGCCTCCGCCTCGACGCAGATCTCGGGTCTGCCCTTCTCCGGCCCGATCGGTGGCGTCCGCGTGGCGCTCATCGACGGCCAGTGGGTCGCCTTCCCGAACTTCTCCGACGCCGAGCGCTCCGTCTTCGACATGGTCGTCGCCGGTCGCACCGTCAAGAACTCCGACGGCTCCGACGACGTCGCGATCATGATGGTCGAGGCCGAGTCGACCGAGGCCACGTGGGACCTCGTGACCCACCAGGGCAAGGGCGCTCCGACCGAGGAGGTCGTCGCCGAGGGTCTCGAGGCGTCCAAGAAGTTCATCAAGGTCCTCTGTGACGCGCAGGCCGAGCTCGCTGCGGCGGCCGCCAAGCCCGTGCAGGACTTCCCGATCTTCCTCGACTACCAGGACGACGTGATGGCCGCCGTCGAGGCTGCCGTCTCCGACGAGACCGCGTCGGCGCTGGCGATCGCCGGCAAGACCGAGCGCGAGGACAAGCTCGACGAGATCAAGTCCTCCGTCAAGGAGCGCCTCGCCGGTGACTTCGAGGGACGCGACAAGGAGGTCTCGGCCGCCTTCCGCTCGCTGCAGAAGAAGCTGGTCCGCCAGCGCATCCTGCGCGACGAGGTCCGCATCGACGGCCGTGGCCTCGCCGACATCCGCGCCCTGGGCGCCGAGGTCGAGGTCCTGCCGCGTGCGCACGGCTCCGCCATCTTCGAGCGCGGCGAGACCCAGATCATGGGTGTCACCACGCTCAACATGCTCAAGATGGAGCAGCAGCTCGACACGCTCGGCCCGGTGACGCGCAAGCGCTACATGCACAACTACAACTTCCCGCCCTACAGCACCGGTGAGACCGGCCGCGTCGGTTCGCCGAAGCGCCGCGAGATCGGTCACGGCGCCCTGGCCGAGCGTGCGCTCATGCCGGTCCTGCCGACCCGCGAGGAGTTCCCCTACGCGATCCGTCAGGTGTCCGAGGCGCTCAGCTCCAACGGCTCCACCTCGATGGGCTCGGTCTGTGCCTCGACCCTGTCGCTGCTCAACGCCGGTGTGCCGCTGCGCGCCCCGGTCGCCGGCATCGCCATGGGTCTTGTGTCCGACGAGGTCGACGGCGAGACGCGGTATGCCGCTCTCACCGACATCCTCGGCGCGGAGGACGCCTTCGGTGACATGGACTTCAAGGTCGCCGGCACGAAGAACTTCGTCACGGCCATCCAGCTGGACACGAAGCTCGACGGCATCCCCGCCTCGGTCCTGGCCGGCGCGCTGACGCAGGCCCGCGACGCGCGGCTGCACATCCTCGACGTGATGGCCGAGGCCATCGACGTGCCCGACGAGATGAGCCCCTACGCACCGCGGATCATCACGGTGAAGGTCCCCGTCGACAAGATCGGTGAGGTCATCGGCCCGAAGGGCAAGATGATCAACCAGATCCAGGACGACACCGGTGCCGACATCTCGATCGAGGACGACGGCACCGTGTTCATCGGTGCGGTCGACGGTCCCTCGGCCGAGGCGGCTCGCGCGGCGATCAACGCCATCGCGAACCCGCAGATGCCAGAGGTCGGGGAGCGCTTCCTCGGCACCGTCGTGAAGACGACGACGTTCGGCGCGTTCGTGTCGCTGCTGCCCGGCAAGGACGGCCTGCTGCACATCTCCGAGGTGCGCAAGCTCGTCGGCGGCAAGCGGATCGACAACGTCGAGGACGTCGTCAAGATCGGCCAGAAGATCCAGGTCGAGCTCAAGGAGATCGACCCGCGCGGCAAGCTCAGCCTGGCCGCGGTCATCGCCGACGGCGAGGGCGAGTCGGCCGACGAGGCGCCAGCGGACGCCACCGTCTGACCCACGGATCGCTCATCGAGGCGGCCCGTCACCCCTCACCGGGGTGGCGGGCCGCTCGTCATCGGCGGGGGCCTGGTCAGAAGATCGCGTTGACGATGTTCCAGCCCGTGCTGACGAGCACGCGCGGTTGCCACGTGTTCGTCGCCGTGCGGCCGTAGAGCCAGAGGACGCCGGAGGCATCCCGGGCGAGCACGTCGGCGGTCCGGTCCCCATTGACGTCGCCCGGGCCCATGATGGCCGTCATGCTGCTCCAGCCGGTCCCGATGCGCACGCGCGTCGTGAAGCCGCCGCCCGAGCCGGTTCCCGGGTAGAGCCAGAGGTAGCCAGTGGTCCGTTCGCGGGCGAGCAGGTCGGACTTTGCGTCCCCGTTCATGTCCCCGACTCCGACGAGGGTGTTCATGCTGTTCCATCCACGTCCGATCAGGACGGCGGCCCTCCAGCCGCCGGTGCCGGTGCCGGAGTACAGGTAGAGGTTCCCGTCGGAGGTGCGACGCGCGACGAGATCAGGGAGGTCGTCACCGGTGAGGTCGCCGGCGCCGAGGATGGCGTTGAACTGGTTCCACCCGCGCCCGACAACGAGCGCCGGCAGGATCCAACCACCGCGTCCGTTCCCCCGGTAGAGCAGGAGGTCTCCGTTGGAGGCGAGGCGGGCGACCACGTCCTGCGCGCCGTCGCTGTTGACGTCACCCACCGTGTCGATGGCACTGAACACGCCCCAGCCGGCACCGATCTGCACGCCGGTGGCGATCGAGCCACGGCCGTTCCCGGCATAGAGCCTCAGATAGCCGGTCGTCCAGCGGGCGATGACGTCGTTCTTCCAGTCACCGCTGAAGTCGGCGGTGCTGTTCGACAGGGAGGCGGCCGGCATCGGCAGGGTCGTGAACGCGTAGGTCCCACACGTCTGGTCGTAGTCGAGGGTCTTTGCGGCGTTGAGCCACTGCGTCAGGTAGACCCGACCACCGGAGAAGCTCGGCTGCGTGCACTTGTCGAGCGCCTCGTTCGGGTAGTCGAGCGTGCCGGACGCCGCCCAGACGGGCACACCGGGCAGTCGCCAGGTGCCGACGATCGCCTGCCAGCCCGAGGTGTAGGAGTAGAGCCCGTACGAGAACCCGGCTTCGCGCAGACCGCGCATCAGCCCCTCGACGACGTAGCGGTTCTCGGATCGCGTCAGGGTGCTACCGCCCGGCCACGGCTGCGCCGGCCGCGGCTCGACGTCGACCCAGATCATCCGCGGCACCCAGCCGGCGACCTTGTGCACGGTGGCGACGGCACTGGTCGCCTCGGCGTAGCCGACGTTCGAGAGCCGCCCTGCGCGGGTGGTCGACGACCACGGCCCCTTCGAGCCGTAGGTCGTCAGCTGGGCGGCCGTCGGGAAGCCCGCCATCGTGTACGCGTGGGTGGGCTTGAGCTGATCCCGTGCCCATCCGACCTGAGAGGCGACGCAGGTGTTCTCGGTGAAGGGCAACCCGTTCGTCAGGCCGACGACGAGGAACTGCGACGACGTGGGTGGGAACGTCCGGGGGCACTGCGGCCACGAGATGTCGTTGCCGACCAGCACCGCGGCCTGCGCGCTGGGCGTGACGGCGACACTCAGCGCCAGCCCGATGGCAGCGAGAGGGATGAGGGCAAGGCGGCGCAACCTGCCCAGGATGCTGACGGTTCTCCGGCGATCTGACATGGCGGACCCCTCCTCGGGTCTCTTCCAGTGTGGTCCGCCCAGCGGACCCCCAGCCGGACTTTGTGACGCACGAGTCCGGATGTCGCGTGGGCCCACACCACGAGAGTCTCCGTCACCGAGTTACGCTGGCCGCGTGAGCGACACGACCTCGCGGCTGGCCCGCGACACCAAGGTCGCCGTCATCGGCGCAGGGGGCCGGATGGGGAGCGAGGCGATGCGGGCCGTCGAGGCCGCGGACGGACTCGTGCTCGTCGGCGGCTTCGACGCCGGCGACGACCTCGGCGAGCTCGGTGGGGCCGACGTCGCCATCGAGTTCACCGTCCCGGACGCCTCCCCCGGCAACGTCGCCCACTGCGTCGCACGCGGTGTGCACGTCGTCGTCGGGACGACGGGCTGGGACGACGAGCGCCTCGAGTCACTGAGCGCGCAGCTGGCTGACGCTCCGCCGTCACGCAGCGGCAGCGGGGTCGGGGTGCTGATCGCCCCCAACTTCGCGATCGGTGCCCTGCTGATGATGTCGTTCGCCGCCAAGGCCGCCCCGTTCTTCGAGTCCGTCGAGGTGATCGAGCTGCACCACCCGGCCACGGTCGACGCCCCGTCCGGCACCGCGGCACGGACCGCCGCGATGATCGGCGATGCCCGGGCCGCGGCCGGCACGGCTCAGGTCCCTGACGCGACGACCCACGACCCCGACGGTGCGCGCGGGGCCAAGGTCAACGGCATACCGGTGCACTCGGTCCGGCTGCGAGGGCTCACCGCCCACCAGGAGGTGCTGCTCGGCAACGCCGGCGAGATGCTGACGCTGCGGCACGACTCCTTCGACCGGGGGTCGTTCATGTCCGGCGTGCTCGCCGCGGTGCGAGCCGTGTCCGACCACCCCGGTGTCACGGTCGGTCTCGAGCACTACCTCGGCCTCGACTGACGACCTGTCGGGGCGGGTACGACGACTGCAACCGACCCGGCCGGGTCGGCTCATCGAAGGAGATGCTCATGAGCGGTCAGCCCCCCATCGTCCCGGTCGGATCCGACCCCGCC
>JBDSSS010000180.1:0-2848 GCA_039928615.1 Terracoccus sp. | reverse complement strand
CCATCATGGGCCCGAGAGCGGCCCCGGGCCAGTGGTCGACGATGCCCAGGGCCCGCCGCATCACCTCGACCATTACCGTCACGTCGTGCGGGTCGGCAAGGTAGTTGAGGTCGATCCGCGGCGCCGTCGCCGGGTCAGCGCTGGCCAGGGTGACGGAGCCTTCCGAGTGCGGCTGCACCGGGTTGGGGAGCACGACGACCTGACCGCGCTGCGGGTCGAGGAAGGCATCGGGGTCCTCGAAGAAGGCGGACGCCGGGATGCGGAAGACGCCCTCCCAGATCGCCGGCGTGTAGCCACAGACGAGAAACCCGATCTGGGCGTCCTGGGTGTGGGCGTCGCCGAGCCCGGTCGAGAAGAACGCCACCGCGTCGTAGAGGGAGGAGGACGCGAGTCCCTTTCCGGTGGTGAACCACTCACCGAGCCGACGCTCGGCCTCGGCCTTGACCGCGGCCAGCTCCGGAGGGAGCCCTGCGTCGTCGGCGGGATCGGCGGGCAACGGCCCGGCGGGGGCGCGCAGGGCGTCCGGGCCGAGCGACAGGGCGATCTCGGTCATCGTCTCGCCGATGCCGTCGGCGGCGAACATCAACGGTGTGTGCAGGTGGTCCTTGAGGTGTCGCCCGACGTCGGGCAGGTCGAGCACGGGCTCGACTCCGACAGAGCGCAGCTCGTCGGCCGGTCCGACTCCCGAGAGCAGGAGCAGGTGGGGTGAGCCGATCGCTCCGGCGCACAGCAGCACCTCGGTGCCGGCCATGACCTGCTCCTGGGTCCCATCCTCCGAGCGGTACTCCACTCCGGTGGCGTGCAGGCCGCCTTCCTTGTCGTCCATGAGGATTCGCTCGACGAGCGCTCCCGTGACCACGGTGAGGTTCTCGCGGCCCATCACCGGCTCGAGATAGGCGTGGTAGGTCGAGCTCCGCTTGCCGTCCTTGGTCGTGGTCTGGAAGAGAGACGCGACTCCCCCGGGCTCGAGCCGGTCGCGACCGTTGTAGTCGCCGTGCTTGAGCCCGGCGGCGCCCGCCGCTTCGACGAACTCGTTGGCGGCCCGAACGACGGGCTCGCGGACCGAGACCCCGAGGGGACCGTCGGTGCCGTGGGCCTCACGGTCCGGGACGAGCTCGTGGCTGTCGACGAAGCCCTCGGCCTTGATGAAGTAGGGCAGGACGTCGGCGTAGGACCAGCCCTCGGCGCCGGCCGCTGCCCAGGAGTCGAAGTCGCCGGGGTGGCCACGCACGTAGGCCATGTAGTTGAGGCCGGACGAGCCGCCGAGCATCTTGCCCCGCGGCACCATCATCCGGCCGCCGACGAGACCCTTGCCGACCCCGCCGGCGTCGCCGGTGAACATCCAGTCGGTGGCCGGGTCGTTCTGGAGGCTGGCGACGGCGGCCGGCATGAGCTCGGTCGGCGGGGGTGGGCCGCCGGCCTCGAGCAGGCAGACCCGCACTGCCGGGTCCTCCGTGAGCCGTGCCGCGAGCACGGCCCCGGCCGAGCCCGCTCCGACGATGACGTAGTCGAACTTCGCGTCCATCTGCCCTCACTTCTTTGTGAGCGCCGCGCCGGTGGCGCGGCTGCATGGAGCCAACAGACCACATTTCAACGGTCGGGACAAGGGACGCTAGGACGGGTCGCGCAGCTTGCCGCTCCGGGCCACGGCGGGGTCGGTGCAGGAAGCCAGGTCAAAGCAGCAGGGTCGTCGCTTGCCACCGTCGAGCTTGGAGATGCCCACCTCGACCCGTCGCTGCCGCGTGGCCGGGTTGGCCGTGGCGCCGACCCAGCGGACCCACTCCCACCGGGCCATCGAGGTGATGTCCTGCCAGATGCCCTGGATCCGCTCGGGTGCCGAGTCCAGCGCTGACGCGAGGTCGTCGGGGACGGTGGGCTCGGGCCACTCCCCCGCCACCTCGAGCGCGAGCTGCACCGTGTCGCCCGGGCCTGCTCCCACCTCGGAGACCGCCCCGTCGAGGCGGACCCAGTGGCCCCGCCGGCCGTCCGGCTCCACGACGGTGTCGAACGGGTGCCCGTCGATCGTCCCGTGCACGGCCACCTGCCCGCGGGACGGCAGCTGCGTGCTCGCCGACTCCGGCAGCCGCACCAGCGTCGTGTCGTCGATCCGCGACACCTCCGCCTCGAACCGCACGGGTGCCTGCGTCGAACCCTTCATGGCCTGCGCCATCATCTCCACCTCCACGTCATCGAAGCCTATCGAGGGTCTGCTCGTGCCGAACGGGTACGGAGCGACCAGTGGGATGCGTTCGCCGTCGGGCGAGCGCCACGACCGGAGGTGCGGGATCATGACGGCTGGCAGCGGGACCCGAGAGTTCGAGTTCGCCTTCGAGGCGACCTACCGCCTTCCCGCCCTCGTCTTCGGCATCACGCCGGCCAGGGCGCGGGTCACCGTCACCGACGAGGAGCTCCTCGTCCGGTTCGGTCCCTGGCACCTGCGCACGCCGCTGTCCAACATCTCCGGCACCGAGGTCAGCACGGACTACGCCTGGTATCGCACGGCCGGCCCGGCGCACCTGTCGCTGAGCGACCGCGGTGTCACCTTCGCGACGAACTCCCACCGCGGTCTGTGCGTCTCCTTCATGGACCCCGTCCGCGCGATCGAGCCCACCGGTGCCCTGCGCCACCCGGGTGCGACCCTGACCGTCGCCGACCCGGAGGCCCTCGCCGCTGCTCTTGCCCGTTGACGGACGAGGGACGAGGAACGACGAGCTGACCCGGTCCCGTAGGGAGCGCGGCTCAGCGCACGACCACCACGGTGGCGACCGCCGCGGGCTGCTCGAGCTCGGTGACCCGGACCGCGGTTGTGACCTGCCACTGTCCCTCCTCCGGGATGGTGACCTCGGCC
>JBDSSS010000179.1:0-10504 GCA_039928615.1 Terracoccus sp. | reverse complement strand
CAGCGAGCTCGGCGACTACCAGTGGCGCTCGGCGCAGGCCCGCAAGGACTTCGACACGATCAAGGACCTGCTCGGGCGCGAGATGCTCGACCAGCGGTTCGCCGGCATGAAGCAGGCCCTCGAGAATGCGACGGAGCAGGACCGGGCCGCCGTCAACGCGATGGTGCAGGACCTCAACCGGCTCCTCGAGGCGCACCGCAGCGGGGCCGACACCGACGAGCAGTTCCGTGACTTCATGGACCAGCACGGCGAGTTCTTCCCCGAGCAGCCCGAGACCGTCGAGGAGCTCATCGACGCCCTGGCGGCCCGCGCGGCCGCCGCCCAGCGGATGCGCAACTCGATGACCCAGGAGCAGCGCGACGAGCTCGACGCGCTGGCCCAGCAGGCCTTCGGTTCGCCCGAGCTGATGGAGTCGCTCGCCGGTCTCGACGACAACCTGCGGGCGCTGCGGCCCGGCGAGGACTGGGGCTCCTCCGAGTCCTTCGACGGCGACGAGGGTCTCGGTCTCGGCGACGGCACGGGGGTGCTGCAGGACCTGGCCCAGCTCGACGCGCTCGCCGAGCAGCTGTCCCAGGGCTACCAGGGCGCCCGGATGGACGACATCGACCTCGACGCGCTCGGCCGTCAGCTGGGCGACGAGGCGGCCGTCGACGCCCGCACCCTCGCCGAGCTCGAGAAGGCCCTGCGCCAGAGCGGTTATCTCAAGCGCAGCTCCGACGGGCAGATGCGCCTGTCTCCCAAGGCGATGCGCCAGCTCGGCCAGGCCCTGCTCCGCGACGTCGTCGACCGGATCTCCGGCCGGCAGGGTCAGCGCGACCAGCGCCAGGCCGGCGCCGGCGGCGAGCGCAGCGGGGCGACCCGCGAGTGGGCCTTCGGCGACACGGAGCCGTGGGACGTCACCCGCACGGTGACCAACGCCGTGATGCGCACCGTCAGCGAGGGGCGCGACGCGAGCCGGGGCGTGCGCCTCGACATCCGCGATGTCGAGGTGACCGAGACGGAGACCCGGACCCAGGCCGCGGTGGCCCTGCTCGCCGACACCTCCTTCTCGATGGCGATGGACGGCCGCTGGGTGCCGATGAAGCGCACCGCGCTCGCCCTGCACCACCTCGTCGCGTCCCGCTTCCGCGGTGACGACCTCCAGCTCATCGGCTTCGGCCGGCACGCCCAGGTGATGGACATCGAGGAGCTCACCGGCCTCGACGCGCAGTGGGACAAGGGGACCAACCTGCACCACGCCCTGCTGCTCGCCAACCGGCACTTCCGCAAGCACCCCAATGCGCAGCCGGTCCTGCTCATCGTGACCGACGGCGAGCCGACGTCGCACCTCGAGGCCGACGGCCAGACGTGGTTCTCCTACCCGCCACACCCGCTCACCATCGCCAACACCGTGCGCGAGCTCGACGCGGCGGGCCGGCTCGGCGCACGCGTCACCTTCTTCCGTCTCGGCGACGACGCCGGGCTGGCGCGTTTCATCGACCAGCTCGCACGCCGGGTCGACGGCCGCGTCGTCGCGCCGGAGCTCGACGACCTCGGCGCCGCGGTGGTCGGCAGCTATCTCGGCGACCGCAGCACGTCTGCGCCGGGTGCCACCTACCGCGACTGGTTCGGGGGCCGCAGCTCCTGGGTCTGACGACTTAGCGGGCCCGCCAGCGCCCCGCCTCGGGGGGTGGCGGGCTCGGCAGCGCGTCGTCCCCGAAGGGCTTGGAGCCGGCGACGAGACGCTCGAGCGCAGCGCCCTCCCGCAGCCCGGTCGGCAGGCCCGCGCGGGCCACGTCGCGCCGCAGCCGCTCCATCGGCAGCGGCCGGGCCGAGGCGACCACGACCGAGTTGCCGAAGCGCTTGCCCTTGAGCACCTCGTGCGTCGCAACGAGCACGACGTGGGGCAGCTGCTGCGCCACCGTCGCGAGCACCCTTGCAACCCAACGCATCCCGGGCTCGTCGGCGAGGTTCCACAGGGCCGTCCCGTCGCCGCGCAGCACCCTTGCGAGCTGCCTCACGTATGCCGCTGAGACCAGCTCCGCGGGGACGCGCCCCGCGGCATACGCATCCGTCACGACGACGTCGGCGGACCCGTCGGTGAGCGCCTGCACGCCGGTGAGTCCGTCGACCGGGCGGATCCTGATGCGGTGCCGGCGCGGCAGCGGGATCTCCCGGCGCACCAGCTCGGTGAGCACTGCGTCCGGCTCGAAAACGATCTGAGGCGACCCGGGTCGGGTCGCCTCGACGTAGCGGGGCAGGGTCAGCCCCGCCCCGCCGACGTGGGTGACGGCCAGCGGGCCGGGTGGCAGGGCGTCGAGGGCGAGGGCGAGGTGCTGGACGTACTCGAAGACGAGTAGCGTCGGGTCATCCGGTTGCACGTGGGACTGGGGCGAGCCGTCCATCACGACGGTGACGCCGCCGCGCTCGTCCCGGTCGAGCCGGACGTGGTCGCTCACGAGGTGCCTCCGGGGACGGCCGGCAGGTCGAGGCGGAGGGTCCGCTCCTCGCCGTAGCGGACGAAGCCGATCCGGCGCAGGATCGGCGACGACGTCTCCACCCGTCCGTGGGTCAGGCCGAGCGTCGCGCCGGCCACCGCAGCCGTCTCGAGCCGCGCGGCGAGCACGGCGCGGTAGGCGCCGCGCCCGCGCACGTCGGTGTGCGTGGCGCCGCCCCAGAGCCGGCACACCTCACCGGCGAGTGTCCAGCCCCCGCAGCCGGCGGGGCGACCGTCGACGTAGGCGACGAACCGGCCGACCGAGTCGTCGTCGAAGCCACGGGCGATCTCGGCCAGGCCCTCCCGCAGCTGGTCGCGGGTGACCGGGGCGGTGGCGCCGAAGGCGTCGTCGCTGACGGTGTGGACGTCGCGCAGGGTCTGCTCGTCGGTGACCCGGCGGACCTCGACGTCCGTGGGCACGGCGAGGTCGGGCACGCCGTCCGGCAGCGGGAGGGCGAGCACGTCGGCACGGTCGACGACCTCCGCGCCGCGCTCCAGCAGCTCGGCCTCGAGCCCCGGCGGGTGGGTCGAGTCCGACAGGTGCAGCCAGACGCGCTCGCGTCCCCAGCCCGCGGCGATGCCGGCGACCTCGTCGGCGAGCTCGGCGGGGTCGCGGTCCGAGCCGAAGACACGAACCCCGGTGGGCGCGAGGAAGTGCTCCGGGTAGGCGACGACGAGGTATTCCGACGTGCGCACGTGCGGAGTCCTCTCGGGCACCCAGGTCCACTCGCTCGAGGCGGCGAGCACCGCCTCCGGGTCCCACGTCGTCATCGCCCGCTCCCTCTCATCCTCGCCCCGTCGGCGCTGTCAGCGCTGTCGGTGCTCTCCGTTACCGTCGCACCATGCGCTTCGGTATCACGATCCTGCCCGAGCTCCCGTGGACCGCGGCCGCGCCGCTCTGGCGGGAGGCCGAGCATCTCGGCTTCGACCACGCGTGGACCTACGACCACGTCGTGTGGGCCGGCCTGCCCGACTCGCCGTGGTTCGCCGCGATGCCCACCCTGACGGCCGCCGCGGTGGTGACCGAGCGGATCGGGCTCGGCACCTTCGTCGCCTCGCCCAACACCCACCACCCGGTGCAGTTCACCCGCGAGATCCTCGCCCTCGACGACATCTCCGGTGGGCGCTTCCTGCTCGGCATCGGCACGGGCGGCGACCTCGACTCGCGGGTCGTGGGTGAGTCGCTGAGCCTCAAGGAGCGGGTCGCCCGCTTCCACGAGTTCACCGACGTGCTCGACCGTCTCCTCACCGGTGACCACGTCACGGTCGACGGGCACTACTACCGGGCGCAGGACGCCCGCACCCTCCCCGGCCCCGTCCGCGGCCCGGGCTCCGGTGGCCGGGTCCCGCTGCTCGTCGCGGCCAACGGCCCGAAGTCGATCCGTCTCGCCGTCACCCGCGGTGACGGCTGGCTCACCTACGGCGGCTCGGCCGACACCGACGAGGGCTGGTGGCAGGTCGTCGCCGACGCGAGCGCGCGCGTCGACGAGGCCCTCGAGCGCGACGCCGGCGCACGGCACCTCCGCCCGTTCGCCCGCTACCTCAACCTCGACTCGGCCCCGACGTTCTCGCTCGCGAGCGTCGGCGCCTTCGAGGACGCCGTCGGGCGGGCGGCCGAGCTCGGCTTCACCGACGTCATCACCCACTGGCCGCGGCCCGAGGGTCCGTATGCCGGTGAGCGGGCGACGCTCGAGGCCGTCGTCGCCGACGTGCTCCCGCGCTGGCGCTAGCCTGCGGCCATGCCACCACGCAGACGCACCCCGATCGCCGACGGACGGGCCGCGCTCGAGACGTGCCGCGCCGCGGGGTGGGCGGCCGACCGGGCGACGACGGCGACCGCGGTCCGCTTCACCCTCGAGGAGCTCGCGACGACCTCGCCCGGCCGCACGGTCGAGGTGCGCGTGCCGCCGCACGGGGCTGTCCAGTGCATCGCCGGCCCGGTCCACACCCGGGGGACCCCGCCCAACGTCATCGAGACCGATGCCGTGACGTGGCTGCGCCTCGTCACGGGCGAGCTCGACTGGGCCGAGGTCGTCGACGGGGGTCGGGTCCGGGCGAGCGGCCAGCGGGCGCACCTGGACGGACTTCTGCCGCTCGTTTCGCTTACCCTTGGAGGGTGAGCAACCAACCCGTCCGGATCCCCAACTTCAAGCGCCTGCTCATCACGGGCGCCGTGCTCGGCCTCATCGCGGGGGTCGTCGTGTCCTACCTCGGTGATGACGTGCAGGGCTACTCGGAGTCGACCGCCTCGATGTACCTCGGCGCCCTCGGTGCCGTCTTCGGAACCGCCCTCGCCGGTCTGTTCGGCATCCTGCTCGACCGCTCCGGCCGCAGCGACTCCTGACCGCGTGGTCCCGCCGGCCGGTGCCGCGTCCCGCTGTCGCTCCGGTCCGCTGACCGGGGTGCGGGTCGTCGAGCTGGCGGGCCTCGGACCGGCGCCCTTCGCCGCGATGCTCCTCGCCGACCTCGGCGCCGACGTCATCCGGGTCGACCGCACCGGACCGAGCGCGCTGCCCGTCCCGGTCCCGCCACAGGACGACCTGCTCCGGCGCGGACGACCCTCCGTCGCGCTCGACCTCAAGCGTCCGGAGGCGGTGGCCACGGTGCGGGCCCTCGCCGACCGGGCCGACGTGCTCCTTGAGGGCTTCCGGCCCGGGGTCGCCGAGCGGCTGGGACTGGGCCCGGACGTCTGCCTGCACAGCAACCCCCGCCTCGTCTACGGCCGGATGACCGGGTGGGGCCAGGAGGGGCCGCTGGCGACGACCGCCGGCCACGACCTCACCTACCTCGCCGTCACCGGGGCCTTGGCTGCGGTCGGCGGGGCGGGTGACGCTCCCCGGCCCCCGGCCAACCTCCTCGGCGACTTCGGCGGGGGCGGGCTGTACCTCGTCGTCGGAGTCCTCGCGGCGTTGCTCGAGGCCCGGTCGAGCGGCCGCGGCCAGGTCGTCGACGCGGCCATCGTCGACGGCACGGCCCACCTGTCCACCTTCCTCGTCGGGCTGGTCGACGGCGGCCTCTGGTCCGAGACGCGCGGCACCAACCTGCTCGACGGTGGCGCGCCCTTCTACGACGTCTACGCGACGAGTGACGGCGAGTGGATGGCGGTCGGGCCGCTCGAGGACCGCTTCTGGGACGAGCTCGTGGCTCGGCTGGGCCTCGCCGACCCCACGGGACCGGCGGGGGCGCCGCTGCCGGACCGGCGCGACCCGAGCCAGTGGCCGAGGCTGCGGGCCGTGCTCGCCGAGGTCTTCCGCACCCGCAGCCGGGACGAGTGGGCTGCCGTCTTCGAGGGCTCGGACGCGTGCGTCGCGCCCGTGCTGACCTACCGGGAGTCCGCCGAGCACCCGCACCTGGTGGCCCGCGGCACCTGGGTCGACTCGCACGGGATCGTCCAGCCCGCCCCGGCGCCGCGCTTCTCCCGGACGCCCGGCGCCCTGACGACGCCGCCGCCGGCCATCGGAGCCGACACCCGTGCGGCCCTGCTCGACTGGGGGATCGACGACGTCGACGACCTGCTCGCCTCCGGTGCCGCCGTCCAGGGCGGCCAGACCGGGGGTCCGGACTGATGCGTCTCTTCGTCGCGGCCGTCCCGCCGGAGGAGGTCGTCGAGCACCTCGAGGAGTTCACGGCTCCCCGCCGAGAGGCCGGACCCGGCATCCGGTGGACCGACCCGCACCAGTGGCACGTCACCCTCGCCTTCCTCGCCGCCGTGCCGGAGCGCCGCCTCGACGACCTCGTCGAGGTGCTCACGGCCTCGGCCGCCCGACGCGATCCGCTCGTGCTCCGTCTGGCCGGGGCCGGGACCTTCCCCGACCCCGACACGGCGAGGGTGCTCTGGGCGGGGGTGGAGCAGCGTCGCGGGGACCTCGCCGAGGTGGCGAGCGGCATACGTGCGGCGTCGAACTCCGTGGGGGCCACCCCCGACGGCACCCGGTTCCACCCGCACGTCACGCTCGGGCGCTTCGCGAGGCCGACTCCGGCGACGCGGTGGCTCCGCGTGCTGGGCCACCTTGCGGGTCCCTCGTGGGTCGCCGACGAGCTGACCCTCGTGGAGTCCCACCTCGGTGAGGGGCGGGGGAGCCGGCCCCGCTACGCGACGGTGGCGACCCTCCCGCTCGCTCGGGGCTGAGACCCGGTGGGCGGCGGGGTGCCCCGGATCCGTGTGGGAGACTGACGACGTGGCACGCGGCGACGGTCTTCTGACCCATGACCTCCTTCCCGGCGAGAAAGGCCCCCAGGACGCCTGCGGGGTGTTCGGAGTGTGGGCCCCCGGCGAGGACGTCGCCAAACTCACCTACTTCGGGCTCTACGCGCTGCAGCACCGCGGCCAGGAGTCGGCGGGCATCGCCACCGGTGACGGGGAGAAGATCCTCGTCTACAAGGACATGGGCCTCGTCTCCCAGGTCTTCGACGAGACCGCGCTGAGCTCGCTCCGCGGCCACATCGCGATCGGGCACACCCGCTACTCGACGACCGGCGGCTCGACGTGGGAGAACGCCCAGCCCACGCTCGGCGGTTCCGAGCACCAGACCCTCGCGCTCGCGCACAACGGCAACCTGATCAACACCGTCGAGCTGCGCGCCCTCGTCGACGAGCACTTCGGCGGCGGCCGGATCACCGGTGAGCTCGCGCGGGGCAACACCTCCGACACGGCGCTCGTGACGACCCTGCTCACGGCCGACCCCGACAAGACGCCGGAGGCCGCGGCCCTCGAGCTGCTGCCCAAGCTCAAGGGCGCCTTCTGCTTCGTCTTCATGGACGAGCACACCCTGTATGCCGCTCGCGACCCGTGGGGTGTGCGCCCGCTCGCCCTCGGTCGGCTCGAGCGCGGCTGGGTCGTCGCCTCCGAGACCGCGGCCCTGCAGACGATCGGTGCCTCCGTCATCCGCGAGGTCGAGCCCGGTGAGCTCATCGTCATCGACGAGGACGGCCTGCGCTCGCACAAGTTCGCCGAGCCGCAGCCGAAGGGCTGCGTCTTCGAGTACGTCTACCTCGCCCGGCCCGACGCCGTCATCCGTGGCCGTGTCGTCCACGAAGCCCGGGTCGAGATGGGCCGCGTGCTGGCACGCGAGCACCCCGTCGAGGCCGACCTCGTCATCGGGGTGCCCGAGTCGGGCGTGCCTGCGGCCGTGGGCTACTCGCAGGAGTCGGGGATCCCCTTCGGCCAGGGCTTCGTCAAGAACGCCTACGTCGGGCGCACCTTCATCCAGCCTTCGCAGACGCTGCGCCAGCTCGGCATCCGGCTCAAGCTCAACCCCCTCGAGCACACCATCCGCGGCAAGAAGCTCGTCGTCGTCGACGACTCCATCGTCCGCGGCAACACCCAGCGCGCCCAGATCCGGATGCTCCGCGAGGCCGGCGCCCTCGAGATCCACGTCCGGATCAGCTCGCCGCCCGTCCAGTGGCCGTGCTTCTACGGCATCGACTTCGCGACCCGCGCCGAGCTCGTCGCGACCGGTCTCGGCGTCGAGGAGATCCGCGCCTCGATCGGGGCCGACTCGCTCGGCTACATCTCCGAGGAGGGCATGATCGGGGCCACCAACCAGGCCCCCGACCAGCTCTGCTCCGCGTGCTTCACCGGCAACTACCCGATCGAGCTGCCCGAGGACGGCCGGATCGGCAAGAACGTCCTCGAGACGCTGCCGTTGACGGTCCGCACCGGCCACGACCGCTCCGTCGACGTCGACGGCGTGACCATCGGGGTCGGCCTCGGCGGCGGCAACGCCCTCCAGCACCCCTGACCCCTGGTTCGAGGTGATCGGCCGCGCCCCGTGGCGTGGTCTCACCTCGACCGGCGACGACCGGGTGCTCCGGATCGACCTCGGCGGGCTGCGGCTGCACCCCGACGCGTTCCTCGACCAGGTCGAGGCCGGACCGGGCAGGGCCCCGTGGTCGGTAGGGTTGGCGGGTGAGCACTGAGCCGGTCGCCCCCATCACGTATGCCGCAGCTGGAGTCGACGTCGAGGCGGGTGACCGGGCCGTCGAGCTGATGAAGGCGTCGGTCCGGCGCGCCACCCGCCCGGAGGTGCTCGGCGGCCTCGGCGGTTTCGCGGGCATGTTCGACGCGAGCGCCCTCGCCCGGATGACCCGGCCGGTCCTCGCGACGAGCACCGACGGAGTCGGCACCAAGGTCGCGATCGCGCAGGCCCTCGACAAGCACGACACGATCGGCTTCGACCTCGTCGGCATGGTCGTCGACGACATCGTCGTCTGCGGGGCCGAGCCGCTGTTCATGACCGACTACATCGCGACCGGCAAGGTCGTGCCCGAGCGGATCGCCGCCATCGTCGGCGGCATCGCCCGAGCGTGCGAGGAGGCGGGCGTCGCGCTCGTCGGCGGCGAGACCGCTGAGCACCCGGGCCTGCTCGACCCCGACGAGTACGACGTGGCCGGCGCTGCCACCGGCGTCGTGGAGCATGCCGCCGTGCTCGGACCGCAGCGTGTCGCCGACGGTGACGTCGTCATCGCCCTCGCGAGCAGCGGCCTGCACAGCAACGGCTACTCACTCGTCCGCCGCGTCATCGCCGCTGCCGGCTGGGACCTGGGCCGCCACGTCGACGACTTCGGCCGGACGCTCGGGGAGGAGCTGCTCGAGCCGACCCGGATCTACACCCGGCCGCTGCTCGACCTCATCGCGGCCGACGGCGTCGACGTGCACGCGCTCAGCCACGTCACCGGTGGCGGGCTCGCGGCCAACCTGGCCCGGGTGCTGCCGACGGGGATGTTCGCCCGGCTCGACCGCGCGACGTGGACGCCGCCGGCGGTCTTCCGGACGGTCGCGCAGCTCGGCCGGGTGCCGCAGGCCGACCTCGAGCGCACCCTCAACCAGGGCATCGGCTTCGTCGCGGTGCTGCCCGAGGCGCAGGCTCAGCGCGCGATCGAGCAGGCAGAGGCAAGCGGCATACCGGCCTGGCGCCTCGGCGACGTCACGACCATGGACAAGGCCCGGGTCGAGTCAGGGACCGAGGTCGTGCACGGAGCCAAGGGGGTCGACGGAGGCTCGGTCCAGGTCGTCGGGACGCACCCGACGGCCTGAGGACCGGCCACGCCGATCGTGGGTCGGGCGGGAAGCACCCGAAACACGAGGAGCCGAGAGAGGCAGGAACGAGCTCAACGCTCGCCCGAGGCCCACTTCCCGTATTCGTCGTACTCGTCGTCGTCGACCGGTCGTGGGTCCTGTCGAGGCTCCGGTGGAGGCTGACTGACCGGTTGACGCTGTGACGGACCATGCAGCTCGCGCTCCAGCGCGCTCAAGTCCGTGTCAGGTGTGTAGTACTTGAGCTGCCGTGCGACCTTGGTCTGCTTGGCTTTGGCTCGGCCGCGCCCCATGGCGTGACCCCCTCGTGCGTCGTGCCGGGACGGCATCGCTCGTCGGAGGGCCGGATGGCTCTTCGATGTCCGCGTAGCGGCCCCGGGAATGGTGTGTTCTCGTGGGCCTAACGCTACATGAGCAATGCCCCGACCGCGCACGCGCCGGACCGGCGACTTCGCGCGGAACGGCAGGTGAGAGGGTGGGGGACCCCGGGAGCCCGCCGGGAGGGGGGTCGCCGTTGTGCTGGTGCGCCGATCCTTGGCAGGAACTTGGTCCACATTTGACACTTTTTCCGATATGGCCCCCATACTGAGGTCTGGGACTTTACTCTTGCTTTACTGAAGTCCCGTCCAGGGACCAAACGCGCGTCGCAGCGCTCGCGACAGGGTGGTGGAGAAATGACAATGACTACGGACCGACAGGACACGGAGAAGTTACTCACTCCGGCAGAGGTGGCTGCGCTCTTCCGGGTTGACCCCAAAACGGTCACCCGCTGGGCCAAGGCTGGCAAGCTCACCTCGATCCGCACACTCGGCGGTCACCGCCGATACCGCGAAGCCGAGGTGCGTGCGCTCCTCGGTGGTAACAGCTGACGCGGATCGAGATGTCCCGTCACGTTCCCGGGGGGGAAACGCGGGGTGGAGACGGAAGGGGAGGGTCGCCCAGACGGGCGACCCTCCCCTTCTGCGTCCCCGGACGGCGTCGGTGGGGCGGAC
>JBDSSS010000178.1:0-12467 GCA_039928615.1 Terracoccus sp. | reverse complement strand
CAGTGCTCGACGCCCACGGTCGCCATCCCCGCTTCCGGCATACCGTGGTGTCCGCAGTGCGAGCTCGGGCTCGACACGTACGACGCGGCGGCCGCCCCCTGGCGCGGAACCCGGTGGCTGAGCCGCTAGGGCTACCGCCGCGCCTTCGTCCTCGATGGCGAGCTGCGGGCGCAGATCGCGGCCGACCCGTCGTCGGCGGCGGTCCGGGGGCGAGCCGAGACCGCCCTCGTCGTCGTCTACGCCCTCATCACGGTCGTCTCCCCGATCTGGACGCCCCTGCAGACGGCCGGCGGCCAGCCCCCCGAGGACCTGCCGGAGTTCGGTGAGCAGCCACCCCTCGGCCGCGCGGGGCAGCCCGCCGAGCTCGCGCCCGCCTTCGTCTATCTCGCATCGGGCGAGTCGAGCTACGTGACCGGATCCACCATGCACGTCAACGGTGGGATGCCGACGCCCTGACGGCGGGTGTCCCGTCGGGAGAGACGAACTGCCCTCAGTCGAGGCAGAACTCGTTGCCCTCGACGTCCTGCATCACCAGGCACGACTCGTTGAAGCCGTCGGCCCGCAGCAGCCGCACGCGGGTCGCGCCGAGGGCGACGAGCCGCTCGCACTCCGCCTCGAGCGTGGCGAGTCGCTCGTTGCCGACGAGGCCGACAGCGGCCCGGACGTCGAGGTGCACCCGGTTCTGGGCGACCTTGCCTTCGGGAACTCGCTGGAAGAAAAGGCGCGGTCCCGCCCCCGTCGGGTCGACGCAGGCGAAGGCCGAGCCCTGGCGGTCCGCAGGGAGCGTGCGGTCGAAGTCCGACCACGAGGCGTGGCCCGGGGGTGGCTGCGGGACGACGTAGCCCAGGACCTCGCACCAGAAGCGAGCGACGCGCTCCGGCTCGGCGCAGTCGAAGGTGACCTGGATCTGCTGGACGGCTGCCATCGGCCCACCCTAGGGCGTCGGCGCCACCGTGATCGCCCGTGGACGACGAACCTCATGTGGAACGATAGACGCGACACGGACCGACCAAGGAGGCACACCGCGGTGCAGATGAAGCTGGAGCTGATCCCGATCCCCGTCTCCGACCTTGACCGGGCCATCGAGTTCTACGAGGAGAAACTGGGCTTCACCAAGGACTTCGACGTGCGTCCGCACGACGGCATACGGGTCGTCCAGCTGACCTCCGAGGGGTCCGGATGCTCGGTCGGCCTCGGGACCGGGCTCGACGCCTACGCGGGAGAGCCCGGCACCATCCGGGCCCTGCACCTCATCGTCGCGGACCTGGGGCAGGCCCGTGACGAGCTCGTCGGGCGCGGGGTCGAGGTCGGGGAGATCCACGACTTCGGCGGTGGGGTCCGAGGGGCGAGCTTCGCCGACCCCGACGGCAACACCTTCGAGCTGCAGGAGATGGCGTGGCGCACGGGCGAGGACTTCTGACCCCAGCTCCACGCGAGACACGTCCCGCACACGGTCTCTCGTAATCATGACGACCAACCTCCCCGGTGCTTTGATGGATCATGCCCACGGACGGACGGCTCAGTCACGACACCCGCAGCATCATCGGCGTCGGCCACCTGCTCCTCGGGGTCGCCGCGCTCGTCGTCGCCGGGGTGATGCTCAAGACCGCCCTCGCTCCGGGCGCGGAGCTGGAGGGCGCGCTCGTCGCCCCCGGGCTGGCGCTCGCGGTGGCCGGTGTGGTCTTCACCGGCATGGCGGTCGCCGCGCTCCGCGCCGTTCGACGCGGTCGCGACGGTGGGGGGCTGTCGATGACCCTGGGTGTGGTCGAGATCGTCATCGGGCTCGGTCTCGCGGCGGCTGTGGCGGTCGCCGTTGCGGGCTACGGGGCCTTCGAGCCGTGGCGCTCCCCGTTCCTGCTGCCCTCGGTCCTGGTCCTCGCGCTCGGAGTGGGCGGGTGTCTCGCGGCTGGCCGTGCCGCCTCGCGTCCCACCCCCCTCGGGTCCAACCCCTAGTCGGCCGACTCCGGCTGCGGGTGCGCCTGGGTGCCGGCGAACATCGCCGTGAGGTCGAGCGATCCGACGTGCCGCCGGGTGGCCAGGGACACGTAGGTGCGGGCCAGGACGTCCTTGCCAGCGCCGAGCACCGTGCTCAGCAGGCCGGTGGCCTCGGCGAGGTCCGCGAGATCGGTGGACGCGACGACGTGGCGCCACATCGACTCCTCCAGCGCGTTGAACGCGGCCTGCACGTCGCCGATGTCGTAGCCCTGGCCGAACCGCTCTCGCGCGACGGTCCCGGCATACCCGGTCACCTCGGAGAGGTCCCGTGAGTCGATGGCGCCGACGACGAGGTCGAACAGCATCGCGAGCCGCTCCCGCGTGAGCTCCTCCCCTGCCGACTCGTAGTGCAGATGCGACCGGTCCACGACGCTGAAGCTCTCGTCGAGGATGCTGGGTCGAGACTTCGACAGTACGGCTGCACAGTCCATTCGGACGCACCTACCCTTCGCTGGCCCCAGCGTCCCACGGGCACGACGCGCGCGGTCCGGCCTGCCCTGTTCCGTGGCCCACATGCGTGGAAGACTCGGGCCCTACCGAGGGAGAAGCAGATGACCCAGTTCGGCCTGGTGGTCCGGTTCGCGCTCAAGCCCGGGCGTGCGGAGGAGTTCGACGCGGTGATGCGCGACACCGTGGCGGGCATCGCGGCCAACGAGCCTCACACCCTCGCGTATGCCGTCCACGAGCTCGACGGCGAGCCTGACGTCCGCATCTTCTACGAGCTCTACATCGACGAGGACGCCCTCGCCGAGCACGAGTCCCAGGCCACGACCCGCGCATTCCTCGACCGCGTCGACGACTTCATCACGGGCGCCGAGGTGCAACGCCTGCACCTCGTGACCGCGACCGGCATCGCCGGCGCCACCAACGACGCAGGGGGCTCGGCCCCGAGCTGAGCACGTCGTTGGTCCCGCCTATGACGAGGACGGCACGGTGAGGATCTCGGCCCCGTCGGGGGTGATGGCGATCGTGTGCTCGCTGTGGGCCGTGCGGGAGCCGGTGGCGCTGCGCAGCGTCCAGCCGTCGTCGTCGGTGACGAGCTCAGCGGTGTCGGCCATGACCCAGGGCTCGAGCGCGAGCAGCAGCCCCGGGCGCAGGCGGTAGCCGCGACCCGCGCGCCCGGTGTTGGAGATGTGGGGGTCCTGGTGCATCGTCGAGCCGAGGCCGTGCCCGCCGAACTGGGTGTTGATCCGGTAACCCCCGTCGCGGAGCACCTCGCCGATGGCGTGCGAGAGGTCGCCGATGTGGGCCCCGGGCCGGGCCGCCGCGATCCCCGCCTGCAGCGCCCGCTGCGTCGCATCGATCATGGCCACGCTCCCCGGGGGGCGGGACTCGCCGACGACAAAGCTGATGGCCGAGTCGGCGACGACACCACCGAGGGAGACGGCGAGGTCGAGCGAGAGCAGGTCGCCGTCGGTGAGCGCGTAGTCGTGGGGCAGCCCGTGCAGCACGGCGTCGTTGACGGACGTGCAGATGTAGTGGCCGAACGGGCCGCGGCCGAACGACGGCGCGTAGTCGACGTAGCAGGACTCGGCCCCTGCGTCGATCATCATCTCCCTCGCCCATTCGTCGATCTCGAGCAGGTTGGTCCCCACGACGCTGCGTTGACGCAGCGACTGGAGAATGTCCGCGACGAGGGCGCCGGTCTCCCGGGCTCGGGCAAGCTCACGTGGGCTGAGGATCTCGATCATGGGGGGCCTCCCTGACGCAACCAATAACTATCCCGGTAAGACTATCCCGGTCTACACTCAGCGGCATGGTCCGGCTGCCCCTCACCCCCCAGGACGTCGAGCGAGGCGAACGACTCGGGGCCGTGCTGCGGCGCGCCAGGGGCCAGCGCTCGATGCTCGACACGGCGCTCGCTGCGCACATCTCCCCGGAGACCCTCCGCAAGATCGAGTCCGGTCGGGTTGCGACCCCGGCCTTCCCGACGATCGCGGCCATCGCCGCCGTCCTCGACCTCTCCCTCGACGCGGTGTGGGCCGAGATCACCGCCCCCACGACCGCCGCGGGATCGTCCGCCTCAGGTCCGGGCGGCCCCGAGCGAGTGGCCTCGTAGGGACTCTTGCGCCCCTCCGCAGCTTCCTTCGCCCGGGCTACCAAAACTGCGGCTCTCCAGCCAGATCCCGCACGTTCGGTAGCCCCGGCTACGAAAACTGCTCTCCAGCCAGATCCCGCACGTTCGGTAGCCCCGGCTACGAAAACTGCGGCTCTCCAGCCAGATCCCGCACGTTCGGTAGCCCGGGCGATGAAAGTGGCGGGCGGGATCTGGGTGGCGGGCGGGATCTGGGTGGCGGGCAGGGGCCGCCGGGGCGAGGACTGCGGCTGACCACCTCAGCACGGCCGGGTATGCCGCTCACGTGGCCTCATCGTCCGGTGGCCGAGCCTGCGGGGACGAGGGCGAAGGCCCCCTCCTCCTCCTGGGCGTTGTGCAGCCGGAGCACGCCGTAGAGGCCATAGAGCAGGCGACGCAGCTCGACGACGTCCTCCGGCTCGACGTTGTCGTCGTCCAGGTCGGCGATCAGCCGGCGCACGCGACCGACCTGGTGTTCGATCTCCGCGTGGGTGCGGCTCATCGCGGCCGTGGCGTCCGACCCTCCGAGCACCCGTGACATGAGGGGCACGAGCAGCGCCTCCTCGGCCCGCTCGTGCGGCAGCAGCTCGCTCTCGAGGCGTTCGAGCAGTGCGTGAGACGGGGCGAGCACGGTGGCATGTGACGACAGGGCGTCGGCGACGGCCCGGATCTGCTCGACGTCGGGCAGGACGGCGTCGTGCTCGACCCTCAACCGGTGGGCGAGAGCGATCTCCTCGGGAGTCATCGAGAGTGAGTGGACCTTGCCGGGCAGCACTGCCCTCAAAGCGATCCCGATGGCCAGCACATCGATGACCTCTTGCAGCACCGCCCCGGCTGCAGGTGGCAGCAGACCACCTGCAGCAGCAACCATGGCGACCAGCGACAGACCCATGCCGACACCCACGGCCTGCATCGCAATGCGCCGCGATCGACGCGCGATGAGCACGGCGTCGGCGAGTGCGTCGATGCGGTCAACCGTGAGGACCACGTCGGCGGCCTCCGACGACGCGGTCGCGCCCCGGGCAGCGAGCGCCACCCCGACGCCGGCAGCCGCGAGCGCCGGTGCGTCGTTGACGCCGTCGCCGACCATGATCGTCTCGGCATGGGTGGACTCCGCCAGGATGGCCGCGAGCTTCTCACCCGGGTCGCGATCGGCCATTACGGCGTCGACCCCGACGACCCGCCCGACGCTGCCGGCGATGTCCGCACGGTCGCCGGTGAGCAGGACGACGCGGCTGATGCCGACCTCGCGCAGCGCCCGGACCATGCGCGGCGCCTCCGGTCGGATCGGGTCCTCCAGCAGGAACGCGCCCGAGGGGACCCCGTCGACGCTCACGAAGACCGTCAGCGACCCGTCGAGATCGGCCCGTCGCCGGACCTGCCGCACCCAGGCCGGCTGGGCTCCGGGCACGATCCAGGCAGCCTTGCCCAGGCGGACCTCGCGCCCGCCCACGTGGCCACGCAGCCCGTAGCCGTGCTCCTCGACGACCTCCTCCGGCAGCTGCAGCACCAGCCCGCGGTCGGTGGCCGCGGTGCCGATCGCACTGGCCAGGACGTGCGGGGACACCTGGTCGAGGGAGGCCGCGAGGCGAAGGACCTCGTCGGCGTCGACCTCGTCGGACGCGGTGACCACCGAGGCCAGTGCGGGTTGGCCCTGCGTGAGGGTCCCCGTCTTGTCGAAGAGCATGACGCGGCCTGCCGCCAGCCGCTCGAGGGCGCCGCCACCCTTGATGATGACGCCGATGTGGGCGGCCCTCGACAGGCCCGACATGATCGCGATGGGAGCCGCGAGCAGCAGCGGGCAGGGCGTGGCCACGACGAGGACCGCGACCGCACGCACCGGGTCGGCGCCGATGACCCACGCAAGACCGGCAAGCACCAGGGTCAGCGGTACGAAGAGCACGGCGAAGCGGTCGGCTGTCCTCACGAAGGGCGCCGACGATGCCTGCGCCTGCTCGACCAGTCGGACGATCCCGGCATACGTGGAGTCCGCGGCAGCGGCGGTGGCGACGAGCTCGAGGGGCTGACCGGCGTTGACGACCCCGCTGCGCACCGGGTCCGATGACGGTCGCTCGACGGGGAGCGACTCCCCCGTCAGCGCCGACTCGTCGAGGACTGCCCCCGACACGAGCCGCCCGTCGACCGGCACGACCTCCCCGCTGCCGATGACGATCCGGTCTCCTCGCCGGACATCGGCCACCGGGACCTCGGTGATGTCGTCGCCCACCCGTCGGCGGGCGGTGCGGGGAGCGCGTTCGACCAGCAGGCTGAGCTCGCGACGGGCCCTCGCCGCTGCGCGCGACTCGAGGAGCTGACCAGACGCCAGCATGACCGTGATCATCGCTCCGGCGAACGGCTCCCGGACCGCGAGGGCCCCCGCGAGCGCCAGGACGGCGATGACATCGACGCTGGGCTGACGCCGACGGATGGCCGCGGCCGTCCAGGCCAGGGACACGACCAGGCCCAGGACGGTCCCGACGGCCCAGATCGCGTCGGCTCCGCCGCCCAGACCCGCGACCCACGCGACCCCGCCCGCGAGCAGCAGGACGAGCGAGGACGCGAAGAGCACCAGTTCCCTGCGGTCACGCACCCACGGCATACCTCCATCGTCCCAGCGCTCCCACGGGCGGAGGCGGGGACGTGGCCGGACTCACCACAGGGGTTCGGGGTCAGTCTCCGTGCCGCTCGGCGTCCCTGGCCTTGAGCAGACGGAGCTGGCGCGGCGCGAGGTAGCCGATGACGAACCCGACGAGGGCGCCGGAGACGGCCCCCGGGACGGCGTTGACGAACCAGCCGATGACCGCGCACACGAGCATCGTCGCGACGACCTTGACCAGCGTCCGTCCTGCGTGCATGCCGCGACTCTAGCTGGGGGCTGTCTCGAGCCGGCCTCACCGAGAGGTTCATGGTCGGCTGCTGCCCCTTCCTCGTCGACCGCGACCACGTCGAGCCCGTCGAGATGCGCGGCTGGCGGGTGCCCGTTTGGCTGCACGTGGCGGAGCCTTCCCGACCGGACGCCGTCTCGCTAGAGTCGCCAGCGTGAACATCCCAGAAGACGTCGCCGTCGGGTTCATCACCCGGAACCTGTCGGACCACGGACTCGTCGCCTTCTGGGAGGACGGCCGGCTGCGTCCCTTCCTCGAGCTCATCGCGAAGGGCAAGACGATCGCCGCGGCCGCGGAGTACCAGTCGGTGACGGGGGCAGCGGTGCTGGAGTGCCACCTCGCGGTCGCGCTCGCTGTCGCCAGTCAGGCGGCGAAGTCCACGCCGTAGCGCAGTTCAGCTCGTTGCGGATGTCAGCTCGACTGGTAGAGGACGCCGAAGCTCTCGAGGACGACAAGCATGTCGGGCAGGAAGCCGCCCTCGGCGTGGTCGGTGAAGAACTGCTGGTGGACCGTTCGCCAGTGCTCGAGGCTGAGGTCGCCCTCGCCCTCGTGCCGGGCGTGGTCTGCGTCCACCTGGTCGAAGGGCACGACCCGCGACTCGTTCGTCACGAGCAGCGCGCGGGGGTGGCCGGCGCCGTCGAGGACGATCGCGAGCGTCCCGGACGTCGGCAGCTCCTCACCGGGCCCGTAGTCGGCCCGAGAGCTCGCGGTGGCGGTCTTGGTCCCGTCGAGGACGAGCCGGAGCAGGGTGTCGGACTGCTCGGGGGTCGCCCCGAAGGCCCAGGCGGGTGGGCGCAGGTCCCGCATCGGGTTCGCCCCCGTGTAGGCGGGGATGCCGGCCAGGTGTGCATGCTCCCGGGCGATCTCCCAGAAGGCGTCGAGCTCGCGTTCGTCGGGAAGGGCCATGCTCGAGCCTCCCACGCCGTGCCGGTGACCGACGACGGCCGGGCCGACCGGGCGCGCCGTCAGAGGCGCAGCTCCATCCGGCGCTCGGGCGCCTCGCCCGTCGGCCAGCCCTCCGGGACACCGACGTCCACGAAACCGGCGCGTTCGTATGCCGTTCGCGCACGGACGTTGTCACTGCGGACCATGAGGTAGGTCCTCCGGTCCGCGCCCCTCGCCCAGTCGGTCACGGCGTCGATGAGCCGGCCCGCGACCCCGGCGCCCCTCGCTGAGGGCGCCACCCACATGGAGATCAGCTCGACCCACTGGTCGTCCACCGGCTGTCCGCTGACGACCCCGACGACGTCGGCCCCGCTGCGCGCCAGCAGGGTCAACGGGACCTGGGTCAGGCGGTCCTGCCACCGCTCGACGGGGGCATCGACCCAGTCGGCGTGGCGCGAGCCGAAGGCCGCGGGCGCCTCGGAGAGGGACGCCAGTCGCACGGCCTTGAACTGCTCCCAGTCGGCGGGCCCGATCCTCACGATGTCCACGCGGTGAACCTAGCAAGGGCCATGAGGACCGGGCGTCGGGTCGGCGCTCAGCGCGCAGGACGCCCCGAGACTCACGGACGGAACGACCGTCACGACCACCTCGTGCCGTCACCACGGGATTCGAGGAGGGCGAGCAGCGCCTCGCGCGCGTCGCTCGCGTCGCTCGTCTCGATGAGGGCGCGGGCCCCGTCCCGGGCGGTGTCCCACGGGACCCACGACTGGCTCACGACGTCATCCCACGACGGCACCTCGTGGCCGGGGATGTCTGCGCCTCGCTCCTCGACCCGTCGGCGGTGCTCGGCCTCGTCGGGCAGCGACGTCTCGACCTGCCTCAGCTCGGCGTTGCCCCGTCGAGCGGCCTCGTGCCACCCCGCTCGCGCCTCGGGCACCGCGTTCACCGCGTCGACGACGACGTCGAGGCCGAGCAGGAGGTTGGAGACGGCGAGCTCGTGGACGACGGCATACCCCTCGACCCCGACGTCGAGCCCGGTGCGGGCCAGCGCCGCTTCCGCGGCATCGACGCGGAGGTAGCAGGACCGCAGGCGGCGCGCGACGGCCCTGGCCAGAGTCGTCTTGCCCGTGCCGGGACGGCCGGAGACGACCACTAGCGTCGGTCGGGGACCGGTGCGGGGGGTCGAGGTCTCACTCATGAGGCGCCGACGATCAGGGCTCGTCGCGCATGCGTGCACGTCGGACGAAGAGCCGACCTCCCCGAACGAGCACCTGCATCGCGAGCCTCCCGCCGCTCCTCATCACCTCCGACCAACGTAGCCTCACGGCCCCCCGTCCCGCGAGCAACGTCGCACCTGAGGCCGTGTCGCAAAAGCGGTTGGGTTCCCGAAATGCTCCGGGCAGGATCGACGCGTGGACACCTATCTGGAGACCGACCGGCTGGCCCTGCGCCGGTTCACCTCATCTGACGCGGACCTGCTCATCGAGCTCGACAGCGACCCGGCGGTGATGCGCTACATCAGCGGCGGCGAGCCGACGGCACCGGAGGTGATCCGCGAGCGTTCCCTGCCCAACATCCTCGCCGGGTACGAGCGGTGGGGTGGCGACCTCGGGCTGTTCGCCGCCGAGGAGAAGGACAGCGGGACCTTCGTCGGCTGGTTCATCCTCCGTCCCGAGACGGGCGGTCCGCTCGACGAGGTCGAGCTCGGCTACCGACTGCGGCAGTCGGCCTGGGGACGGGGGTATGCCACCGAGGGCTCACGGGCGCTGCTGGCCAAGGCGTTCACCGCGCTGGGCGTGCGACGTGTCTGGGCCGACACGATGACCGTCAACGACGGTTCACGCAACGTGCTGACGAAGCTCGGGATGTCACTCGTCGTCACCATCCCCACGCCTCCTGACATGCAGAAGGTCGAGGGCTCCGAGCGAGGTGGGGTGCACTTCGAGATCACCGCTGACCAGTGGCGGGCCCTGGTGACGCCAACCGCTGAGAGCAGCTGACGTGGCGCGGGGCCGTCAGCGCCCCTCGTGCTCGGCGTAGCGGTCGAAGGCCGGGGCCCACATCCGCGCGACCATCAGGCTCATCGGGCCGTGGTTGACGAGGAGGACCACGCGCCGCTGCCAGCCGGACGCGTCTGTCGCGGCCCACTCGGCATGCACGCGACTGCCGCTGCCGTCGCGGGGGGAGATCCGCACCTCTCCGCCGCTACCTCCGCCATAGCTGCTCTCCTCCACCGTCCACCAAACGACCGCTGGGTCACCTGCTCAGGCGAGGCCGTCGTCTCCAGGTCGAAACGCACCCGACCATGGGAGCACTCATCGGCCCCGCCCGTCCATGCTCACCTGCCACGGGCGCGATGCGCGGCGGCCTTGACGCGGCTCTGACACGCGAGCGAGCAGAACCTCCGCGACCCGTTGCGGGAGTCGTCAACGTAGACGTCGTCGCACCGGGGCGCGTCGCAGACCCCCAGCCGACCAGATCCGTTGCTACCGAGCGCGAGCGCCAGACCCGCGACGCAGCCGGCTGCCCAGCCGACGCCGAGGTCGTCGCTCGGGCCGTGGAAGTGGACGTCCCAGGCCTCCCCGGTCCGGTCCAGGCGTGGGCTGGGGCGGGCCCAGCCCAGCAAGTCGTTAGTGCGTCGCGCCGCCGACTCGAGGTCACCCTCTGCGGCCGCCGTGAAGACCCCTCGGCCCTCGTGCCCGAGACGGACCAGCACGTCGGAGTCGGCCCGGCCCACCTGCGGCGACCGCCCCTGACGGACGAGCGCATCGGACAGGGCCAACCGCAGCGCCGATCCCTGGGGAACCTCGCGGGCCGCGCCCCGCCGGAAGCCTGAGGTGGTGAGGTTGACGACGTCGGCGGCCACCCGGAGGACGTCGGCAACGTGACTGTCGAATCGCATTTTGCCAGTCTACCGGTCGCGGCGTAGCCTCACCCTCGTGACTACTCACAAGCAGGACGACAGTGACGTGAGTGCTCAGCGCAGAGTGCAGCGCGCGGGGGCGACTGCATGGGTCCTGCCGCGTGAGGTCAAGGTCCTGCTCCTCGCGCGCTTCGTCAACCGCCTCGGGGCCTTCTCGCTGCCCTTCCTCGCAGCCCTCCTCGTCACCCGGCACGGCGTCGAGGTCGGAGCGGCCGGGCTCGTCGTCGGCGCGTTCGGGTTGGCCACCATCCCGTCCCGCCTGATCGGTGGGCGGCTCGCCACCCGACGGGGCGCCCGGTTCGCCGTCGTCACCGGCTTGGCCGCCACGGCCGTCGCGCAGCTGCTCGTCGCAGCAGCGGGATCTGCCGCAGCGGTCACCCTCGCAGCAGTGCTGCTCGGACTGTCCTTCGAGCTCTACGAGCCGGCGAGCCAGGCCCTCATCGCCGACGTTACCCCGCGCGCCGCGCTCCCGGCCGTCTTCGGCGTGCTCGGCGCGATGCTCGCCGTGGCCGGCATCGTCGCCGGTCTCCTGGCAGCCGTCGTGGGCCGGCTCGACCTGCGCCTGCTCTTCGTCGTGGACGCCGCCACCTGCCTGGCCTGCGCCGGCCTCGTCCTCCTCAAGTTGTCGGCAGCGAGCAACGTTGTCGCAGAGTCGAGCTCGCGAACTTCCCCGTGGAGCGACTCCCGCCTCCGTCTCCTCTTCACCATCGGGGTCCTCTTCGCCACCGTCTACATCACCATCCCCGTGGCGCTGCCGCTGACCCTGGCGGCTCGAGGCCTGGCCCCCTCGGACGCCGGACTGCTCGGCGCTGCGGCGGCCGCCACGATCGCGCTCGGTCTCCCGCTGCTGCGCCCACGTCACGACCTGGTCCACCGGATGGCCTGGGGCCACGTCGTGCTGGCGGCCGGACTCGTCCTCACCGCCGTCTCGACCGACCTCCTGACGCTGCTCGGGGCGAGCGTCGTCGTCGCCCTCGGCGACCTGCTGCTGCTCGGCTGCAGCCAGGCGCTCGTCGCGTCGATCGCCCCTCCTGGCGATCGTGCGACCTGGTTCGCCGCGCACGGCCTCAGCTGGGGCGTCGCCCTGACGATCGGACCTCCCATCGCCGGAGTCCTCCTCGCCACCGGAGGTCCCCGCACCTTCTGGCTGGCGAGCGCCGTCGTCACCCTGGCCGCCGGAGCCGCCCTCGGCGTCACCGCACGGCGGCTGGCCCTGCGGATGCCGGCCCTGTGAAGACGTGAGGATCCTCGCCTAGGTTGGGCTCATGGTCAGGGAAGACTTCGCGGACGGCTCGGTCCGCGGCGAGGGTGCCGTCGATGTCGAGGGCAGGCGACACGGCCCGTGGCGCTTCGTGCACCGCAACGGCCGTCTCCAGGCCCGCGGCGCCTACGAGCACGGCCGTCTCGACGGCTACTGGGAGTGGTACCGCGCGAACGGTCAACGCCTGCAGGTCGGCTCGTTCGACCTCGACGTCCGGACCGGCCTCTGGCGCCGGTGGTACTCGACGGGCCAGCTGCTCGACGAGGGGCAGTACACCTCGGGCAAACGGGTCGGCGAGTGGGTGACCTACGACCACGCCGGCCTCGTGCGGACCCGCCGGCAGCACGGCTGACGTCTCCCCTCCCCGTGACGCACGTATGCCGCTGGGCCCCTGCTCGGGGCACAGCGGCATACCGCATGGCCTGGGTGGCGCCGCCTCGTCAG
>JBDSSS010000177.1:0-20118 GCA_039928615.1 Terracoccus sp. | reverse complement strand
CGGAGCCGCGGCCGGGGCTGCGGCTGCCGGGGCGGTCGGGGCGGCGGCGGCGGGGGCATGCGCTGCGGGAGCAGGGGCGGCCGGCGCAGGTGACGGCGTCGGGCTGGAGGCGGCCGGAGCCGCCGGTGCCGCGGCGGCAGGCGTGCTCTGCCGGGCGGCCGGAGCCGCGACCCGCGGGCCGGGCTTCTGACCGGTCGGGACGGTGCTCGGCGCGGGAGCGGCCTTCGGGGCGGATCCCCCGGAGCGCAGCTCCGCGGGGAACGTCTCCTTGATCTTGCGGACGACGGGAGGCTCGATGGTCGACGACGCCGACCGGACGAACTCTCCCTGACTCTTCAGGTGCGAGAGCAGAACCTTGCTCTCGACACCGAGCTCCTTCGCGAGCTCATATACACGGACCTTGGCCACGTTTCTCCTGTCTGGGTCCGGCCTGACAGGTAGGGGCCGAACCGTCGTTAAAGCTGGGACTTGCTCATCGCTGAGGACTCATCGGGTGCTCATAGCGTTTCAACCCACCTTGTGGTTCGTTGACTCTTCTGGTGCATGGTCGGCCGGGAGGCCTTCCACTGGATCGTGCTCGTGCTGCGCGCCGACGTGCTGGCTGACCGCCGTGACGTCGACCGCGGCCTGCAGGTGCAGGGCCCGTCCGAACGCCTTGCGGCGCACTGCCAGCTCGAGGCAGGCGGGTCTCGGGTGCACCCAGGCTCCACGCCCGGGCAGCCGGTGTCTCGGGTCGGGCCGCAGCAGGACCGGGCCGTGCTGGCCCGGGGAGGCTTCGTCCGTCACCGCGACGACTCGCAGCAGGGCCGACCAGCTATCCGATCCTCGACACCCCACACACGTGCGGGATGGCTCAGCGCGGAGTCCAGTCCGGTCGACCACACACCACTGTACCGCGTGCCGGCGGTGGTGGGTGAACCGGTGGTCCTCTCCCGTCAGGGCGCCCCCGGCTGTCCTCAACCGGCCGGGGGTCGCTCCACGAGGCGCAGGGCCCGGTGCGGACAGGCGGCGACGACCTCGCCGGCGAGGTCGGCGAGGTCCGCCGGGACGGGACCGTCGACGAGGGGGTAGCCCCACTCGTCGAGGGCGATCCGCTCGGGCAGCAGCTCCGCGCACAGGCCCCGGGCCCGACAGGCCGGCCAGTCGACCTGCAGCCGGAGCTCGGGCCCGGGCGCTGCGGCGGTCACGCGACGTCCTCGGCCGGCGCCCCGCACGCACAGCGACCCACCAGGTGCGCCTCGACGAGGGCCGGGAGCCCGTGGACGAGCGACCCGACGAGGCGGGTGGTCCCGTCCGGGTGCGCGCAGGCCCCGCGACCGGTCACGAGCCCGGTCACCTCGGCGATCCGGGCGCGGGTGTCGGACCCCGACGCGAGGTCCCGCACCGCGGAGGCGAGTGCCGGCAGCCCGTTGCGGCAGGGCCCACACCGACCGGCCGACTCCCCAGCGAGGTATGCCGTGAGCTCAGCCGTGCGTGCCACCGGGCACGCACTCGCGCCGAGCGGCAGCACGACCCCCGCGCCGAGGGTCAAGCCCTGTGCCCGGAGCGCCAGCGCCGAGACGGGGAGGGCCGCGAGGTGCGCCCCCGACGTCCAGGTGCCGTGGTAGCCGCCGACGAGGCACGGTCCGGCGAGCTGACCGGCGTCGAGGACCTCGGCGAAGTTCGTCCCGTGCCCGACCTCCACCACCCGGGTCGGCGCGCCGGGCACCGGGGAGACCACGGTGAGCAGGCTGGTCCCCGGCTCGGTGTCGGTGCCGTGGGCGGCATACGCGTCGGAACCCACGCGGACGAGGGCACCGAGCTGGGCGAAGGTCTCCGCGTTGGACAGGAGGGTGGGCCGACCGCGGTGGCCTCGGACCGCCTCGGGCTGCCACGCGGTCACGGGAAGCCCCTCCCGTCCGGCCATCAGCTCGAGGACGGCTCGGCCCTGTCCGGAGACGAAGCGGGGCGCGGCGACGTGCCGACGCCAGCGGATCCCGCGGTCGCTGCGCTCGCGCAGGGCCGCGTCGACCCCGGCGGCCGCGGCCGGGCGGTCGGCAGACGTGACGACGTGCACCTCGCGGGCGGCGAGCGCCCGGGCTGCGAGGACGGCGCCGTCGAGCACCTGGTGGGGGGTCAGGGCGAGCAGCACGAGGTCCTTCGCGCTGGCCGGCTCGCCCTCGGCGGCGTTGACGACGACCACGGGACGACGGCCGCGCGCCGCGGCCTCGAGCTTGCGTGCGAAGGGGAAGCCCGCCCCACCCCGGCCCCGCACCGCAGCGGCCCGGGCGAGCTCGAGGAGCGCCGCCAGGGACAGCTCCGGCAGCGGTCCGAGACGTGCGGTGTGGGCCGGCAGCCCGGGGCCCGAGCCGATCCCGGCCAGCAGGAGAGGCCCGGCGCCGACGACGACCTCGCCGAGCGGCCCGACAACCGATGTCGTCGTCATGCCCGGCTCCCGACGAGCCCGCGCCCGACCCCGACGACGCGGGCCAGCCCCGCGAGGACCACGGCGGCAACACAGCTCCACGTCAGCAGGCCGAACCAGGACAGCGAGGTGTCGGTGCCGATCCCCAGCCCGTGCACAACCGACAGGCCCCACGCGGCGTAGCTGGTGAGGTGGACGGCCCGCCACAGCCCCTCGGACAGGTGCGCCCGAAGGAGCGAGGTGACCACGACGACGACCATGAGGTCGAGCGCGAGCGTGCCGAGCGAGAGGTAGAGCGGTCGGTAGGTGGCCCCCCACGGGACCAGGGCCTGCCACCAGCGGATGTCGACGAACTCGTCGACGACGGCGGACACGACGTGCACGACGAGCAGGAGCACCGAGGTCCCGGCGAGCGCCCGGTGCAGGCTCTGGGTGACGAACCGCGGCCAGGACGGGTGGAAGGTGCGGCCCGTCGCGAGCACGCCGAGCACGGTGGTGAGGGTCATCAGAACCAGCAGCACGATGCCCGTGCCGCGGTCGAGGTACCAGAGCAGCGGTGAGGTCATCGTGCACCTCCGACGGGCGCGTTCTCCTCGACACCTGCCGCCAGCCAGGCGGGGGTGCGCAGGAGCGCGCCGTCGGCGTGGACGAGCAGGGCCGCGACCTCGTGGCGCTCCAGCCAGTCCGGTGCGTCGTGGCCGAGCACGAGCGCGGCGGTCGTCGCCGTGTTGGCCGCGACGCAGGTGGGCCCGAGCGCCGTGACCGTGACCCAGGGACCGGCGGCCGGCTCCCCCGTCCGCGGGTCGAGGACGTGGTGCCACTGCCGGCCGCCGCGCTCCCAGCGGCGCACGGTCGCTGACGAGGTGGCGATCCCACCGTCCTCGACCCGGACGCTGGCGACGGGACGTCCGGCGTCGACCTCGGCCAGGCTGCGGCCGAGCTCGACGGGCCAGGCCACCCCGGCGGCGGAGCCGCTGTCGGATGGTTCCGGCGCAGCAGCTCTGACGTCCCCACCGACGCTGACGACCACGGCGGTGGGCAGCAGCCGGCACAGCGCGAGCGCGACGAGGTCGGCGGCATACGCCTTGCCGGTGGCGCCGAGGTCGAGCGAGACCGTCGGAGGCACCTCGAGCGTCGCGTCGGTCACCCGGACTTCGCGCCAGGACGCCCGGCGTTGCGGCAGCGCCACCGGGGTCGGGTCGTGGGCGTGGACCATCGTGAACGTGCGGTCGTAGCCGGCGGCCTCGAGGAGCCGCCCCAGCGTGGGGTCGACGAGCCCGTCGGTCACCTCTGCCGCCTCCAGCGCCACCCGGACGGCTCCGACGAGCACCGGGGAGACGGCCACGGGACCGGTCGCCCGGTTGGCTCGCGTGAGGTCGCTGTCACCGCGGAAGCGGCTGCACGCGACGTCGACCGCATCGAGGACGTGCTCGGCGATCGCCCGGGCCGACCCGATCAGGTCGGGGTCGGCGGTCCGCAGGTGGACGTAGGTGCCGAGGGCCCGCCACGACGCGACACCGGCGACACCGGCGAGGACGGGCGCGACGGTCGAGGCCGGCGGTGGCGCGACGGGCGTGACGGGTGACGGCGCGGGGGGCCGGACGAGAGCGACCATCATGAGCCCGTGCTGGCCACCGGCGGCGCGACGACGGCGGGTCGGGGTGCCGGCCTGGCCGCGGGCCGAGGAGCCGGAGCGGGAGCGGCAGCGCGCACCTGAGGAGCTGCGGCGCGCACCGGCGGGGCGGCCTGCGGCGCCCGGGAGGTGGTCCGCCCTGCCGTCGACGAACGGGTGGTGGAGGAGGTCGAGGCCGAGGCCGGCGTGGAACCCGACCTCAGGCGGGTGGTGGGGGCCGGGCTCACCGCCCCGACCGCCCCGACTCTGGCCACGCCGGGTGCCGAGGCCCTGATGATGGGCCCGGGGTCGACGACGGTGCGGTGGGGCCGCTCGCGCTCGATGACGACCGGGTGAGCCTTCGCCCAGGCGACGGCGACGTCATGGGCGGCGACGAGGTCGGCGGCCTCCGCAGCAACGACCTCCTGCTGCGCGGCGACGGCCTGCTCGTAGGCCACCGACGCCGCCAGGGCCTTCGCAGCGTCCTTGGAGGCCTTGGCGTGGGTGCTCTCGTTGGCGACGACCGCGGTGGCGAGACCGACGCCGGCTGCGGCACTCGCCGCGACCGCGCCCGCCAGCGCGGTGGCGACGCTGCGTGACCGGTTGCGTTGGGACGGGGTGAGCAGTCGACGCATGGGGGGCTCCTCGCCGGGCAGTGGGGCCGGCTCGACGCCGACCTGGGAGGGCCAGCGTCACGGTGGCAGTGCGAAGGGCACCTCAGGCGAACGTTAAGCAACCGTCATGAATCGGGCACAACCGGCGCGGAGGGCCACGTCGCGGCCGCGTGAGCCAGCGAGGCCGGGTGAGCGCGAGACGTCCGTTTTAACCCGATGTTGACTCTCGCACGACCTCGTCTTGAGGCCGGCTCCGGCAGGGTCGGGCCCGATGGCACTCGACCGTCGTCTGCCGTCGTCACGCACTGGAGGCTTGCATGGGACTCACCCGCTCGATCGTCATCGGCTCGATCGTCGGGACCGCGGCAGCGGGCGGCATCTACGCCGCCGTCGCCGCCCCGACGACACCTCCTCCGTCGGTGGCAGCGGTCCGAGTCACCGCGGCGCCCGTGGACGGCATAGACGGCATGGATGGCATGGACGGCGTGGAGCAGGCCCAGCCTGCGGCTCCCGCTCCGGTTCCGGTGTTCACCACCGTCGTCGCCGCGCCGTGCACCGCACCGGCCGTGCTCGTCGCGGGGGTCTGCGTGACCCACGTGCAGGGCCGCCCGACGGTGCTCCGCGCCGCCCAAGCCCCGCGGGCGGTGGCGGCGCCCGTCGCCCCAGCGACCGGCGCGGCCAGGGCACCGGCCACGACGGCTGCGAGGGCCGCTGCGTCGGTCGCGCCGCGCGCCGTTTCGACCGTGGCTGCGGCGGCGGCCCGGGCGACGGGGACGCCCGCTCCCCGGCCTGCGGCGGCCCGACCCGCTCCTGCAGCGACACGGACCGGAGAGGCCGGAGAGGACCCTTCGCACGAGACCGAGCACGCCGAGGACCACGGCCGAGAGACCCAGGAGTCCGAGGAGTCGGAGGACGCCAAGGACGCCGAGGAGCACGGCCGAGAGACCCAGGACGCCGAGGTCGCCACGCCGTGACGCACCCCGCCGGGTCAGCCGCGCGGGTGGAGCGGGAGCGAGACCTCGACGGCCAGTCCGCCGAGGTCAGAGCGCCCGAGAGACACCGCACCGCCGGCGGCTTCGGCGATCCGTCGGGCGATGTCGAGGCCGAGCCCCGAGGAGCCGGTGCCACTGCGGCCACGCTCCACCGAGTCCTCGCCCGCCCCAGGCCCACCATCCGCCACGACGAGCAGCACCCTCGCCCCGTCGAGCGTCACCGAGACGGTCACGGGGGTGCCCTCCGGCGTGTGCGCGAAGACGTTGTCGAGCAGCACGTCGACGACGTCGGTGACGTCCTCCCGGGCCACGGCCACCGGAGCGGGCGCCCCCGTGGTGCTGATCTCGAAGGCCCGGCCCTGGTCCTGAGCGAGGGGCTCCCAGAAGACAGCGCGCGCGCGCACCACCGGCGTGAGGTCGCACCCGGTCGGCAGGGCGGTGCGCAGGGGTCGGCGTGCTTCACGGACGATCGCGTCGACGCTGCGCTGCAGCTCGTCGACGTGGTGGCGCAGCCGGGACGACAGCTCGGGGTCGGCGACGAGGTCGGTGTCGAGACGCAGGGCGGTCACCGGGGTGCGGAGGCGGTGACCGAGGTCAGCGACGGACTCGCGCTCGGCCGCCACGAGCACGTCGATCCGGTCGGCGAGCTGGTTGAGGGCGCCCGCCAGCTCGACGGTCTCCGGGGGTCCGGTGAGCTCGGCGCGGGTCCCGAGCTCCCCCTCACGGATGCGGTGGGCCACCGCCGCGAGATCGGTCACCGGCACGCTGACGCGCCTCCCGAGGCGCAGGGCGATGACCGCCGCTGCCCCGACGAGGAGCAGACCGAGGCCGATGATCGTCGCCCACGCGGCCGCGACTCCCTGCCGCAGCTCGGCGTCGGTCACCGACGACTCGACGACCGAGATCCCGGCCTCGGTCTGCACCGGGATGATGATGTCGAGACCCTCGTCGGTGCGCTCGGTCGACGCCGCCCGGGTGGAGCGGGCGAGCGCCACCTCCGACGCCTCGTCCCCGGCCGAGTCGTCCCGGCCGAGCACCCGCCCCGTCGGGGTGTGCACGGCCACGACCATCCCCTGGGCCGTGAACAGGTCGAGGGCCTGGGACAGCACGCTCTCGCTGTCGACGCTCGCGACGAGGGTGGCGACGCTCTGGGCCTGCTGCCGGGCGCGGTTGGTGGCCCGGTCCTCGGCCAGGTTGGCAACGAGGACGCAGAGCGGCACGATGAAGGCGATGACGACGGCAGACGTCGTCGCGGCGACGAGCCACGTGATCTGGCGCCGCATCAGGTGGGCTCCCCCGGCGGTGACAGCCGGACGCCCACACCGCGGATGCTGTGGAGGTAGGACGGATGCGCAGCCGACTCACCGAGCTTGCGACGCAGCCAGGACAGGTGGACGTCGACGGTGCGCTCGCCTCCCCCGTAGACCTGCTGCCACACCTCTGCGAGGATCTCGCGCTTCGTGACGACCTCGCCGGCCCGGCCGGCGAGGAAGAGGAGCAGGTCGAACTCCCGCCGCGAGAGTTCCAGGGCGTTGCCGTCGAGCGTGGCCGCCCGACTCGTGGGGTCGATCTCGAGCCCACCCACGACGACGCGCTCATCCGTGGCGCCGACTCCCCCGCGCCGCAGGACGGCTCGCATCCGGGCCTCGAGCCGGTCGATGGTGAACGGCTTGGCGACGTAGTCGTCGGCGCCGGCATCCAGCGCCCGCACGACCGACGCGTCGTCGTCGAGGGCCGTCACGACGATGACCGGGGTGGTGCTCACCGCGCGGAGCATCGTCAGCACCCGCTGGCCGTCGACGTCCGGCAGGCCGAGGTCGAGCAGGATGAGGTCGGGTTGCTCGTTGAGCGCTTGCTCCAACCCGCCGAGCCCCGTCGCGGCACTCGTCACGGCGTGACCGCGGCTCGCGAGCGATCGCACGAGCGAGCCCCGGATCGCGGGGTCGTCCTCGATGACGAGCACGTGGGTCACGAGGGTCACCGTACGCCCAGGGGTCGCCCTCGGGCTCGACGGCGGTCCCGGTGAGCGGGCGCACCCGGCCCGTTGCGGGCGGGGCACTGAGGATGCTGCTCAGTTGGGTGGTCGTCGTCGCGGTCACCGCCGTCGTGACCACCTGGGTCGTGACCGGGGTCGGCAGGGACGTGGCCGGCGAGCTGGAGCAGCCGTTGCCCACGCTCGCGGCGCTCACCGCCGCGCCATCCCGGGGTGGCGCCGTGGAGCCGCCACCCGCGTCCGACACCGGGCCCTCAGGAGGTGCCCCATCGCCCAGCAGCGGCGCGACGAGTCTGGCTCCAGCGGACGAGACGCCTCGTCCCCGCACCCCGGCGACGAGCGCCCGCGGCACCGCCGGCGGTGCCGCGCGGCCGACGGACGAGGCCGTGACGACACCGACGCCCGAGAGCCGTCCCCGGGGCACCGGCCGGTCGACGCCTCCCGTCGCGCCCGACAGCAACCCGACCCGTCGGGCGACGCCGGTCGAACCCGCACCGACCACGCGTGCAGCGACGCCCCCTCGGCCACCGGCCGCGACGACCGTCACCTTCTCGGTGAGCGGCGGCACCGTCGCGGTGCGCTGCCGCGACTCCGACCCCGTGACCCGCTCGGTCACCCCGTCGGACGGCTACCGGTTCGAGGTCGAGGTCGATCGCGAGAAGTCGACCGTCCGGGTGGTCTTCTCGAACGAGTCCCGGGAGGACCATCTCGCGGTGACCTGCCGAGGAGACACCCCGGTCCGTACCTCCGGTGAGGACTGACCGGCAGATCCCGACCGGCAGATCCCGACCGGCGGCGTCAGTCGGCGGCCCGCTCCGGCGACGCAGCACCCTCGGGGCGGCGTCCGGCGTTGGTGTCCGGCCGGATGTCGATCCGCCAGCCGGTGAGCTTGGCTGCGAGGCGGGCGTTCTGGCCCTCCTTGCCGATGGCGAGGCTCAGCTGGTAGTCGGGGACGATGACCCGGGCCGCCCGGGCCGCGGCGTCGACGATCTCGACGGACTGGACACGGGCGGGCGACAGGGCGGCGGCGACGAACGCCGCCGGGTCCTCCGCGTAGTCGACGATGTCGATCTTCTCTCCGCGCAGCTCGCTCATCACGGCGCGGACGCGGGCGCCCATCGGGCCGATGCACGCGCCCTTGGCGTTGACCCCGGCCACCCGCGAGTGCACGGCGATCTTCGATCGGTGACCGGCCTCACGGGCCAGGGCTGCGATCTCGACGGTGCCGTCGGCGATCTCGGGGACCTCGAAGCGGAAGAGTGTGCGCACGAGGTTGGGGTGCGTGCGAGACAGGCTGACCTGCGGACCCTTCGGCCCGCGCTTGACGCTGACGACGAAGCAGCGCAGCCGCTCGCCGTGGAGGTAGCGCTCCCCCGGCACCTGCTCGGCGAGCGGGAGGATGCCCTCGATCGTGCCGAAGTCGACGAGGACGTTGCGCGGGTCCTGGCTCTGCTGGATGACGCCGGAGATGACGTCGCCCTCACGGCCCTTGAAGTCACCGAGGATCGCCTCGTCCTCGAGGTCGCGCAGTCGCTGGACGATCACCTGGCGCGCGGTCGAGGCCGCGATGCGGCCGAACCCTGCGGGGGTGTCGTCGAACTCGGGACCAGGCTCACCGCGCTGGGGGCGCTCTCCCTCCTCGACGGGCAGCGGTTCGCCCTCCTCGCGGGCCCAGACGATGACGTGGCCCGTCTTGCGGTCGAGCTCGACGCGGGAGTCGCGATAGCTGCCGTCGGTGCGGTGGTACGCGACGAGGAGGGCCTGCTCGATGGCCGGGATGAGCACGTCGAGACTGATGTCCCGCTCGCGCTCGAGGCCGCGCAGGGCGGCGAGGTCGATGTCCATCAGTGGTCCTCCTCGGTGGCGGACGCGTCGGCGTCCGCGGGGGCGTGGTCGACGGACGGGTCGTGCGCGTCCCGTCCGTCCGTGCTGCTCTCGTGGTGGGTGAACTCGACCTGCACCGTGCCACGCTCGACGTCCGAGACGGCGACGGTCACCCGTCGTGACGCGGTCTTCTTCGTGGGAGGCACCTCGAGCTCGAGGTGGTCGGAGCCGACCTCGAGGAGGCGACCGGTGTCGGTGCCACCGGGGTGGCGCACCTCGACGAGCCGACCGACCTGGCGGCGGAACTGGTCACGGCTGGTGAGCGCGCGGCCCACCCCGGGAGAGGACACCTCGAGCACGTAGGGAGTCGAGCCCATCACGTCACCCTCCTCGAGCACCACGTCGACGGCGCGGCTGGCGTCGGCCACGTCGTCGAGGGTGAGCGCAGTGACCCGGCTCGTGCCGTCGGAGGGCTCGAGGTCGCTGATGTCGCGGTCGACGAGCACCCGCACGAGGCGACGCTTGCCGGCGGGCGAGACGCTCACGTCCTCCACCACGACTCCCAGCGGGGCGAGGGCGGTCTCGAGGACCGCTCTGATCTCCTGGTCGGTGCTCATGGACGGCGCCTCCTGCTCTTCTCGAATGTTCGGGGCGTCGTGGAGTGCACGACGGACCGTGTGCCACCACTCTACTGGCGTCGGCGGGGCATCAAGGACGACGACGCCCGTGCGAGGATCTCCGGATGGACGGCGACACCGGAGGGCGAGCGCCGCGCGCCGTCCCTCCTGCGCTGCGCGTTCCCCGCCTGCACCGGTGGGACGCGCCGGTCTCCCGTCGCGGCGTCGTGGCCGCGGCGACACTCGGGGCCGTCACGGTGCTCGCGGGCTGCGGCCTGCGCCTCGACCTCCCCCCGGACCCCGCCCCGACGCCGACGCGCCGCCCTGCACCGGACGAGCGCTACCTGCTCTCCGTCATCGCCGACCTCCGTGACCTCGTCGTGTCCGAGCGCCGCCTCGTCGCCTCCGGCGCCGCAGGGACGGTCGTGCCCACCCTGCTCCCGCTGCACGAGCGCCAGGTCGCCGTCCTCGTGGGCCGACTGACCAATGACGGGGTGCCGACGACGGCCATCCCGACGTCCGTCCCGACGGCCGGTCCCACGGGGGCCGGCGCGGCGACGCCGGCCCAGCTGGCCACCCGACTGGCCGCTCTGACACCCGCGGACTGGACGGATCTCGCCGCCGCGTCCGCGGCGACCCGCGAGCTCGTCGCGGCGGCATACGGCACGAGGCTGGCCGGGGCCGAGCTGCTCGGTCGCGCCGTCGCCGTCCCGGCCACCCCGAGCCCCGCGGGACCCGCACTGGTGGACCGCACCGCCCCGCTCGTCTATGCGTTCGAGGTCGTCGCCGCCCAGTCGACCGGGAAGACCCGCGAGCGCGCCCTCGTGACCCTGTCGGAGCTGCGCCGGCTCCTCGAGGACGTCTCCAGCGTGGCCGGAGCCACCCCCGACCTCCCCGGCGGCTGGGCGCTCCCCTTCCCGGTCACGACCCCCGAGGGCGCCGCGCGGCTCGCCACCCGCACGCTGTCCACGGCGGTCGCCGCCGCCACCGACGCGGCCGGGCAGTCCCCCACCGGGGCCACCCTCGAGGACGTCGCCCGGTGGAGCGCCCGGGTGCAGTCCCTCGCCACCACGTGGGGCGTGCCCCTCGTCGCCTTCCCGGGGACGACCGCGTGACCCGCGACCTCGTCCCGGCCCACTTCGCGCACGCCGTGTCGACCTACCCCGCGGACGGGTGGAGCTCGGGCGAGGACTGGGTGGAGGCCCTGCCCGGCCTACTCGCCGACCTGCTCGCCGAGTGGGAGCTCGAGCCGATCGGTCCGTCGCTCTTCGGGGCCTGTGCGATCGCGGTGCCCGTGCGCCTGCTCGGTGCCGGCCGGGAGGCGGCGGGGGTCAGCGGCGAGGCGGTGCTCAAGGTCGGCTGGCCGCACCCGGAGGCTGCGACGGAGTCTCTCGCCCTCCAGTCCTGGAACGGCCACGGGGCGGCACGGCTGCTGCGCGCCGACCCCGCTCGCTTCGCCCTGCTCCTCGAGCGCCTCCACGAGCGCGACCTCACGGGCGTCGACATCGACGAGGCGTGCGAGGTGCTCGGCGGCCTGCTCGCCACCCTGCGGCGACCCGCCCATCCCCGGATCCCCCGCCTCGACGACTGGGCCGGCCGTCAGGCGGTCGAGCTGCGCGAGGCCCCGCCCGTCATCCCCCGGCGCTACCTCGAGCAGGCGTCTGCGCTGGCTGGCGAGCTCGTCACGCGCCGGCCGGCCGAGGAGCGCCTGCTCCACACCGACCTGCACTACACGAACGTGTTGGCCGCCTACCGCTCCCCGTGGCTCGCGATCGACCCCAAGCCGATGGCCGGGGACGCCGCCTTCGAGGTGGCCCCCGCGCTGTGGAACCGCGCCGAGGAGCTCGGGACCGGCGCCCAGATCCGCTGGTCGCTGCGGCGGCGGCTGGAGATCATCTGCGAGCGCGCAGGCATCGACGAGGGCCGGGCACGGGCCTGGACGATCGTGCGCGAGGCGGACAACGCCGTCGACCTGGCCGGCGATCCGGGGGCCCGCGACCGGATCAGCCTCGCGGTGATGATCATCAAGGCGATGAACGACTGACCCGTCCGCGCGGCCTCCGGGGAGGCTGGTCAAATCGTTTCGATTTCGACGTCGAAACGTTCTACGATCGACATCTCCCCCCCTTCGCCGTTGAAAGTCATGTCCGATGCCTCGCCCTGCCCTGCCCCGTTCCCGCGACCGAGCGGCGCTGCCGGCGAACCCTCCGACACCGGCGCGCGAGATCGCCCGGATCGCGGTGCCGGTCAGCATGGAGTTCGTCCTCATGCTCGTGCTCAACTTCGTCAACCAGATCGTCGTCGGAGTGCTGGGCGCGACGGCGATCGCGGCGGTCGGCTTCTCCAACAGCCTCACCTTCATCCTCGCGGTGACGCTCGGCTGTCTCGGCACGTCGGTGAGCATCCTCGTCGCCCGGGCCCACGGCGCCGGCCGCCACGGGGCGCTCGACCACACGGTCACCGCGGCCCTGCTCGTCGCGCTCGGCCTCGGCGCCGTCGTGTCCGTCGTGCCGTCACTGCTCGCGGACCACCTGCTCGGCGTCGTCGGCGCCTCCCCGGCCGTGTCCGCGGTCGGGACGGACTACTTCCGGCTCACCGTGCTCGCGACCCTCCCGGTGATGGTCAGTGCGATCCTCTCGGGTGTGCTGCGCTCGGTCGGCCGTCCGACGAGCCCGATGATCGCGACCCTCGTGACCGTCGTGGCCAACTCGGCCATCGCCTACGCGCTCGTTGTCGGGCTCGGGCCGCTGCCGGCGCTCGGCGTGGCCGGCGCGGGCTGGGCGACGCTCGTCACCGCCGTCGCGAAGTCGCTCATCCTGCTCTGGATGGCCTACGGACCCCGGGGCGTCATCGGCTGGAGCCTGCCGGACTCGCTGCGCCAGTGGCGCGCCGTCGTCGTCCCCCTCTTCGTGCTCGCCCTCCCCCTCGGGGTCACCGAGCTCTTCTGGACCGTCGGCACCTTCCTCTACAACGTCGTCTTCCAGCAGCTCGGCGACGAGGCCCTCGCCGCCGCCCAGATCGTCACGACGCTCGAGGGCGTCTTCATCGTCGGGAGCATCGGGCTCATGAGCGCGACGACCACCCTCGTCGGACGCTCCATCGGCGGGGGCGACGTCGCAGCGGCCGCGGCGTGGGTTCGACGGCTCACCAAGGCCGGCCTCGGCACCGCCGTCGTCTTCGGGGTGCTCTTCGCGTCCATGGTGCTGCTCCTCGACGTCCTCTACGGCGAGACCAGCCGGGACGTGCGCTTCATGGCGAGCGTCGGCATCCTGGTCAACGCCGCGTTCCAGGTCGTCAAGGTGCGCAACATGATCATCGGCGCGGGCGTGCTGCCGAGCGGCAACGACGTCCGCGGGGTCATCCTCGGCGACCTCGTGGGCGCCTTCGTCGTCGGGTTGCCGCTCGCGATCCTGCTCGGGCTGCACACGCCGCTGGGCTTCCTCGGCATCGTCGTGGCCCGCGTCGTCGAGGAGGTCGCCAAGCTCGCGATCTTCTCCTGGCGGGCCCGGCGGATCCAGTGGCACCGGCTCGTGGCGATCGCCGCCTGACCGCGTCGCCTAGCGTGGGCGGATGAGCAACCGCCTCGCCGCCGCCACGAGCCCCTACCTGCTCCCGCACCGGGACAACCCGGTCCACTGGCAGGAGTGGGGCGAGACCGCGTTCGCCGAGGCTCGTGCGCGCAACGTCCCCGTCCTGCTGTCGGTCGGGTATGCCGCCTGCCACTGGTGCCACGTCATGGCGCACGAGTCCTTCGAGGACGAGGCCGTGGCTCGTGCCCTCAACGACCGTTTCGTGGCGGTCAAGGTCGACCGCGAGGAGCGCCCCGACATCGACGCGGTCTACATGTCGGCCGTCACCGCGACGACGGGGCACGGCGGCTGGCCGATGACGGTCTTCCTCACGCCGGAGGGCGAGCCGTTCTTCTGCGGCACGTACTTCTCGCGCGACCAGTTCCTCCGGGTGCTCGAGGCCCTCGACGAGGCGTGGCGGACCCGCGAGAGCGAGGTGCGGGAGTCGGGCACCCACATCGCCACGACGCTCGCCGGTGCCCTCCAGTCGCCTAGCCCCTATGCCGTCCAGCCCGCCGACCTCGAGCGTGCGGTCGCGCAGCTGGCCGGCCAGTTCGACCGGCGCGCAGGCGGTTTCGGTGGCGCACCGAAGTTCCCACCATCGATGGTCCTCGAGTTCCTGCTCCGCCACCACGGGCGCACCGGGGATGCGCAAGCCCTGGCGATGGCGAGCCAGACGCTCGCGGCGATGGCACGCAGCGGGATGTACGACCAGGTCGGTGGCGGGTTCGCCCGGTACGCCGTGGACGCCGGGTGGGTCGTGCCGCACTTCGAGAAGATGCTCTACGACAACGCGCTGCTGCTGCGGGTCTACGCCCACTGGTGGCGTGCGACGGGGGAACCGCTGGCGCTCAAGGTGGTCGAGGAGACCGCGGCCTTCCTCCTCACCGACCTGCGCACGGCGGAGAGTGGGTTCGCGTCGTCGCTCGACGCCGACACCGACGGGGTGGAGGGGCTGACCTACGTCTGGACCCCCGCCCAGCTGCAGGCCGTCCTCGGGGCCGAGGACGGCACTCGGGCGGCGACCACCTTCCGCGTGACCGACACCGGCAGCTTCGAGCACGGCACGTCGACGATGCAGCTGGTGCCGGACGCGGACCTCGACTGGGTCGCCGAGGTGCGGCCGCGCCTGCGCGAGGCTCGTGACCTCCGGCCCCAGCCGGGGCGCGACGACAAGGTCGTCACGTCGTGGAACGGGCTCGCCGTTGCTGCCCTTGCCGAGGCGGGCGCGCTGCTCGACCGCCCCGAGTGGGTGGTGGCCGCAGCCGGCTGCGCCGAGTTCGTCCTCGACACCCACCTCGTCGACGGTCGGCTGAGGCGAGCCTCCCGCACCGGACACGTCGGCGCCGCGTCCGCGGTCGCGGACGACCACGGCAACCTCGCCGAGGGGCTGCTCGCACTGCACCAGGCGACGGGTGAGCCCCGCTGGCTCTCGGCCGCCGAGTCGCTCCTCGAGGTGGCGGTGACGCTCTTCGCCGCCGAGGACGGGGGCTTCCACGACACCTCCGCGGACGCCGAGCCGCTCTACCTGCGTCCGCGCAGCGGCGCCGACAACGCCGAGCCGTCCGGCCAGTCAGCCCTCGCCGGAGCTCTCGTCACGCTGGGGGCCCTCACCGGGTCCACGTCCGCGGCAGGGGCGGGCCGCGCCGCCACGGAGGCCGGTGCCGGGCTCGCCGTGCGGGAGCCCCGCTTCGGTGGCTGGACCCTCGCCGTCGCCGAGGCGCTCGCCGACGGACCGCGCCAGGTCGCCGTCGTCGGGGCCGGTCCCGAGGCCTCGGCCCTGGCGCGGGTCGCCCGGAGCTCGACGGCCCCCGGCCTCGTCGTCGTGCACGGGCAGCCCGACGCCCACGGCATTCCGCTCCTGGCCGAGCGGCCCCTCGTGGGGGGCCACCCGGCGGCCTACGTCTGCCGGGGGTTCGTCTGCGACCTGCCCGTCACCACCCCGGAGGACCTCACCGCCCAGCTCGCCACCTCTTGACCGTCCGCTCAGAGGTCGGTGGCCGTGTAGCCAGGGGCCGTGGCGGCGAAGGCCTCGCGGGTGGCGTCGGATCCGACGAACAGCGCCGTGGCCCAGATGTCGGCCCAGATGAGGGTCGGACCGGTGACGGTGACGGAGCCGGCTCGCCCCACCTGGTCCCCCGTCACCGGGTCGTAGAGGTGGGCTCCGCGAGCGGCCGTCCCCGACGTCGCCACGGCCCCCTCGGTCAGGCTGACGGTGGTGGCGATCCTCGACCGGTCGCGCGGGTCCTCGACGCCGACCCGCCAGCTGATCGCGTCGGGTCCGTTGCGGGGCAGGTCGGGGTGGGCGCCGACGAGCAGGTCCCCGCCGGCGTTGATGCAGAAGGAGGTTCCGGCCAGCCCGGTGAGGTGGGTCGCGGCGCGGTCGACAGCCCAGCCCTTGACGAGCCCGGTCGGGTCGAAGGCGAGGTCCCCGTCACCGGTGGGGAGCAGGGTGGTGAAGGCACCGCGGGTGAGCCGCTCCGCGTCCTCCCCGATCTCCAGCGCCCGCGTGACGAGCGGGCTGCACTCCGAGATCGGGATCTCCTCGCGGCGCAGTCGCATCAGGTCGGAGTCGCTCCGGTAGGTGGAGAAGACGACATCCATCTCTCGCAGTGCGGCGAAGGCCGCTTCCACGGCGCTCGCCGCGGCGTCAGCGGACACGTCCCCGCCGCGGAGGTGGATGCTGACCGGCATACCCATCACCTGCTCGACCCAGGCCCGGCGCTCGGGCGTCGTCCTCACGGGGTCGCTCACAGGTGTGCCTGGTCGATGGCGGACTGGAGGGACTGGGTGTAGCCGTCCCAGGTGACCGTGGCGCCGGAGACGACGTCGATCTGGGCCGACTGGGCGTCGACGGCCTCGCTGTTGTAGATCGGGACGGCCTGGGAGTTGATCCGCTGGTCGTGCCGGTCCTCCATCGGGACCTGGAGCACGTCGACCGACGTGATCCTGCCGCTCGCCACGGTGATCTGGACCTGGACGTTGCCGTACCGGGTCATCACGGCGTCCCCGGCAACCGTCGTGCTCGACGTGCTGGGCCCCTGGCTCGTCGAGTCACCGGTGGCGGACGTCCCAGCGCCGGATGTCGTCCTGCCGGCAGCCGTCAGCGGCCGGGTCTCGGCGGTGGCCGTCGGCGTCGAGGAGCGAGAGGTGCTGTAGCTGAAGAGCAGGACGAGGACGGTGAGGGTACTCATGGCCCAGATGGCGATGCGTCGCATGGGGTCTCGATTCGCGGTGGTGACGGGTCGGGTCAGTAGCTGAAGCGCTCGTGGTGGACGGCGTCGCGGGGCACGCCTGCCGCGTGGGCCGCCTCGATGACGGTGTCCATCCAGGCCGGGTTCCCGCAGACGTAGACGTCGCGCTCGGCGATGTCGGGCACGATCCGCGTGAGGGCCTCCACGTCACCCAGCTCGCCGAGGTCGGCCGGCAACCAGCTCGTGCGGTCGCGGTGACGGCGGCCGACGACGGCGACGATCCTCGCGCCCTTGGCCCGGGCGAGGGAGAGCAGCTCCCCCGCGAGGACGATCTCGGACTGGCTCCGCGCGCGGTAGATCACGACAGTGGAGTCCGGTCCCGCAGGGAGCTCCTCGAGCAGTGCTCGCAGGGGCGTGATGCCGATGCCCGCGCCGATGAGCAGCGACTTCTCACGGGTGGCCACTCCGGTGTGGAGCCTGCCGTAGGGGCCCTCGACGAGGACCCGGGTGCCGGGCCGGAGGCGGGCGAGGCGGCTGCTCGAGTCCCCCACCGACTCTGCGGTGATCCTCAGGCTGCGCCCGTCGGGGGCGGCGGAGAGGGAGTAGGGGTTGGCCCGGCTCGACGCCGGTCCGTCGAGGAAGCGCCACTGGAAGAACTGGCCGGCCCTGGCCGGCAGTCGGTGGAGCGTGCGGCCGGTGACGACGACCGAGGTGACGGTGGGTGACTCGACGATGACCTCCGAGACGACGAGCCGGTGGCGTAGCGAACGACGCAGGGGCAGACCCACCCGGTAGACGAGCACAGAGAGCAGGGCCGCGCCGTAGAGGCCCCACCAGAAGACGGTGGCGGTGCCGCTCGCCCGGAAGTCGGCGCCGGTCCACAGCTGGTGCGGCAGGGCCAGGCCCGCACCGAGGTAGGCGTAGAGGTGAAGCAGGTGCCAGCTCTCGTAGCGCAGCCGGGCCCGGGCCCTGCGCACCGAGGTGACGACGACCATGACGAGGGCGACCGACCCGGCGAGTGCCAGCAGGATCCCGGGAGAGTGCAGCACCTCGTCGACGACGGTGCCGATGACGCCGAGGTCGGTGCCGACGCTGTAGCCGGCCATCGTCATCACGATGTGCGCGAGCATGAGGTTGAACGAGGTGAAACCGACGAGGCGGTGCACGCGGGCGAGCTCGTCCTGCCCCCAGGCCTGCTCGACGAGCGGGATGCGGGCCATGAGCAGCACCTGCAGCAGGATGAGCACCGACGCGAGCAGGCCGGTCAGGCGCCCGAGGTTGATCAGGCTCTCCCCCGTCGACGTGAAGTCGGTCAGGCCGCCGCCCGCGACCCAGAGGGCGACGACGAACAGGACGGCCGCCCAGCCGAGGGCGGCCGACGCGTCACGCCACCACCGGGGCGTGCGACGGGTGGGGCGCGCGGCCATGGCGGTCATGGTGGGAGGCGGGGTGGTTCTCGACGCGGGCGACCCGGGCGGGCGGGTGCTCTCGGGGAGGACGGCGGCGCTCATGGTGCAACATTCGGCCCTTTCCCTGTGCGTCGGCTGTGTGGTGGTGAGCACTGTTGTGTGAAGCCCGCGACGGCCGGTGCGGTGGCGCTCAGGAAGGGGCGAGGACCTCCCGGAGGTGCCCGAGCACGGTCGCGTCGCTGGTGCTGCCGCCGCCTTCGTGGTTGTTGAAGGGCCAGACGTCGATCTGTTTCGGGCCCGCGTAGGCGTGGTAGGCCCCGAAGACGGTCGAGGGCTTGCAGATCTCGTCCATCAGGGCGACGGAGAACCACGCCGGCGCCGTCGCCCGTGCCGCGAAGTTGACGCCGTCGACGTAGCTCAGGGTCGCGAGCACCTGATCGACCTTCTCCCGGTGCACGGCGAGGTAGGAGACGATCTCGCCGTAGGGGTTCGTGTCGTGGATCGTGAGGGCCCGCGGGAAGTCGCAGAGGAACGGGACGTAGGGCACGACGGCCGCGAGGCCCGGCACGAGCCCCCCGACGGCGAGCGCGATCCCCCCGCCCTGGCTGCCGCCGTGGACGGCGACCCGGGTGGCGTCCACGTGGGGAAGAGAGGCCAGCGCGTCGACCGCCCGGACGGCGTCGGTGAGGACCCGGCGGTAGTAGTAGGTCTCCGGTGACTCGATACCGCGGGTCATGAACCCGGGGAACTGCGGACCGCTCACCCCCTCGTCGGGGGTGTCACCGCTCGACCACGCCGACCCCTGCCCACGGGTGTCGACGAGCAGGTGCGCGAACCCGGCCGACGACCAGAGCAGGTTCTCGATCGCCCGGCCCCGCCCTCCGCCGTAGCCGACGAACTGGACGAGGACGGGCAGGTCGCCCTGCCGCGCTCGGGGCATCCGCAGCCACGCGCGGACGGGCTGACCGGCATACCCGGGGAAGGTCACGTCGAAGACGTCGAGCGTCTCGAGCCCCACGTCGACCGGCACCGCCGAGACGGAGCGTCCCTCCCCCGCCGCCCGGCTCTCCCTCAGGGTCCGGGCCCAGAACTCGTCGAAGTCGTCGGGACAGACCTGGGAGCTGCGGTAGGCGCGCAGCTCGGGCTCGGGTAGGTCGACGAACATGTCACTCCCTCTGGTGGTGGGGTGCTGGTGGTGGGGTGGCGCGGTCAGCTCCACCAGCCGAGCAGGCTACCGCCGATCTTGACGATGAACGCGATGACGATGACGACGAACACGACCCGGACGAAACCACTGCCCCGCGCCACGGCGGTCCGGGCCCCCACGTAGCCGCCGACGAGGTTCGCCGCGGCGAGGACGAGCCCGACCTTGATGAGCACGAGACCCATCGGGGCGAAGACGGTGAGGGCGCCGAGGTTGGTCGCGAAGTTCGCGATCTTGGCCTTCGCGCTGGCCTCGAGGAAGTTGTAGCCGAGCAGCCCGACGAGCGCGAACACCATGAAGGACCCGGTGCCCGGACCGAGCGCCCCGTCGTAGACCCCGATGACGAATCCGGTCACCATCGCCAGCACGACGTGGGCCGGTCCCTCGAAGCGTCGCAGCGACTCCCGCCCGAGGTCGGGCTTGAAGAGCGTGTAGGCACCGACCGCGACGAGCAGCACGAGGATGATCGGGTTGAAAGCCGACTTGGGGATGTGCAGGCCGATCAGGGCGCCGCCGATCGCGCCGACGTAGGCGACCGCGGCCATCGGCAGGGCGGTGCGCAGGTCGGGACGCACCCTGCGGTAGTAGGTGATCGAGCTCGTCGCGGTCCCGAAGATCGAGCCGAACTTGTTCGTGGCGAGCAGCTGGGCCGGGCTCGCGCCGGGGAGCCCGAGGAGCAGGGCTGG
>JBDSSS010000176.1:0-16075 GCA_039928615.1 Terracoccus sp. | reverse complement strand
GTTCGGGCCCGGCGGCGGGCCGATCTCAGCCAGCGTGAGCTCGCCGCCGCGATCGGGGTCTCGCGCGCCACCGTCGCCCGCATCGAGACCGGGCGCACCCGGCCCTCGGCCGCCCTGATCGCAGAGGTGCTGCGCCTCGCCGGGCTTCGCCTCGCCGTGGTCGACGAGGCCGGCCGTGAGGTGGCCCCCGTTGGTGGCGACGAGGTCCGGGACAACGCCGGGCGACGCTTCCCCGGGCACCTGGAGGTGGCGCCCCCGGACGAGGTCCCCCGGCACCGGTGGGCCAACCCGCGCTACGACCGGCCAGCGGCCCAGGCGTGGTACCACCGTCGGGCGGAGCGAGATCGCCGCCGAGCCTCGAGCGACGGGACGAGCGACGGGACGAGCGACGGGACGAGCGACCACCCGACCGTCGAGGAGCTGGCCGTGCGCCGACGGCTGATGCGTGGACCCCAGCCGCGGGTCAGGCCGTGCCCCGTGCCGCTCATCGACTGCGCGTGCCCGGACGACTGTGTCCTCGAGGCGTGCTGCACCGCCGGCTGCCCCTGCCAGTGCGAGCCCTGGTCCGGCACACCGGGCATCGCGCGCGCCCGAGCCCTCGCCCGGTCAGCTGCCGACCCGGCTCCGGACGTCGTAGAGCTCGGGGAAGAAGGTGAGGTCGAGGGCCCGGCGCAGGAAGTCGACCCCTGACGAGCCGCCCGTCCCCTTCTGCTGCCCGATGGTGCGCTGCACGACCTGGAGGTGGCGGAAGCGCCACTGCTGGAAGTTGTCCTCGAGGTCGACGAGCTCCTCGCACGTCTCGTAGACACCCCAGTGGTCGGCGGGCGCCGCGTACACGTCGGCGAAGACGTCGACGAGACCGTCGTCGTGGCGGTAGGGCTGCGACCAGTCACGGTCGAGCAGCCCGGCCGGGACGGCATACCCACGGCGGGAGAGGTAGCCGAGGAACTCGTCGTAGAGGCTCCGCTCGTGGAGCAGCCCCTCGAGCCGCTCCCGGGCGCCCTCGTCGTGCGCGAAGACGGCGACCATGTCGGCGTTCTTGTTGCCGAGCAGGAACTCCACCTCGCGGTACTGCGCGGACTGGAACCCGCTGCTGGTCGCGAGGAAGGGCCGGATCTGCGCGTACTCGCTCGGTGTCATCGTGGCGAGCACCGACCACTGGTCGGTGAGCGTGTGCTGGATGTGCTTGACGCGGGCGAGCCGCTTGAGCGCGGGGGCGAGCTCGTCGGACCGGATCAGTGAGCGGGCCGAGCGCAGCTCGTGGATGAGCAGCTTGAGCCACAGCTCGGAGGTCTGGTGCTGGATGATGAAGAGCAGCTCGTCGTGCTGCGGCGGCTCGCTGCGCGGGCGCTGGGCCGAGAGCAGGCGGTCCAGGCAGAGGTAGTCGCCGTAGGACATCCGACGAGAGAAGTCGGTCTCGATGTCCTGCTCCAGCTCGCGCTGGCTCCTCGTGTCGGTCGGGTCGCTCTCGGTGTCCATCGGTCGAGCCTAGGGCCGGTCAGCTGCTCCGCGGCCGCAGACCCACCAGGTGTGAGACGACCCGCGGGACCCAGCCCGACTCGCCGCGCATCCAGCGGGCGCCGACGAGGTTGTGCGGCACGATGACCGTGTCGGCGCGCGCGGCCACGAGCCCGAGGTCGGTGCCGAAGACGTCCGTCACGACGGCCCACTCGCGCGCGCTGTGGCGGGCCAGGTGCTCCCCGATCGCGATCGCGTAGGTGTCGACGATGACGTCGGGCCCGCCGTCGGCCGCGGAGTCCGCACGAGAGCGGGCCAGGGCCGCGTCGTAGGCGGAGCCGATCGCGTCGACGTCGTCGATGTCGACGCCGAGCTCGCCGAGGCGGGCCACCCCCGCCTCGATCCGAGCGCGCTCCTGGTCGTTGAGGCGGCGGGACACCGGGCGGCCGGTGTGACCCTCGGTGACGAGGTCGTCGTCGCCCTCGCTCGTGCCGCTGCCCACGTCCTCGCCGAGGTCGCGGTCAGCATCGTTCTTGCCCTTGCGCGAGAAGAGACCCATGTCATCCAATCTAGCGGCGCGTGACGGACGGGTGCAGGCTCAGCCGAAGGTGTCCGGGTCGGGGCCGGTCCGCTGGCCCCGGTCGAGACCGGCGATGGCGGCGAGGTCGTCCTCGGCCAGCTCGATCCCGAAGATGTCGAAGTTCTCGTCGATCCGCTCCGGGGTGACCGACCGCGTCAGGACGACGTTGCCGAGCTGGATGTGCCACCGGAGCACCACCTGCGCGGGCGAGACGCCGTGCTTGTCGGCGATGCCCGTGATGACCGGGTCCTCGAGGAGACCGGCCCGCACCGCGAGCGGGCTCCAGGCCTCGGTGACGATGCCGTGCTCGGCGTGGAAGGACCGCAGCGCGGCCTGCTGCAGGTAAGGGCTCAGCTCGATCTGGTTGACCGACGGCAGCACGCCCGTCTCGTCGAGCAGCCGCTGCAGGTGCGGCACCTGGAAGTTGCAGACACCCACCGACCGGACCCGGCCCGACTTCTGCAGCTCGAGCATCGCCTTCCAGGCCGTGACGTAGGAGTCCTGCTCCGGCGCGGGCCAGTGGATCAGGTAGAGGTCGAGCGTCTCGAGGCCGAGCCGGCCCATCGACGCCTCGAAGGCCGCCTCGACGTCCTCGTGGTCGTCGTTCCACACCTTGGTCGTGACGAACACCTCGTCACGATCCAGCTCCGTGGCGGACAGGACGCGGCCGACGCCCTCCTCGTTCTGGTAGATCCGGGCAGTGTCGATGTGGCGGTAGCCGACCTCGAGAGCGCGGCCGCAGGCATCGTCGATCTTCTCGTCCGGCACCTCCCAGACCCCGAAACCGAGCTGCGGGATGGACAGGCCCTCGGTGGAGGCGTGTCCGAGCGGGATGGACGGGACGGGGCTGGTGGACGTCATGGATCCCAACCTACGCCGCGACCCGCGCGCGCTCGAACCGGCGGTGTGCCGCACCTCACGCCCCTCCCGCCGGACCCGGGTCCCGAGGCACCCGGCCGCCCACGACCCAGCCGCTAGGCTCCGCTCCATGGCACCCATCAGCAAGGTTCTCATCGCCAACCGTGGGGAGATCGCCGTCCGCATCGCACGCGCGTGCACGGACAGTGGCATCGCCTCCGTCGCGGTCTACGCCGACCCCGACCGCGACGCCCTGCACGTCTCGGTGGCCGACGAGGCCTACGCCCTCGGCGGCTCGACCCCGGCAGACAGCTACCTGTTGGCCGACAAGCTGATCGCCGTCGCCCTCGAGGCCGGCGCCGACGCCGTGCACCCCGGCTACGGCTTCCTCGCGGAGAACGCGGGTTTCGCCCAGGCCGTCATCGACGCCGGCCTCACCTGGATCGGTCCCGGCCCCGCCGCCATCGACTCGCTCGGTGACAAGGTCAAGGCCCGGCACATCGCGACGAAGGCCGGGGCTCCCCTCGTGCCCGGCACCAAGGAGCCGGTCGAGGGCGCCGACGAGGTGCTCGACTTCGCGAAGGAGCACGGTCTGCCCGTCGCGATCAAGGCCGCCTACGGCGGTGGCGGGCGCGGCCTCAAGGTCGCTCGCACCATGGAGGAGATCCCCGAGCTCTTCGAATCGGCGGTCCGCGAGGCCGTGTCGGCCTTCGGCCGCGGCGAGTGTTTCGTCGAGCGCTTCCTCGACCACCCGCGCCACGTCGAGACCCAGTGCCTCGCCGACCAGCACGGCAACGTCGTCGTCGTCTCGACCCGCGACTGCTCGCTGCAGCGCCGCAACCAGAAGCTCGTCGAGGAGGCCCCCGCCCCCTTCCTCACCGAGGAGCAGCACACGGAGCTGGTCCGGGCGAGCAAGGCGATCCTCACCGAGGCCGGCTACGTCGGCGCCGGCACGTGTGAGTTCCTCATCGGCCCGGCCGGCGACATCAGCTTCCTCGAGGTCAACACGCGCCTGCAGGTCGAGCACCCGGTCAGCGAGGAGGTCACCGGCATCGACCTCGTCCGCGAGCAGTTCCGGATTGCCGACGGCGAGAGCCTCGACTACCCCGACCCCGTCCCGCACGCCCACTCCATCGAGTTCCGGATCAACGGCGAGGACGCCGGCCGCGGCTTCCTGCCCGCGCCCGGCACCGTCGCGGTCTACCGGACCCCCTCGGGCCCGGGGGTCCGGGTCGACTCCGGGGTGGTCGAGGGCGACGTCATCGGCGGCTCCTTCGACTCCATGCTCGCCAAGCTCATCGTCACCGGCCGCACCCGCAAGGAGGCCATCGAGCGCTCGCGCCGGGCGCTCGCCGAGTTCGAGGTCGGCGGGATGCCGACCGTCCTGCCCTTCCACCGCGCGGTCGTCTCCGACCCGGCCTTCGCCCCCGAGGGCGACGAGCCCTTCACGATCCACACCCGGTGGATCGAGACGGAGTTCGACAACACGATCGAGGCGTATGCCGCTGGGCCCGCCACAGACGCCCCCGAGGCCGAGGAGCGCCAGACGATCGTCGTCGAGGTGGGTGGCAAGCGCCTCGAGGTGTCCCTCCCGGGCGGGCTCGCACTCGGCGGTGGCGGCCACGCGTCGACCCGCAAGAAGGCGCCGAAGCGCTCTGGTGGGGCCGCCTCCGGGGCGGCGGCGTCCGGTGACGCCCTGACCGCACCGATGCAGGGCACCATCGTCAAGATCGCCGTCGAGGAGGGTGCCACGGTCGCCGAGGGCGAGCTGGTCATCGTCCTCGAGGCGATGAAGATGGAGCAGCCGATCACCGCCCACAAGGCCGGGGTCGTCACCGGACTCACGGCGACCGTCGGCGAGACCGTCACCTCCGGCGTCGTCCTCGCCGAGATCAAGGACGTCGAGGCCTGACCTCCTGGCCCCGGAGCCGGCTCAGGGCTGGGTCGGCCCGGGGGCGCTCTGCCCGGGCAGGTCCGGGTTCGCGACACCGGGCAGGTCCTGCTCCGGCGCCGGGGCGACGTCCGGCTGCTCGGGCGCCGGCTCGACCGGCACCTCGGTGGACGGGTCGGGGGCCTCGACGGGGGTCTCGGCGGGGTCATCGGCCGGCAGGCCGAGCGCCTCACCGAGCTTCTCGCTGCCCTGCCCGACCTGGTCGGCGTACTTGCCGCCGGTCTTGTCGTTGATGAAGTCCGCGGCCTTGCCGAGCCCGTCCTTGGCCTGCTCCGGGTGGCCCGTGACGAAGTCCTTCGCCTTGTTGATCCAGTCGCTCATGAGCGCTCCTTGCCGAGGTGAGGTCCCCGAGGTGTCGGGACCAGCCCGACGCTACGCCTCTGGCAGACTGCAGTCGTGTTTGGAGCCCTCAGTAGTGCGACCGCGTCGTCGTCGTCGTCGTTCTCGTGGACCGGGCTGGTCATCGTCGCGGTCGTCGTGGCGATCATCTACCCCGTCCAGAAGCGGCTGCGGGCGCGACTGTCGCAGCAGCGCCGGGCGCGATGGGCCGAGCTCGAGGAGCGCGAGTCCGACGTCGAGGACGGTCGGGACTAGTCCGACTGGTGCAGCTGGCGGGCCGCCTCGGCGATCGAGCCCGACAGCGACGGGTAGACGGTGATCGTGCTGGCGACCTGGTCGACGCTCAGGCGGTTCTGCACCGCGAGGGCGACCGGGTGGATCAGCTCGGAGGCCTTGGGTGCGACGACGACCCCTCCCAGCACGGTGCCGAACCCGGTGCGGCAGAAGAGCTTGACGAAACCGTCGGTGATCCCCTGCATCTTGGCGCGCGGGTTGCGGGCCAGCGGCAGCATGACCGACTCGACGTCGCTCGACGCGTCGGCCGCGCCCTGGCTGATCCCGACGGTGGCGATCTCCGGCTCGGTGAAGATGTTGGCCGCGACGCCGCGGACGTTGAGCGGGGCGACGGCGTCACCGAGCGCGTGCCACATGGCGATCCGACCCTGCATGGCGGCGACGGAGGCCAGCGGCAGCACCCCGGTGCAGTCACCCGCGGCGTAGATGCCGGGCACGCTCGTGCGCGAGACCCGGTCGACCTCGATGTGGCCCGACTCGGTGAGGGCGACGCCGAGGTCCTCGAGGCCGAGCCCGGCCGTCTGCGGGACCGAGCCCACCGCGAGGAGGGCGTGGGTCGCCTCGACCGTGCGCCCGTCGACGAGGGTCACGACGACCCCGGTGTCGGTGCGCTCGACGCTCTCGGCCCGGGACCTGCTCAGCACCTCCATGCCGCGCTTGCGGAAGACGTCCTCGATGACGGTCGCCGCGTCAGCGTCCTCACCGGGGAGCACTCGCTCGCGGGAGCTGACGAGCACGACCTCGGAGCCGAGACCGAGGTAGGCCTGGGCCAGCTCGGCCCCGGTGACACCGGACCCGATGACGACGATCTTCTCCGGGAGCTCGCGCAGCGAGTAGATCTGCTGCCAGGTGAGGATCCGCTCACCGTCCGGCTGGGCGGACGGCAGGACCCGGGGCGTGGCCCCGGTGGCGACGAGCACGACGTGGGCACGCAGCTCCACCTGCTCGCCCTCGGTCGTCTCGACGCGGACGAGCTCGCGCGACTCGATGGTCGCCGTGCCCCGCAGCACGGTGACGCCCACCGACTCGAGACTGCCTCGGATGTCGGAGCTCTGGGCCGCGGCGAGGTCGAGGATGCGCTCGTTGACGGTGTCAACCTCCGCAAGGGCGTCGGTGACCTCGTCGCCGTCCTCGTCCTGCAGCCGGACCCCGAGGCGGCCGGCCACCTCGAAGTCCGACATGTAGTCGGCCGTGGCGATGAGGGCCTTGCTCGGCACGCAGTCGGTGAGCACCGCGGCCCCGCCGAGGCCGTCCTTCTCCACGATCGTCACGTCGGCCCCGAGCTGTGCGGCGACCAGGGCGGCCTCGTAGCCTCCGGGACCACCCCCGATGACGACGACGGCTGTCTCTCTGGTGATCACCCACCCATCCAACCACCCCTGCAGGGCGGCCCCACCCGCTCGCTTTCCCCTCCGGTCCCCCGTGCGCGGCGTCGGCTCTGGATAGAGTCCGGGGCGTGAACACCGAGCACCCCGACCTCGCCGACCCCTCGACCGACCCCTTCGCCGTGGCCCAGGCCGCTGCCGCGGTCATCGCCGAGCGGTCCGGGACGGACCGCCACGACGTCGCCCTCGTGCTCGGCTCCGGGTGGGGCCAGACCGGCGACCTCATCGGCGAGACCCTTGCGACCATCGAGAACACCGACGTCCCCGGCTTCCACGGCGCCGCGGTCCAGGGCCACTCGGGCAGCATGCGGTCGGTGGCGATCGGCGACACCGGCCGACGCGCGCTCGTCTTCGGCACCCGGACCCACTTCTACGAGGGGCGCGGCGTGCGAGCCGTCGTGCACGCCGTGCGCACGGCGAGCGCGGCCGGGTGCTCGACGATCGTGCTCACCAACGGGTGCGGCGGGCTCAACCCCGCCTGGGGGCCCGGGACGCCCGTGCTCATCCGCGACCACATCAACCTCACCGCGGCCTCGCCGCTCGAGGGCGCCACCTTCGTCGACCTCACCGACCTCTACACCCCGCGGCTGCGCGACCTCGCCCGCGAGGTCGACGCCGATCTCGACGAGGGCGTCTACGTCCAGTTCCGCGGACCGCACTACGAGACCCCGGCCGAGGTGAAGATGGCGGGGGTGCTCGGCGGCGACCTCGTCGGCATGTCGACGACCCTCGAGGCGATCGCGGCGCGCCAGTGCGGCATGGACGTGCTCGGCATCTCACTCGTGACCAACCTCGCCGCAGGCATCTCCGCGACGGCCCTGAGCCACGCCGAGGTGCTCGAGGCGGGGGCGGCCGCCGCCGACCGCTGCGGGCGGCTGCTCGCCGACGTCGTGGGCCGGATCTGATGACCGCCCCGACGGGCGAGTCCCTGCTCGCCGCAGCCCGCGCCTGGCGCGACGACGACCCGGACCCCACGACGCGGGCCGAGATCGACCGGCTGCTGGACGCGGTGGCCTCGGGCGACGCCGAGGCGGAGGCGGGGCTCGCCGACCGCTTCTCGGGGATGCTCGAGTTCGGGACGGCGGGGCTGCGGGGTGCGCTCGGCGCCGGGCCGAGCCGGATGAACCGGAGCGTCGTCATCCGCGCGGCCGCCGGACTCGTGCGCTACCTCATCGACGAGGGAGGGGCCGGGCCGGTCCCGACCGTCGTCATCGGCTTCGACGCCCGATACAACTCCGACGTCTTCGCCCGGGACACCGCAGCCGTCGTCGTCGCGGCGGGCGGTCGGGCCCTGCTGCTCCCCCAGCCGCTGCCGACGCCGGTCCTCGCCTTTGCGATCCGCCACGTCGGTGCCGACGCGGGGGTCATGGTCACTGCGAGCCACAACCCGCCGCAGGACAACGGCTACAAGGTCTACCTCGGCGACGGCAGCCAGATCGTGCCCCCGACGGACGCCCAGATCGCCGGCCACATCGCGGCGGTCAGGGCGACCGCCGACGTCGAGCGGGCGAGCGACGGGTGGGAGACCTTCGGCGAGCTGCTCCAGGAGGAGTACCTCGCGGCCGTCGTCACCGTCGTGGACCCCGGGTCGCCGCGCGACCTCTCGGTCGTGCACACGAGCCTGCACGGAGTGGGACACGGCACCGTCCACGAGGCCTTCGTCCGGGCCGGCTTCCCGGCCCCGCTGGCCGTCGACGAGCAGGCGGTGCCCGACCCCGACTTCCCGACGGTCGCCTTCCCCAACCCGGAGGAGGCCGGGGCGATGGACCTCGCCCTCGCGCTGGCCCGCACGACCGGATGCGACCTCGTCATCGCCAACGACCCCGACGCCGACCGCTGCGCCTCCGCCGTCCTCGACCCCGCCCTCGGGGACTGGCGGATGCTGCGCGGCGACGAGGTGGGGGCCCTGCTCGGCGCGCACCTCGTGGCCCGCGGCGTCGAGCCCGGCGGGGTCTTCGCGTGCTCCATCGTCTCATCGCGCCTGCTCGCCGCGATCGCGTCATCGGCCGGTCTCGCCCACGAGGAGACGCTCACCGGGTTCAAGTGGATCGCCCGCGTCCCGGGCCTGCGCTACGGCTACGAGGAGGCCCTCGGCTACTGCGTCGCCCCCGACCTCGTCCGCGACAAGGACGGCGTCAGCGCCGCGCTGCTCCTCGCCGAGCTCGCCGCGGGGCTCAAGGCCGAGGGCCGCACCCTGCTCGACCTGCTCGACGACCTCGCCCGCGCCCACGGCGTGCACGCGACGGACTCCTTCTCCGTGCGGGTCAACGACCTCGCGCAGACCGAGACCCTGATGGCGCGGTTGCGCGACGACTCCGCCGCCGAGGTCGCCGGCATCGCCGGCATCGCGGTGTCGCGCCGCGACGACCTGAGCCGGGGCGACGGCGGACTGCCGCCCACGGAGGGTCTGCGCTGGCTGCTCGCCGACGGCTCGCGGGTCATCGTGCGGCCCAGCGGCACCGAGCCCAAGGTGAAGGTCTACCTCGAGGTCATCGAGCCGGTCGGGTCGTCCGAGCCGGTCGGGGACGCGCGCGCCCGAGCCGCGCGCCGCCTCGCCGCGGTCCGCGACGACCTCGAGGCGCGCACCGCGCTGTAGCCGTCGTCAGCCGGCGAGGAGGGACAACGCGAGGAAGGCGACGGCCGACAGGAGCAGGCCGACCGAGACGGGGTCCCAGGCCTGGGTCGCGATGCGCGGGGTCGCCCCACGACGACGTCGGTCGGCCGCCATCGCGGCCTCCACCTCGGCGGCAACGGTCTGGGCCTCGACCTTCGGCCGTGCGCTCGGCTCTGGCGTGTCGGCGCCGGGCTCCTCGGCGGCGCTCTTGCCCTTGCCCCGGCCGGGCACCGACCGGGGAACGCCGATCTTGAGGATCTCGCGCCCGTAGCGCGGTCGCTTCGGGTCCGAGGGGATGCCCCAGGCGGTGTAGCGCACGCCGTCGGCGAACATCTCGAGGGCCCAGCGCGACCGCACCTCCGCGATGGCGGGCCAGGTGAGGTCGACGACCCGCATCGGGTTGACGAGCCGGATGCCCTCCTCGTGGATCACCGCTGCGGGACGGACGACGAAGAGCCAGACGAGGACGAGGGCGAGCACGAGGGAGGAGATGAGCGTCCAGTTGCGTGGACTGGCCAGCAGGGCCGGGACGAGCAGCGCGAGCCCGGCCGCAGCGGCCACCGCACCGGTCGCGACGGCCGAGCCGGGTCGCAGGGTGCGGGCGCCGCGCAGCGCCGGGCGCCGTCCCGGGCTCGACTCGTCCGTCGGTGACGGACCGCCATCGTGACTCATTCGTTCCTCCTCGTCGGTCCTTCGACCCTCTCACGACGTCCGCGCCGGACGGACCACCGGACGGACCACCGGACGGGCGATCGGAAGGAGACCCGGGGGCGACGAGGGGGGTGGGTACACTCCCGTGGTGACAGTTAGCCCCGCACCGAGCACGACGCGCACCGCCCAGGAGCTCACGGCCGAGGCGAGGGACGTCCTGGGCGTCTCACGCCTGACGAACCATGCCCTCACGTCCTGGCTGCACGGCCTCCCCGGCGTCGACCAGGTCGGCTGCGAGTCCCGGGCCGCCGGACTCGGGACCCGGTCGATCAAGACGACCGCGAAGGCGTGGGCGATCGACACCGCGATCGGGATGATCGACCTGACGACGCTCGAGGGATCCGACACCCCCGGCAAGGTCCGGTCGCTCTGCGCGAAGGCGCTCGTGCCCGACCCGCTCGACCCGACCACCCCTCGACCGGCAGCGGTCTGCGTCTACGGCGACATGGTCGCGACGGCCCGAGCGGCCCTGGGCGACAGCGGTGTCCGGGTCGCGGCCGTGGCCACGGCCATCCCCTCGGGCCGGGCGAGCATGGCGGTCAAGCTGGCCGACACCCGCGACGCCATCGCCGCCGGCGCCGACGAGATCGACATGGTCATCGACCGCGGCGCCTTCCTCGCGGGCGACTACCTCACCGTCTTCAACCAGATCGCCGAGGTCAAGGCGGTCTGCGGCGACGTCCACCTCAAGGTCATCATGGAGACGGGCGAGCTCGTCACCTACGACAATGCCCGCCGCGCCTCGTTCCTGTCGATGCTCGCCGGTGGCGACTTCATCAAGACCTCCACCGGCAAGGTGTCGCCGGCCGCAACGCTGCCGGTCACGCTCGTCATGCTCGAGGCGGTGCGCGACTGGCGGGAGCTGACCGGGGTGCAGGTCGGGGTCAAGCCCGCGGGCGGCATCCGCACCACCAAGGACGCGATCAAGTACCTCGTCATGGTCAACGAGGTCGCCGGCGAGGACTGGCTCTCACCCGAGTGGTTCCGCTTCGGCGCGTCGAGCCTGCTCAACGACCTCCTCCTGCAACGACAGAAGCTCGGGACCGGCGCCTACTCCGGTCCCGACTACGTCACGATCGACTGACCGAGAGAGACCCTGATGCCCACGTTCGACTACGCACCAGCGCCCGAGTCCCGGTCCGTCGTGACGATCAAGAAGTCCTACGGCTTCTTCGTCGACGGTGCCTTCACCCGGCCCAAAGCGACCTTCCCGACGATCAACCCGGCCGACGAGACCGTCCTCGCCGAGGTGAGCCAGGCCGGGCCCAAGGACGTCGACAAGGCCGTGGCCGCCGCCCGCGCCGCCTTCGAGGGCCCCTGGGGCAGCCTGTCCGGAGCGGAGCGGGGCAAGTACCTCTTCCGGATCGCCCGCATCCTGCAGGAGCGAGCGCGCGAGTTCGCGGTGCTCGAGGCCCTCGACAACGGCAAGCCGATCAAGGAGACCCGCGACTTCGACGTCCCCACCGCCGCGGCCCACTTCTTCTACCACGCGGGGTGGGCCGACAAGCTGGAGTATGCCGGGCTGTCCGTCCCCGGTGGACCGACCCCGCGCGCACACGGCGTCGTCGCCCAGATCATCCCGTGGAACTTCCCGCTGCTCATGCTCGCGTGGAAGGTCGCCCCCGCCCTCGCGACGGGCAACACCGTCGTGCTCAAGCCCGCCGAGACGACGCCGCTCAGCGCCCTGCTCTTCGCCGAGGTCTGCCAGCAGGCCGACCTGCCGGCCGGGGTCGTCAACATCATCACCGGAGACGGCCGCACCGGACAGGCGCTCGTCGAGCACCCCGACGTCGACAAGATCGCCTTCACCGGCTCGACGGACGTCGGCCGCAGCATCGCCCGCTCGATCGCGGGCACGACGAAGAAGGCCACCCTCGAGCTCGGCGGCAAGGCGGCAAACATCGTCTTCGACGACGCCCCGCTCGACCAGGCCGTCGAGGGCATCGTCGGTGGCATCTTCTTCAACCAGGGCCAGGTCTGCTGCGCCGGATCGCGGCTGCTCGTCCAGGAGAACATCCACGACCAGGTCGTCGCCAAGCTGAAGCGACGTCTCGAGACGCTCCGCGTCGGCGACCCGCTCGACAAGAACAGCGACCTCGGGGCGATCAACTCCCGCGAGCAGCTCGACCGGATCACGATGCTCGTCGACGCCGGCGTCGCCGAGGGGGCCGAGCGCTGGAGCCCGGCCTGCACGCTGCCCACGACCGGCTTCTGGTATCCCCCGACCCTGCTCACCGGCGTCTCGCAGACGCACCGGGTGGCCACCGAGGAGATCTTCGGACCGGTCCTGACCGTGCTCACCTTCCGCACCCCCCAAGAGGCGGTCGCCAAGGCGAACAACACGGCATACGGCCTCTCTGCCGGGGTCTGGACCGAGAAGGGGTCGCGGATCCTCTGGATGGCCGACCAGCTGCGGGCCGGTGTCGTCTGGGCCAACACCTTCAACCGCTTCGACCCCTCGTCACCCTTCGGTGGCTACAAGGAGTCCGGCTACGGCCGTGAGGGCGGCCGCCACGGCCTCGAGGCCTACGTCACCAGCAGCACCGACCCGAGCCAGGGAGCCACCCGATGAGCCGCCTCGACGTGCGCAAGACCTACAAGCTCTACATCGGGGGCGCCTTCCCCCGCAGCGAGTCAGGCCGGTCCTACGAGGTCGTCTCGGCGAGTGGCGAGTTCCTCGCCAACGCGGCGCTCGGCTCGCGCAAGGACCTGCGCGATGCCGTCGTGGCGGCGCGCGCGGCGCAGCCGAAGTGGGCGGGGGCGACGGCCTACAACCGGGGCCAGGTGCTCTACCGGGTGGCCGAGGTGCTCGAGGGCCGCCGCTCCCAGTTTGCCCTCGAGGTCGCCGCCGGCGAGGGCCTCAGCGCCCGCGCCGCCTCCCTCGTCGTGGACGCGGCCGTGGACCGCCTCGTCTGGTATGCCGGGTGGACCGACAAGGTGGCCCAGGTGCTCGGCAACCTCAACCCGGTTGCCGGGCCGTACTTCAACGTCTCCGCGCCCGAGCCGACCGGGGTCGTGGGCGTGCTTGCGCCCCAGCGGTCCTCGCTGCTCGGGCTGGTCTCCGTCGTTGCCCCTGCCATCGCCACCGGCAACACCGTCGTCGTCGTCTCCTCCACCGACCGTCCGCTGCCCGCCGTGACGCTCGGCGAGGTTCTTGCGACCTCGGACCTGCCGGGGGGCGTCGTCAACATCATCACCGCCCGCACCGCGGAGGTGGCGCCGTGGCTGGCCTCCCACCGGGACGTCAACGCCATCGACCTCACCGGGGTCGCGGGCGCCGACGACGTTGACTGGGCAGACCTCGAGCGAGAGTCGGCCGGCAACCTCAAGCGCGTGCTTCGTCCGCAGCTGTCCGGCGGCGATCCGGTCGAGCCGGACTGGACCCTCGACCCGGGACTGACCCGGATCCGGGCGTTCGTCGAGACGAAGACCGTCTGGCACCCCAAGGGCCTGTGACCCGCGACGCCACGACCGAGCCACCCGTGAGCGACGCGTCACCTGACCCGCTCCCCGTCCCCGACCGGCGCCGGAGGGTCATTCTGCTGACAGGTCCGAGCGGGGCCGGCAAGAGCCGTCTCGCGGCCCGCCTCAGCGCCGCCCACGCCTGGCCGGTCATCCGGCTCGACGACTTCTATCGGGAGCTCGACGACCCGCGACTGCCGCGGTCACCGCTCGGCATCGCCGACTGGGACCACGTCGACTCCTGGGACGCCGACGCCGCCGTCAACGCGCTCCGCGAGCTCGTCGACAACGGCTGCGTCGACGTGCCCGTCTACGACATCGCCACCTCTCGGGTGACCGGCCACCACGGCGTCACCGCCGCACCCGAGGCGTTCGTGCTGGCCGAAGGTCTCTTCGCCGGCCGACTGGTGGACCGGCTGCGCTCCGAAGGGTTGCTCGCCGACGCACTCTGCGTCCGGCAGAACCGCTCGCTCACCGCGGTGAGGCGCTTCGCCAGAGACCTCGCCGAGCGCCGCAAGCCGCCGCACATCCTGCTCCGACGCGGCCTCGCGCTCTGGCGCGCCGAGCCTGACGTCGTCGCCGAGGCCACCGCACTCGGGGCGCGCGCGACCCATCCGCGAGCCGCCGAGTCAGAGCTGTCCGCCCTGACGCGGTCCCGTCAGGCGAGCAGCGGCTCGTAACCGGGCTTGATCACCTCGTCGATGATCGCGAGCCGCTCGTCGAAGGGCAGGAACGCGGACTTCATGGCGTTGACCGTCACCCAACGCAGGTCCTCGAGGTCCCACCCCGACTCCTGGGCGAGCAGCAGAGCCTCCCGCGACATGGTCGTGCCGCTCATCAGCCGGTTGTCGGTGTTGAGGGTGACCCGGAAGCGGAGCCGGCCCAGCAGGGTGATCGGGTGCAGGGCGATGGAACGCGCGGCCGACGTCTGAAGGTTGCTGCTCGGGCACATCTCCAGTGGGATGCGCGTGTCGCGGACGTAGGCCGCGAGCCGTCCGAGGTGGACGCGGTCGAGGTCGACGTCGACGAGGGCCCGCGGGTCGCTGCCGTGCTCGTCCAGCCAGGCGTTGAAGGGCCGCTCGTCGATGGTGATGTCATCGACGATGCGCACGCCGTGACCGAGACGATCGGCGCCACACCACTGGATGGCCTCCCAGATGGACGGCAGTCCGAAGGCCTCCCCAGCGTGGATGGTGAAGTGGGCGTTCTCGCGCCGTAGGTACTCGAAGGCATCGAGGTGGCGGGTGGGGGGATATCCCGCCTCAGCACCCGCGATGTCGAAACCGGCGACACCGCTGTCGCGGTAACGGATCGCGAGCTCGGCGATCTCGGTGGACTTCGCTGCGTGGCGCATCGCCGTCAGCAGGGCCGTGACCCGGATGGGGTGACCTGCCTCAGCCGCCCTGGCCTCTCCATCGCGGAAGCCCGCGTTGACGGCCTCGACCACGTCCTCGAGGGACAGACCGTCGACGAGGTGCTGCTCGGGGGCGTAGCGGCTCTCCGCATAGACGACACCATCGGCGGCAAGGTCCTGCACGCACTCACTCGCGACCCGGTGCAGGCCCTGCACTGTCTGCATGACGGCGAGGGTGTGGTCGAACGTCTCGAGATACCGCGGCAGCGAGCCGGAGTCGGCGCTGTCACGGAACCAGGCTCCGAGGCTCGCCTCATCCGTGGCCGGCAGCGCCTCGTACCCGACGTCGCCAGCGAGGTCGAGGATGGTCGAGGGGCGCAGTCCCCCGTCAAGGTGGTCGTGCAGCAGCACCTTGGGTGCGGCCACCGCCTGGTCAGGGGTCACGACTCCTCCTCCCGTCCCACGGTGTCCGGGCTGAAGGCAGGCAGGCAGATGGCAACGTACTCGGCGCCCTCGGGTCCGCACGAGTAGCGGATCCGCTCACCGCCACGGGTGATGACGCTCTGGCCGGCCACGATCGACAGCTGGCCTCCGTCGTGGTCGAGGAGCACCTCGCCGGACAGCACGACGGTGATCTCGTCGAAGCTCGGCGTCTGGAACGGCTCGGACCAGCCGGCAGGGGCGGTCATCCTCGCTACCGACACGGAGCTCTGGAGCCCGGCCTCGGGGGTGTTGACGGCCCCGACGTGCTCGTCGATGACCTTCCCTCCGGGCACAGGGATACGGGTGGGTGAGGCGATGAGTTCAGGCACGGCGCCAGTTTACGCGGTGGCCACGCCGGCCCTTTCACGGGCATGGCTCTCGGATGGCGCCTGGCGAAAGGTTCTGACTGCGGACATGGCAATGCCCCGCACCGGTCTCCCGGGCGGGGCATTGCTGAAAGTGTGTCCGGCTGCGTCCTACTCTCCCACACCGTAACCAGTGCAGTACCATCGGCGCTGAAGGGCTTAGCTTCCGGGTTCGGAATGGAGCCGGGCGTTTCCCCTTCGCTATGACAGCCGAAACTCTA
>JBDSSS010000175.1:0-13975 GCA_039928615.1 Terracoccus sp. | reverse complement strand
ATCCGCCGGACGAGCTCCGCCCCGTCGGAGACGTCGGCCCAGACGGTGGCGGCGTCGCCGCCCCAGTGGTCGACGAGCGCCTGGCACAGCTGCTGGGTGCGGGTCGCCATCGAGCCGGGGAAGCGGTGCAGGGCCGGGGTGGTGCGGAAGTGCTCGAGCAGCGTCTCGGGCGGCAGGCCCGCGATCGTCGCCGCGTCGAGGCGGCCGTCCGCGGGCACGCCGAGCCGCTCCGCGAGGACGCTCGGGGAGGTGAAGGCCTTCTCCATCGGGATCTGCTGGTCGAGCTCCATGCCGATCAGCAGGGCCAGCGGGTCGGAGCCGAGGAGGGAGTTGGCCTCGTCGGTCGTCCCGAGGGCGAGCGGGTGGAGCGGGGTGAGGGCGGAGGTGGGCTGCGAGCTCATCCCCTCATCCTCGCGCCGTCGGCACCGGCACGTCGACCCAGGTCTGGCCGATCTCCGCGGGCTCGGCGCGGCCCGCGGTGAGCTCCGCGACGAGGGTCGTCAGGCCGGCGACCCCGCTCGGGGCCACCGCCACCTCGAGCCGGAGCCCGCTGCCCGTCCACGTCGTGTCGGTGACGGTCGCCGACGACAGCTCCCGCAGCGCGTTCTCGACGCGCGGCCCGTCGGTGTGGTCGACCTCGACGGCCCAGACGACCCGGGCCTCGCACCGGACCGCGCCCGCGACCTCGAGAGCGGCCGTCACCGCGTCCCCGTAGGCCCGGATCAGCCCGCCGGTGCCGAGCAGCGTGCCGCCGAACCACCGGGACACGACTGCGACGACATCACCGAGCCCGCGGCCGGTGAGCACGTCGAGCATCGGCGCACCGGCCGTGCCCGACGGCTCGCCGTCGTCGTTGCTGCGCCGGGTGCCGCCCTCCGGGCCGAGGACGAAGGCGGTGCAGTGGTGCCCGGCGTCGCGCGATCCGGCGCGAACGGTCTCGATGACGGCGCGCGCCTCGTCCTCGGACCCGACCCGGGCGACGTCGGCGACGAAGCGGGAGCGGCGCACCTCGAGCTCCGCCCTGGCCGCCGAGGCGACGGTGCGGTAGGAGCGGAGCGGGGTGGACGGCATACGACTCGAGTATGCCGTCCACGCGCGGCCGCGACACGATCGCGAAACGCTCCGGTCACGAGTGCGTTTCGGAGCCCGAACGGTGGCGGTGGTGCGCGAGGCCGCTGACACACTGGCGCGATGCATCCGCTCGCTGTCGCACTCGGTGGGGCCCTGGGGACCCTGCTGCGGTTGCTGCTGACCCAAGGCGGCGGTCAGGCGGACTGGGACCCGAGGATCACCGTCGTCAACGTCGTCGGCGCCTTCACCCTCGGGGTCCTGCTCCGGCTGCCGCTGCACCCGCGCACCCGGGCGCTGCTCGCGTCGGGCGGCCTGGGCTCGCTCACGTCGTTCTCTGCCCTGAGCATCGCGTTCGTCGACGGCACGCCGGGGTATGCCGTCTGGCTCGGACTGTCGGTGTCCATCGTGCTCGGGGTGGCCGCGGCCGCCCTCGGTGTCGCGGTCGGGCACCTGCTCGTCGCGTCGAGGGAGGACGAGTGACACAGCTGCCGACGTGGGCCTGGGTGGCGGCGGTCGTCGCGGGCGCGCTCGGTGCGTTGCTGCGGACCTTCCTCGTGCGCTCCCTCGCGCGGCACGTCTTCCCGCTCGGGGTGCTCGTGGCCAACACCCTCGCGTCGGCGATCGGGGGTGGCGTCGTCGGGCTCCGGCCCGTGATCGGGCCCGGGTGGGCGTTCGTGCTGATCGGCGGGCTGTGCGGCGGGTTGTCGACCCTGTCGACCCTCGCCGTCGACACGGTCGAGCTGCGGCTGGAGGGGCGGTGGCGGGTCGCGGTGCGCAATGTCGTCGTCACGGTCGTGCTCGGGGTCGCGGCGGCGTGGGGGGTCCACGCCCTCGTCAGCTGAGGTAGCGCTCGAGGACGATGTCGACGAGCACGTCGGGGGGCGCGGCGTGGGCCGGCAGCAGGGGAGCGGTGACGAGGTCGGCGCCGGAGCGGGCCGCGAGGTCGGCGAAGAAGCCGGGTGCGAGCAGGTAGGTCGCGACGACGACCCGGGCCGCGCCAGCCGCCCGGGCGGCCGCGACCGCTACGTCGAGACGGGGGTGGGCCGCGGACAGGTAGGCGGCCGTGACGGGCCGACCGAGCAGGACGGCGAGCTCGACGGCGACCTGCTCGCAGTCGGTGACGGCCGAGGCCTGCGACGACCCGGCAGCCGCCATGACGACGACGTCATCGTCGCGCAGCCCGGCCTCGACGAGTCGGTCGTGGAGGAGACCGGCGATGCGGGGGTCGGGGCCCAGGGCCCCGACGAGGGTCGCGGTGGCCGAAGTTGCTGCCGCCTCGGTGAGGTCGACGAAGACGTGGTAGCCCGCCGAGAGCAGCAGCGGGACGAGCCGGCTGGGCCGCCCGTCGAGTTGCTCGACCTGTTCGAGCACCCGGGCCGGGGACGGCGGCTGGACGTCGACGAAGGCGGCTCGCACGACGAGGTCGGGCCGGCGGCGAGCGACCGCGGCGACGAGGGCCCCGACGGCGCCGCGGCCGACGGCCGAACCGGTGCCGTGGGCGGTCGCGACGAGGACGGGCTGCATGGCCCCACTCTCTCAGGGTCCGGGTCAGGGTCAGGGTGCAGGCGTCGGTCGTGAGACGTTGTGAGACGTTGTGAGACGTCGGGTGGCATCGGGTGAAGAGGCCGTTACCGCGTCCGTCCCGGGCGGAAACGTCCGGGAAACATCGTGTTCCTACCGTCAGGGGGTGGGGACCGCCCCACCGTCACTCCACCAGCCCGCCGTGCGATCGACCGAGGGGAGCCGCCGTGCTCGTGCAGACCGACCTCTCCGGGGTGCCCGTCATCGTGCTCGGGCCGGCCGGGACGACCGGTGCCGCAGAGCGCCGCTGCCGGAGGGCGGGCGCCGTCGTGACGACCGTGCACGACCCCGCCTCGGTGACCCTCGAGACCGCGCGGACGGCCCGGCTGGCTGTGGTGGTCGGACCGGCGGCCACGGCGCCGCAGTGGTCGGCGGCCCGTGCGCTGCTCAGTGCCACCTGTCTGGTCAGCTCGGAGCCTGCTCCGCCGTCCGCTCGGGGGCGGGTCGTCCTCGTCGGGGCCGGTCCCGGTGGGCCCGGCCTGCTCACGGTCGACGCGGTGCGCGCGCTCGCCGACGCCGACGTCGTGCTCACCGACCGGCTCGCGCAGGTGGGCGACCTGGCCGCGCTCGCCCCGGGTGCCGAGGTGGTCGACGTCGGCAAGCGTCCCGGCCACCACGCCCTGCCGCAGGAGGGGATCGAGGCACTCCTCGTCGAGCGCGCCGCGCGCGGCCTCACCGTCGTCCGGCTCAAGGGCGGCGACCCGTTCGTCTTCGGTCGGGGCGGGGAGGAGGTCGCGGCAGCGGTGGCCGCAGGCCTGCCCGTCACCGTCGTGCCCGGGATCACCTCTGCCGTCGCCGTTCCCGGCGCAGCAGGGATCCCCGTGACGCATCGGGGGGTGAGCCACGTGGTCACCGTCGTCTCGGGTCACGTCCCGATCGACGGCGCGCGCGCGACCGCGCTCGCCGCCCTCGGCGGGACCGTGGTGGTCCTCATGGGGATGAATAACCTCGTCCAGATCGCGGCCGCCCTCGAGCGGGGCGGCCTGGCCGGGGAGACGCCGGCCGCGGTCGTCGAGCGTGGCTTCGCGCCCGACCAGCGCAGCACGGTCTCGACCCTCTCGGACCTGGCCCGGGCGGTGGACCGGGCCGGCGCGCGCAGTCCGGCCGTCATCGTCGTCGGCGACGTCGTGGCCCAGTCGTCGGTGTGGACCGCCCGGGTGGGCGCCACGGCGGAGAGCGGCACGGGCCCCGAGCTCGCCCTCCCGCCCCACCTCGCCGACGTCTGGGGCGGCGTGGCATGAGCCCCACCTCGAGCCGGCACCCGCGCACGCCGTGGAGCGACGAGCTGAGCGGCCCCGACGACGCCCTCCAGGCCGCCACGAGCAGCGAGCTGCTCCGCGGCTTCCGGATCGCCGTGACGTCCGACCGTCGCTCGGCCGACCTCGTCGACGCGTTCGCCCGGCGCGGGGCCGACGTCATCCACGCACCGGCCGTCCACATCGCGCCCGTCGAGCAGGACGACATCCTCGTCGAGGACACTCGCGCGGTCATCGCGAGCCGGCCCGAGGTCGTCATCGTCACGACGGCCTACGGCTTCCGCCGCTGGGTCGAGTGTGCGGAGGCGGCGGGGCTGGGCGACGACCTCGGTCGGGCGTTGCGCAGCAGCCGGATCCTCGTGCGCGGAGCCAAGGCCCGCGGCGCCGTCCGGGCCGCGGGGCTCGAGGACGACGGGATCGCGGTCGACGAGCGGACGGCCTCGACCGTCGACCTCGCGCTGGGGGCCGGCGTCGCCGGGCGGAGAGTCGTCGTGCAGCTGCACGGGCACGAGGACGTCGAGCAGCTCGACCGGCTCCGGGCGGCCGGGGCCCGCCTCTACACAGTCGCTCCCTATCGCTGGGTCCGCCCGACCGACGAGAGCCGGCTCGGGCGGCTCGTCGCGGCGGTGGCCTCGCACGAGGTCGACGTCGTCACCTTCACCTCTGCGCCCGCCGTCGACGGGCTCGTCTCCGCGGCAGCGCAGCTGGGCCTGGACGGTGTGGTCATCGACGCCCTGACCGGCCCCGTCACGGCCGCTGCGGTCGGGCCGGTCACGGCCGCCCCGCTGCTGCACCTGGGCATCACCCCGATCGTGCCCCAGCGCTTCCGGATGGGCGCGCTCGTGCGGATCGTCATCGAGCACCTCACCCTGCACGGCGTGGAGGAGGTCCAGACCGCTCTCGGCCCGCTGAGCATCCACGGCCGCACGGTGAGCTTCGCCGGCGAGTCGGTGACGCTCTCCCGGGGCCCCCGCGCCCTGCTCGGCGCGCTCGTGGCTCGCCCGGGGGCGGTGCTGACCCGGGAGCGCCTGCTCGACGAGCTGCCCGACGCGGAGAACGAGCACGCCCTGGACATGGCCGTGAGCCGGCTGCGGGCCGCCCTGCCGGACCGGCACCTCGTCCAGACGGTGGTGCGCCGGGGCTACCGGCTGAACGTCTGACCGGTGCGGTCCGGGCCGTCGGGCCTCACCGTAGGCTCGCCCCCATGACGACCGCTGCGCCGGATGCCGGGCTCAACACCCTGTCGTGGGGCGAGGAGGGGCCGCGGATCGCCTTCCTGCACGGCCTTTTCGGGCAGGGACGCAACTGGACGCAGATCGCCAAGGCGGTCAGTGGACCCGACCGGGCTGACGCCCGGTGCCTGCTCGTCGACCTGCCCGACCACGGCCGCTCGCCGTGGTCGGCGCACTTCTCCCTCGACGGCTACGCCGACGCCGTCGCGTCGACGCTGCGGGCGCACGGGGGTGACGACGGGTGGACGGTCGTCGGGCACTCGCTCGGCGGCAAGGTCGCGATGGTCCTCGCCCTGCGCCACCCCGACCTCGTCGAGCGGCTCGTCGTCGTCGACATCGCCCCGCGCGGCTACGGCTCGCTCGAGCGCTTCGCGGGCTACATCGGGGAGATGCAGCGGCTGCCGCTCGCGGAGCTGACGAGCCGAGGAGACGCCGAGGCGCGGTTCGAGGAGTCCGACCCCGGGGTCAAGGCCTTCCTGCTGCAGAACCTCCGGCGCGACGGGCCCGCGTGGCGGTGGCAGGTCAACCTCGACCTCGTCGCCGCGGACGCTGCGCTGGGGACGGACTCGAAGATCGCGGGGTGGCCGCTCGAGGTCGACGACCTCGTGCCCTACCCCGGCCCGGTCCTCTGGGTCGCCGGAGGCGACTCGGGCTACGTCCGTCCCGAGGACGGCGAGCGGATGCGGAGCCACTTCCCGCGCACCCGGCTGTTCACCATCAAGGGCGCCGGGCACTGGGTGCACAGCGACGCCCCCGAGATCATCGTGGCCGCGCTGCGCCGTTTCGTCACCCGACCCGACTGATCGCGTCGGTCGACCTCAGAGCAGGCGCCGTCCCATGGCCCAGGCGGTCAGCTCGTGCCGCGAGCTCAGCTGCAGCTTGCGCAGCACCGACGAGACGTGGGTCTCGACGGTCTTGACGGAGATGAACAGCTCCTTGGCCACCTCCTTGTACTGGTAGCCGCGGGCGATCAGGCGCATCACCTCGCGCTCGCGGGCCGAGAGCCGGTCGAGCTCCTCGTCGATCTCGGCGACCTCGCCGGCCGTGGCCCCGAAGGCGTCGAGCACGAAGCCTGCGAGCCGGGGGCTGAAGACCGCGTCGCCGTCCGCGACCCGGCCGATCGCGCCGAGCAGCTCGTTGGCGTTGATCGTCTTCGTCACGTAGCCGCGGGCACCGGCGCGGATCACCGCGATGACGTCCTCGGCCGCGTCGCTGACGGAGAGCGCGAGGAAGCGCACGGGTGTGCCGGCCTCGGTCGTCACCGTCGCGCAGGCGCGGATCACGTCGGCGCCGCCCCGACCGTCGCCGCCGGGCAGGTGGACGTCGAGCAGCACGACGTCAGGGCGCTGCTCGGCGATGACCGCGGCCGCCGACTCGACGGCGCCGGCCTCACCGACGATCGACAGCGTGTATGCCGCCGTGCTCGCGAGCGAGGTGAGCTCGGCGCGCACCCCGGTGCGGAACATATGGTGGTCGTCGACGAGGACGACGGAGATGGTGCGGGGTGGGGCGGCGGTCACGGTTGCTGCTCCTGGCTGGTGGCGGTGGCGGTGGCGGTGGTGGACGGGGGTGCGGGCTGGGTCGTGGACTGACCGGACGGTGCGGACGCCCGGACGGGCAGGCACAGCTCGACCTCGGTCCCGTCGGCGCGACGCCGGATCCGGGCGGTGCCGCCGTGCCGCTCCATCCGGCCGACGATCGACTCGCGCACCCCGGCCCGGTCGGTGGGGACGTCGTCGAGGTCGAACCCGGCGCCGTGGTCGCGGACGAACGCCTCGACCTTCTTGGGGCCCACCTCGACGTAGACGCTGATTGGCGGGCTCGCGTGGCGGACGGCGTTCCAGGCCGCCTCACGGACGGCCTTGACGAGCGCGTCGAGGTCCTCGTCGAGGGTGCGGTCACCGGTGACGACGAGCTCGACCGGGACGCCGTGGAGGTCCTCGACCTCACCGAGGGCGGCGGTGAGGGCGGCGCCGAGCGACCCGGAGTGGGCGTCCGCGTCGTAGAGGTAGCTGCGCAGCTGGCGCTCCTGGGCGCGGGCGAGCCGAGCCACGCCGGCCGCGTCGCCGGCCTGGCGCTGGATGAGCGTGAGGGTCTGCAGGACCGAGTCGTGCAGGTGCGCGGCGATGTCGGCGCGCTCGGTGGCCCGGATCCGGGCCGCCTGCTCCTCACGCAGGTTGCTCCACAGACGCAGGATCCAGGGAGCTGCGAGCACCGCGACCCCGACGAGGGCGGCGATGACGGCGCCGGCCACCTGCCACAGCTCGGCAAGGTTGGCGCCGCGCACGAGCAGGGCGACGAGGCCGAAGGTGGTCAGGCCGAGGCCGACGACGAGCCAGACCCACCGGACCGGGCGGCGCCGACCCGGGGTGTCCGCCTCGTCGAGCTGGGACCAGAAGAAGATCGTGCCGATGACGATGGCCACGAGGGGGAGGACGACCTGGGCGTGGACCGCGACGCCGACGCTGCCAAGCCACAGCCCCGCCGCGACGACGAAGGCCACGACCCCGAGGAGGGTGAGGACGACCGGCTCGTTGCCACTGCGCAGCCAGGACCGGAGTGAGGAGAAGTCGGTGGGGGTCCGGCCCGTCCTCGTGGGCGTCGCGGCGGGCGCGGCGCTCAGCCGGCCGCCGTCGCGCATCGTCGCCCAGAGGAAGACGTACACGGCGGCCCCGGCCCCGAACGGGATCGTGGTGAGCAGGAAGAGGATCCGGACGAACCGCGGCGCGACGCCGAGGTGCTCGGCGACGCCGATCGCCACCCCGGCGAGCACCCGACGCCCGCGCGGGCGGGCAAGGGGAGGGCGCTGCGTCTCGCGCCACGACGACCGTGGCGCGGTCTCGGGAGCTCCGGAAGCCGTCTGCACCTGCCCATCCTCGCCCACCTGCGCGGCCGGCGGCACCCCTCGGGGCCGCTTTGGGGGTCGACTCAGGGTCGGGTCAGGGTCGGCCCTCATGGTTGGAGGGGTGGCGAGGCGGGAGTCTTGGACCATGGAAACGACAGAGCAGACCCCGACCCCCGGACGCGGACTCGACGGGCTGTATGCCGCCCTCCGCCGCCCCGGCGTCGCCAGGGTGTCCCAGGGCCGATGGTTCGCCGGTGTCGCGGGAGGGATCGCCCGATGGCTCGGCGTCGACCCGCTCGTCGTGCGGGCCGGCTTCATCCTCTTCGGCCTCTTCTTCGGCGTCGGGCTCGGCCTCTACCTCGCTCTCGTGCTGCTGCTGCCCGACGAGCAGGGCACGATCCGCCTCGAGCAGGCGCTGCGGCACGGCGACGGGAAGTCGATCTTCCTGCTCGTCGTCACCGCGCTCGTGCTCTTCGGCGGACCGTGGGACGGGGACTCGCAGGGCTTCCGCATCGGCGGCTTCGTCGTCATCGGCCTCGTCGCCTGGTGGTTCCTCACTCGCACCCAGACCGGCCAGGAGCTGCGGCGGTCGGCTCCGTGGGCCGGTGCGCCCCCAGCCGAGCAGCCCGCCTCGTCCACCACGCCGACCATGATGACCATGCCGACGGCACCGTCCCCGACGGCGGCTCCGAGCCCGGGTCTCTCGACGGGCAACGCCGCGGCCAACGCCGGTCGACCGGCCGCCACCTGGGCGCCGCGTCCGCTCCGGGAGCGCACGCCCGTCATCGGCTTCGCGGCGGCCCTGCTCGTCGTCGGCGCTGCCCTGCTCGTCGGCGCCCTCGGCTACCAGCTCGCCCGGGTCGGCACCGTGGCGGGCAACCCGCTCCCGGTCGGGATCGCTTCCGGTCTCGCCGTGCTCGGACTCGGTGTGCTCGTCGCCGGGCTCGTGGGTCGCCGCGCCGGGGGCCTCGCCCCGCTGGCGATCCTCGGGGTCCTCGCCGCCCTCGTCACCTCGGCGGCGCCGGCAGGGCTGACCCAGCCGTTCAGCACCGGTGACCGCACTGAGACCGTCACGACCCTCACCGGGAACGACAGCTACCAGCTCGGCCTGGGCGCGCTCGTCGTCGACCTGACCAACGCTGACGTCACGCCGTCGGGCGTGGAGCGGGTGACCACGTCCCTCGGGGTGGGGCAGCTCGACATCATCGTCCCCGAGGGGGTGCGGGTCGTGGTGACGACCTCCGGCCGTGGGGGTGAGGTCATCGCGACCGGCAGCGACCGGGGCCCGCAGTACCAGCTCGCAGGCAGCGGGTGGACGGAGACCTTCGCCTACGGCACCGGCCCGACCGAGCTGATCGTTGACGCGGAGGTCGGCCTCGGCCAGATCAACGTCCGGACGGGGAGCAGTTCATGAGCAACCGCGAGGGTGAGGCGCACCGCAGCGGTGCGCCGGAGAGGGCGAAAGAGCGCACACTGACGAGCAGGACCCCCGTCACCACCGGCACCACCCACACCCCCGACCGGGGGCAGACGGATCCAGACACGGAGATGACCGACATGGACGACACGACCAACAGGCACGTCGACGGCGACCGTCCGGACGCGACCCGTCCGCTCGGCACCGACCCGACCCGCACCGACACGCGCAACGACCTCTCGAGTGACCCGACACGGCCGTACGACTGGAGCGCGCAGAGCACCGACCCGACTCGGCGGGACCCGGCATCGACGCTCCAGATCGACCAGTCCGTCGACCCGACGGCGCCGGCCTTCCGGGTTGCGCCGGTCATTCCGGTCCCCGACGACGCCGTGCAGGGCGATGAGGTGGCCGGTGGCCGCCCGCTGCACCAGCAGGGGTGGGCTCCGGCTCCCTCGGCCGCCCGTCCCCAGTGGGGGCCGCCGGGCTCCCTGCCGACGGCCACCGCCATCACCGTCAACCGCGGGCCGCGGGCGAGCAGCATCCTGCTCGGCTTCCTCTGCCTGGTCGTGGCTGCCTACGTGCTCGTCACGACCCTCACCGACACCGTGATCGACCCGACGACCTTCGGGCCGGTCGTCTTCGCCGCGTTGGGCGGGGTGCTCGTGCTCGTCGGCGTTGCCGGGGTGCTCGCCAACCGCCGGCGCAACCGGGTCCGCTGACCCCGTCAGCGGCATACCTCTGGCGCGCTGGCTAGGCTCGGGCGGTGACCGGAAGACCTCCGGCGCGACGACCCCGAGGAGACGCAGTGGCCCCGAAGTCCGGCATCGAGCTCGACCTGCTCGACCGCTCCACCCGACCGCAGGACGACCTCTTCCGCTTCGTCAACGGCACCTGGCTCGACACGACCGAGATCCCGGGTGACCGCGCCCGCTTCGGGACGTTCGACATCCTGCGTGAGCAGTCGACGGCCCGCGTGCACGCGCTCATCGAGGAGGCCGCGGCCGGCGACGGTGGTGCCCCCGGCTCCCCGCGCCGCCAGGTCGGCGACCTCTACGCGAGCTTCATGGACACCGAGCGCATCGAGGAGCTGGGGCTCTCGCCGCTCCAGTCGATGCTCGCCGACGTCTCGGCGATCGAGTCGCCCACGACCCTCGCGACCGTCCTCGGTCGGCTCGGTCGCATCGGGGTGTCCGGCCTCGTCCGCTTCTACGTCGCGCCGGACGAGCGGTCGCCGGAGGACTACGTGGTCTACCTCGAGCAGGGCGGACTCGGTCTGCCCGACGAGGCCTTCTACCGCGAGGAGAAGCACGCTGAGGTGCGGGCCGCCTACGTCGCGCACGTCGAGCGGGTCCTCGACCTCGTCGGGATCCCCGACGCCGCGGACAAGGCGGGCCGGATCATGGCGCTCGAGACGCGCATCGCGGCGGCGCACTGGGACGCCGTCGCCACCCGCGACGCGGTGAAGACCTACAACGCGCACACGTTCGAGGAGCTGGGCTCGCTTGCGCCGCAGTATGACTGGAGCGCCTGGGTCGAGGGTCTGGATGCCCCTGACGGTGCTTTCGACCGGGTCGTGGTGCGTGAGCCGAGCTTCCTCTCCGGGCTGAGCGAGGCGCTCGCCGCCGTCGACCTCGACGACTGGCGCACGTGGCTCGTCTGGGACGTCGTCAACACCCACGCACCCCTGCTGCCGACGACCGTCGTCGAGGCCGACTTCGACTTCTACGGGCGCACCCTCTCCGGTCAGCCGGACCTGCAGGAGCGCTGGAAGCGGGGCGTGGGCGTCGTCGAGAACGGGGTCGGCGAGGCCGTCGGCCAGCTCTACGCCGAGAAGTGGTTCCCGCCGGCGGCGAAGGAGCGGATGCAGGAGCTCGTCGCCAACCTCGTCGAGGCCTTCCGCCGCTCGTTCTCGTCACTGGAGTGGATGAGCGAGCAGACCCGCGCCGAGGCGATCGACAAGCTCGACCGCTTCACGCCGAAGATCGGCTACCCCGACGTGTGGCGCGACTACTCCTCGATCGAGATCGACCCCACCGACCTCGTCGGCAACGTGATGCGGGCGGAGGCGTTCGACACCGCCCGCAACCTGGCCAAGATCGGCGGCCCGATCGACCGGACCGAGTGGTTCATGCTTCCCCAGACGGTCAACGCGTACTACATGCCGTCGATGAACGAGATCGTCTTCCCGGCTGCCATCCTCCAGCCGCCCTTCTTCGACCTGGACGCCGACGACGCCGTCAACTATGGCGGGATCGGCGCGGTCATCGGCCACGAGCTCGGTCACGGCTTCGACGACCAGGGGTCGCGCTACGACGGTTCGGGGGCACTGCGTGAGTGGTGGACCGAGGGTGACCGCACTCGCTTCGACGCCTTGGCGCAGCGGCTCATCGAGCAGTTCAACGGCTACTCTCCTGCCGGCCTCGACGCGTCGCGCACCGTCAACGGCAGCCTCACCGTCGGGGAGAACATCGGGGACCTCGGTGGCCTGCAGATCGGCTACGCGGCCTATCGGATCGCGACCGAGGAGTCCGGCATGGACGAGATCGACGGGTTCACCGGGCCGCAGCGCTTCTTCATCGGCTGGGCGCAGGTGTGGAAGGGCAAGTCGCGCCAGGCCGAGGCGATCCGCCTGCTCGCCGTCGACCCGCACTCGCCGCAGGACCTGCGCGGCAACGCGGTCCGCAACGTCAGCGAGTTCCACGAGGCCTTCGGCGTCAAGCCCGGCGACGGCCTGTGGCTCGACGAGGACGAGCGCGTCGGGATCTTCTGACGGGTCCGCCGGCGCTGTGCTCAGGACTCGAGCGGCAGCTTGAACCCGACGTGGGACGGGACGAAGCCCAGTCGCTCGTAGAAGCGTCGGGCGTCGGTGCGGCTCGCGTCGCTCGTGAGCTGCACGACGGCGCAGCCGGACCGGCGCGACTCCTCGACGGCCCACGTCACCAGCTCTGTGCCGAGCCCGCTGCTGCGCTCGTCGCGGGCCACCCGGACGCCCTCGATGATCGAGCGGGTCGCGCCGCGGCGTGACAGGCCGGGGACGATGCTCAGCTGGAGCGTGCCGACGACCCGCCCGTCCTGCTCGGCGACCACGAGCCGCTGCGCCGCGTCCCTGCGGATCCGGTCGTAGGCCGCGAGGTAGGGCTCCTCGTCGGTGAGGTCCTCCCGGGCGGCGCCCAGCGGGTCGTCCGCGAGCAGGGCGACGATCGCGAGGACGTCATCGCGCGTCGCCGGCCGGATCGTCCACGGGCTCATGACGACTCGGCGACCGACTTCAGCTGCGCGAGCCCGCGCTCGAAGTCGGGGCCGAGCATCTTCTCCATCGAGTAGAGCTTGCTCATGACGCGCATCACGGTGTTCTGCGGACCGGTCATCAGCCACTCGACCCCGGTGCGTCCGTCGCCCAGCGGGGTGAGGGTGAGGTCGACCCGGTTGTGCGCCTTCATCGGCGCGGAGAACTCGAGGTCGACCGCGACGTGGTGGGGGTCTGACTCGACGAGCTCCATCCGGCCTCGCCCGGCCTTGCTGTTGCCGCTCCAGGCGTAGGTCGCCCCGACCCCGGACCGTGGGCCCGAGTACTCGCGTTCGAGGTTCGCGTCGAGGCCCTCCCACGGTGACCACTTCTGCCACTCGTGGAAGTCGTCGACGAGGGCGTGCAGCCGCTCGGGCGATGCGTCGATCTCGGTGGACCTGCTGACTCGGAACTCCTTGGCCATGGCGCAGATCCTCCCATGCGGCAGTCAGCCGTGGCGTCGGTATGCCGGGTCGCCGCTGGTGTCGTCACCACCCTCTCGCGGTCTTGCGGCGTCCACCATCGTCGGTTCTGACCCTTGTCTACGTCGAACGGGTGTTCTACAATGGATCAAGAGAGGTGGTCGGAATGCCTTACGTCGCAAGCGAATCCGTGGTCGAGCGTCGGCGCGCCGCTGACCTGGTGAGGGCTCGCGGGGAGTTTGTCCTGTCGGAGGCGTTTGCCGCTCGCCGGGCGCCGTTGGGGCTGCCGCTGATCGAGGTGTTCGCGTCACTGATGGCGGCACCGACTGTGGGGACGGGCCTGGGGACGGGACTGGGGGCGAGCCTGGGTCCGGAGTCCTCCGAGCAGGACTTTGCTGCGGCGTTGGACGCGGACTTGAAGGTCGTGGAGGCGGTGGAGCGGGCCAAGGCTGCGCTCGACGGGATCGGTCTGGAGGCGCTGGCCCGGATGGACGCGACAGCGTCTGCGGAGCTGGGCGCTCGTCATGCGCAGTCGTGGGTGGACCGGACGCCGTTGTCGGCGCGGGAGGTCGTCGTCTCTGAGGTGGCGACCGCGACGGGCCTGTCCATCTCGGACGTGGGTCGGCGGGTGGAGCTCGCCACGGCGCCGGTGGGCCGGTCTGGGTTCCTGCGCGAAGAGCTCGCGGCGGGCCGCACGACCCTGGCGCGGGCGACGCGGCTCGTGGCAGAGACGACCTCCCTGAGCGACGAAGCCGCGGACTCGGTGGCGCGGCGGGTGCTGGCCCCGACCCGGGACGGGGCCGGGCTGTCGCCGTCGTTGTTCGCCCAGCGGCTGCGCCGGGGCCTGCTGTCGGGGCCCGCA
>JBDSSS010000174.1:0-4504 GCA_039928615.1 Terracoccus sp. | reverse complement strand
GGCCATGGACTACGAGGTCTTCCTCGTGACCCGGATGCGTGAGGAACACGTCCACGGTGCGTCCGCGCACGAGTCGGTCGCCCTCGGGTTCCGCCACGGTGCCCGGGTCGTCACCGCCGCCGCGCTCATCATGGTCGGCGTGTTCAGCGGCTTCGTGACGGCGGACGAGCCGGTCATCAAGTCGATCGGGTTCGCCCTCGCGGTCGGGGTCTTCGTCGACGCCTTCCTCGTGCGGATGACCCTCGTCCCCGCCGTGCTGTCCCTGCTCGGTGAGCGGGCGTGGTGGCTGCCCCGGTGGCTCGACCGGTTGCTGCCGGACCTCGACGTCGAGGGCGAGAAGCTCACGAGCATGCTCGACGGCGAGGCCGCCACGGGCGAGGTCGAGGACCGGCGCGTCGCCAGCCCGGTCGGCTGAGGCTCACCCGACCCGGGACCCGCCGGGCGTCCTCGAAGCGGTGAACGCCTCGAGCGGTTACGGTTTCGGCAGGGGCGGGCGAGCGCGCGGCCCCGGTCGCCGCGACGTCCGGTCGTCGCGACCGAGGCCACGAGAGGGCTGTCATGGGACTGCGCGAGGCCTTCGGGCGCCTGGCGGCACGGACGCGGCCGGTGGACCCCCGCACCCGCGCGGTGCTCGACGAGCGCTGGGCCGCGCTGCCGGCGGGGGTGCGCACCCCCGAGCAGCTCATCGGCCGGCACGCGGTCGGCTGCGAGGGCACCCACGGCGTCTTTCCGAAGTGCAACCTCACGTGCACGCCCTGCTACCACTCGCGCGACGCGAACAAGGTCCGGGTGGACGGCGCGCACACCGTCGCCCGGGTCAGTGAGCAGATGGCCTACCTCGCCGAGCGTCGAGGGCCCCGTGCCCATGCCCAGCTGATCGGCGGGGAGGTCTCGCTGCTCGCGCCGGACGACCACGCCGACGCGTTGCTCGCGATGCGCCGGCACGGCCGCGAGCCGATGTCGATGACGCACGGGGACTTCGACTACGACTACCTCGCCGCGCTCGTTAGCGACGCGGACGGACGGGTCCGGCTGCCCCGCGTCTCCTTCGCCGCACACGTCGACTCGCTGATGCGGGGGCGGCGCGGGGCTCCGCGTCCGCGGACCGAGGCCGAGCTCGACGGCCACCGCGCCGCCTTCGTCGCCATGTTCGCCCGCTTGCGGCGCGAGCTCGGGGTGAGGTCCTACCTCGCCCACAACATGACGGTGACCCCGGCCAACCTGGCAGAGGTGCCCGGGGTCGTCGCGGCCGTGAGCCGAATGGGCTACCAGATGATGTCCTTCCAACCCGCCGCCCTCGTCGGCGACGAGCGGCGGTGGGGCGTGGACTACGACGACGTCGACATCGATGTCGTGTGGGACCGGGTCGAGGAGGGCCTCGGTCAGCCCGTGTCGTGGCAGGCCCTCCAGTTCGGCGACCGGCGCTGCAACCGAACGGCTTTCGGTTTCGTCCTGGGGGAGCGGTGGCACGCGGTGTGCGAGCCCGACCGCCCAGCGGAGACTGCCGCCCGTGACGCCTTCCTCGACCACTTCGGTGGGGTGGCCTTTGGCGGGACATCTCCCGTGCTGCTCGTCGTCAAGGTGCTCCGTGTGCTCGCGCGTCACCCCCGGGACCTCCGGGTGGCGGCGGCCTGGCTCGCCTCCGTCGTCCACCGGATCGGTGGGACACGTGCCGTCGTCGACGGGTTCCGGAGCGGTGGCCTGCGGCCGCTGACGGTCGTCGTCCACCGCTTCATGGACGCCGCGGACGTCGCCCCCGCCTGGCAGCTGATGCAGCAGGGCCTCGTTGCCACCGACCCGGCGGTCCGCGCCACGCAGGAGCGGTTGCAGGCCTGCACCTACTCGATGGCGCACCCGGAGACGGGCGAGCTCGTCCCCGCGTGCGCGCAGCACTCCGTCCTGGACCCGGGGGAGAACGAGGCGCTTCGTCGGCAGCTCCCGCTCACCGTCGTCGAGCGAAGCCGCTGAGCATGTTTGACACCGTCCTGCGCCGTCGCCTCGCCGGTCCCCTCGAGTGGGCGGCTGCCGCCATCGACGTCAGGTGGGTCTCACCGAACCGGCTCACGGCGGCCGGCCTCGTCATCGGCCTGGGCAGCGCCCTCGCGGCGGCGGCCACGGCATGGAACGTCGCGCTCGTGCTGTGGCTGGTCTCACGGACCATCGACGGGCTCGACGGCGCCCTCGCCCGACATCGAGCCGGTGCGGGGGCCAAGCAAGATATCGCCGGATCTACTTCTGCTGCAGGTGGTTTCCTTGACATCGTGGCTGACTTCATCGTCTACGGCTGCACGGTGGTCGGGGTCGCCGTCGGCGCGACCCGTGCCGAAGGGGCGCAGTGGTGGCCCTTCCTGCTCGTCCTGCTCGCCTACTACGTCAACGGCACGGCCTTCCTCGCCTTCTCCTCTATCGCCGAGCGCACCGGCAGGCAGATCGACGACGGACGCTCACTGAGCTTCCTCGGCGGTCTCGCCGAGGGTGCGGAGACGATCGTCGTGCACAGCCTGTGGCTCGTCTTCCCTGGGCAGGCCGGCCCGATCGCCATCGGGTGGGCGCTCGTCGTCGGGGTCAGCGGGGCCCAGCGGGCCGTCGCGGGGTATGCCGCTCTGCGCTGACGTCTGCGGTGACGTTGCCGCTGACGTCGCCGGTGGCCCTCACGGCTTGCGGGGGTCGTGGTCGAGCAGCCACCGCCGGGTGGCACCGACCGCCCGGACCGCCCGCGCGGTCCCGCCGCGGGCGAGCTGGTGCTGGACGTCGGCGATGACGGCGTTCCAGGGTCCGTCGCCGTAGGTCGGGTAGGGGTGGGTCGTGCCGGCGAGCTGGCGAGTCGTCAGGCCGAGCCGGACCGCGAGGGTCAGCTCGGCCAGCACCTCACCGGCTCGTGGCCCGACGACGAGGGCGCCCCGCACCCGGCCCCGGCCGTCGAGCACCAGCCGGGTCAGCCCGGTCGCGTCGGCCTCGGCGATGGCCCGGTCGACGTGGGTGTCGTGCCAGGTCCGGACCGTCAGTCCGTGACGTCGAGCCGTCGACGACTGCTCGGTGGGCAGCCCCACTGCGGCCACCTCGGGCTGGGTGAAAGTGACCCGCGGGACGGCGTCCGTCGACACCGACCGGCGAAGGCCGAGAACGGCATTCGTCGCTGCGATGCTCCCGTGGGAGCCGGCGAGGTGGGTCAGCTGCGGGTGGCCGGTGAGGTCTCCGGCGGCCCAGACCCGCCGGTTCGTCGTGCGCAGGTGCGCGTCGACCTGGACGAAGCCGGCCGGGTCGGTGCGGATCCCCCCTGCCTCGAGTCCCAGCCCGACGGTGCGCGGCGAGCGGCCGACGGCGACGAGGAGGTGGTCGAACTCGACCCGGTCGCCACCGTGGAGGTGCAGCGTCCCGCCGGAGCCGCTGCGACCGGACACGGCCGCGACGCTGACCCCGGTGCGCACGCCGACACCGTCCTCGACGAGGGCATCGGTGACCAGCGCCGACGCCGCCTCGTCCTCGCGGGGGAGCAACCGTCCAGCGCTCTCGATGACCACGACGTCGGAGCCCAGCCGCGCCATGGCCTGGCCGAGCTCGCACCCGATGCTGCCGCCGCCGATCACGGCGAGGCGTCCGGGCAGGGAGGTGAGGTCCCACACGGTGTCGCTCGTCAGGGGATCGGCCTCCGCGAGCCCGGGGATGGACGGGAGTGCTGGTCGTGCGCCCGTGGCGAGCAGTGCCTGCCGGAAGCCGATCGTGGCGCCGTCCACCTCGACCGTGCGCGGACCGGTGAAGACACCCGTGCCGCGGACCACGTGCACCCCGGCCTGTTCGAGGGCCTGCGCCGAGTCTGTCGGCGCGATCCACCCGACGGCGGCGCGCACGTGCCCCATCACCCGGTCGAAGTCGACGTCGACACCGTCGACGTCGACACCGAGCCGCCCGGCGCTGCGAGCGGACGCGACGGCATGGGCCGAGGCCAGCAGGGCCTTCGAGGGCACGCACCCGGTCCAGAGACAGTCACCGCCGGGCTCGGCCCGCTCGACGAGCAGCACCCGGGCGCCGAGGCGGGCCGCGGTCTTGGCTCCGACGATGCCGGCCGTGCCGCCGCCGAGGACGAGGAGGTCCCATGGCTGCCCGTCGTGTGGCAGGACCGGGCCGGTGGTCCGGGGGGCGCTCATGAGGGCACGCACGGCGGCGGTGTCGGGCATGCGGCCAGCATGTCAGGCGCCGGGCGGGGCGCCGGAGGGCAGCCCCGGTTGACCAACCGCTCGGAGGGAGGTCTTGACTGGAGGCATGACGACACACGCCACCCTCCCCGCACGCACCCTCGGCACGGCCGAGCCGCTCACCGTCTCCGCTCTCGGCCTCGGCTGCATGGGGATGTCGGAGTTCTACGGCACCGGCGACGAGGGCGAGGCCATCGCGACGATCCAGCGAGCGCTCGAGCTCGGCGTCACCTTCCTCGACACCGCGGACATGTACGGGCCCTTCACCAACGAGAAGCTCGTCGGCAAGGCCATCGCGGGACGGCGAGACG
>JBDSSS010000173.1:0-17254 GCA_039928615.1 Terracoccus sp. | reverse complement strand
TCTGGGACGCCGAACGCGACCCCGACAATCCTGACAGCGGCCTGGTGAAGTGGCGCACCGCCGCCGGCCGGACCTACACGACCCACCCCAAGGACTGGCTCGAGCACCTCAGGAGCCCCGAACGGCGCGACCCCGACGGGGCCGTCGACCCGCCGGGTCCCGCTTCGTCACATCCCGATCCACACCGGCCCGCTCAGGGTGGACCGCCACCCTTCTGACCGGGTCGGGTCGGTGCCGGTCAGTCGTGGCCGCACGGGCCCGGTCCGTGGTTCGATGCGTCGGTGTCCGTTCTCTCCCGTCCGTCTTCCGACCTCTACGACGCCTGGATCGACTGCGTGCGCGACTTCGGCGACGGGCCGCGGGACGGCTCGGGTGACTGGCAGGTCCCGGGCCTCGGCCCCGACCGGCCGTCGTTCGAGGCGTTGCTCAGCGTGATCCGGCTCGAGGCGGACCCGTCGAGCACGCTGCCGACCGGACATGTCCACTGTGACTACTCCTGGGTCACGGAGGGCGCCGACATGGTGGGGTTCGTCGCCGTGCGTCACTCGATCGACACCGAGTTCCTGCGCACCCTCGGCGGTCACATCGGCTACAGCATCCGGCCTGACCGCCGCCGGCAGGGGCACGCGTCCCGGGCCCTCGGTCTCGCCCTCGAGCGCGCCCGTGAGCTGGGCCTGGAGCGAGTGCTGCTGACGTGCGACGAGGACAACGTCGGCTCGTTCCGCACGATCGAGGGACGCGGCGGGGTGCCTGACGGCGTCGTCGAGGGCAAGAGGCGCTACTGGGTCGAGCTGTGACGCAGGCGGCGCACCGACCTGCTCGTCACCGCGTCGTCACGTCGGCTCGGTGGTGCTGACCGTCCCCGTCGGAGAGGCGTGGCCGGGATCGAGCTGGTCGTCCTGGCCGGCGCGACGCTCACCGATGAGGTGGTGCGAGCGGGCGTAGAGCCAGCCGACGAGGGCCGCGAGGACGTCGACGAGCGTGACGATGAAGCGGGACACGATCGCCACGGCGGCCGCGGCCGGCGCGGGGATCGCCGTGGACAGGATGAGGGTCAACAGTCCCTCGCGGGCGCCGAGGCCCGCCGGGAGGATGATGGTCAGCATCCCGAGCGACACGGACAGCGCGTAGCCGGTCATCGCCGCCGTCGCGAGGTCGGGGTGGGGCGCGTCGCCCGCCACCGCCCGGGCGAGCAGCAACGTGTGCAGTCCGAAGGCGAGCCACACGGCGACGAAGGTGACCACCGCGGTGAGCACCGCCCGCGTGGAGAGCTCTCGCTCGAGCGGCTCCCGCTTGAGCAGCCGCAGCAGCGTCGCCACGAGCAGGTTGAGCAGGCGGGGCACGAGCAGGACGGCGACGAGCGGCACGGCGAGCAGGATCCACCAGTCGAACCCGCTCGACGAGCGTCGGAGCAGGAACGAGGCCGCCGGCAGCCCGACGAGCAGTCCGGTGAGGAGCGAGAGCCCGAGCGCGAGCAGGCCGGCGACCGCCGTGCGCCGACGCGGCACCTTGAGGTGGGCCGCAATGTCGGCTTGGACGAGCACCGACCACAGCGACCCAGGCAGGTACTTGCCGAGCTGACCGACGAAGTAGACCCCCGTCGCGGGGGCGATGTGCAGGTCGGAGCCGAGGTCACGCAGCAGGGTCTTCCACCCGAGCATCGTCAGCCAGGTGCCCGCAGCCGCACAGAGAGTCGACAGCGCGAAGGTCTGCCAGGAGATCTGGCCCAGGTGCACCGAGACGTCGGCCCAGTTCCGCGCCACGGCCCAGACGACGGCGGCGAGCGTGACGACGGCGATGCCGACCCGCAGCACGGTGAGGACGCGAGAGCGGGTCACGTCAGCGCCTCCGCAGGGTGAGCCGCACGAGTCCGTATGCCGCGTCGTCGGCCCGGGCCCGCGCCCGGGCGTCACGCATCCGCGAGGTGACGTCGCCGTCGAGGTTGCCGATGAGCACGAACCCGAGCTCGTCGGCCCGGGCCATGATCCCGCGCACGTCGGCGGGTCCGACGGCGCCGTCGGCGGACGGCGGCCCGATGGGGATGGTGACGATGAGCAGCCCCCCGGCCCCGAGCGCCCACGAGGCCTGCTCGAGGACGTGGTCGACGTCCTCCCCGTCGCAGCCGCGGGGGTGGATCCGGACGATCACGTCGAGCGAGCCCGCGTCGACGTCGAGAGCCGCGACGTGCGGGTGCGAGCCGGTGAAGTCGATCTCGACGGGGGCGAACCCGACGGCCCGGGCCCAGCGCGAGAGCAGCGACCGGGTGCCGGACTCGTCGACGATGAGCGCGCTGCGCCGCCCGTCGTCACGCACCCGGATGATCGCGGCGAGCGCCCCGAGCGCGGCCCAGGTGGAGACTCCGTCGAGCGAGCGGGGCAGGCCGAGGAAGCGGGCGAGCCGCCGTGCCTCGTCGGCCTGTGCCGGGTCGCCGAGCACGTCCGAGGCGAGCACCCACCCGGGAAGGTCCTCCGTCCCGAGGTGGAGCACCGACCGACGGGCCGCCAGCCCGCGGGTCGCCCGGCGCGCGGTCCGCGAGGCGGCCGTGAGCCCGGACCCGACCCGGCTCCCGACGACCCCAGCCGCCCGGGTGAGGCGGTCCGCCCGCGTGCCGTCCCCCTCCTGCCGGTCGTCGTCGGGAGCGCCATCATGGTGGCCGAGCACCTGCTCGTCGATCGAGAGGGCCTCGATCGTGCCGAGGTAGTGAGCCCACGGTCCGGACAGGTCCGGGGTCTTCACCCCGTCAGCGAGGCGCCGGCGCAGCTCCGGCTCCCGCAGCCGGCGCAGCGCCGCCGCGAGCGCCGCCTCGTCCTCGGCCGGCACGAGAAGCCCGTTGACCCCGTCGGTGACCTGCTGGGAGAAGGGCACGACGTCGGAGGCGAGGACGGGCAGCCCGTGGGCGTGGGCGAGGGTGACGTTCTGCGACGCGGTCGGCGACCGGTAGGCGAGGGCGAGGACGTCGTGGTCCGCGAGCAGCGCCGCGAGCTCGTCGGCCGGCACGTACCCGTCGCGGATCTCGACCCGGCCGGCGAGGCTCGGGTCGGCGGCGAGGCTGCCGATCACCGCGCGGTTGGCGCCCCACATCTCCCCCGCGATGGTGAGGGTGACGTCGGGGACCTCGCGCATCGCCCGCAGGAGCACGTCGATCCCCTTGTGCTCGCGGACGAGGCCGAGGGCCAGCAGTCGCGTCGGTCCGGGCCGGGCGTCCCGCGAGACGGGGTCCCCACCGGGCAGGTGCGGTGGCAGGTCGGCGACCGACACCCGGCGTGCTCCGAGGTCGTGGGCCACCCGGGCCTGGTCGATGCTGTGGACGAGCACCGCGTCGACGCGGGTGAGCAGACGAGACATCAATGTGCGGTCACCGACGCGCTGCTCGTGCGGGAGAACGTTGTGGCAGAGCACGACCGACTGGGGGCGCGCCGTCCCGCCGGGGGTGGTGCCGGGCGCCGTCGGGGGCAGCGCGCCCGCGGCCCCGAGGAGCGCCAGGTGGGCCGGGGCCATCGAGGGGATGAGGTGCACGACGACGACCGCGTCGACGTCGCGCAGCCGGCGACCGGCCCGCACCCAGGTGTCAGGGCGGGCCCAGCTGAGCGCGCGAATCGTCCGGGGGTAGGGCGTGACCTCGGGAGCCCCAGCGGCCAGGCTCGCCTCCGCCCGCCGGAGCCGGGAGGGGTACAGGTGAGCCCAGGACACGAGGACGACGTCGTGCCCGGCGTCGCTGAGGTGATGGGCCAGCACCGTCGTGTGCGCGGCCACTCCGCCCTTGTGCGGATGCGTCGGTCCGACCACCGCGATCCGCAGCGCTGCCGACCCGGACGCCGCCGCGTCAGGCTCCTCGATCCTCGCATCCGTCATGGTGGTCCGACTCTAGTTGGGAGAGCGCGGTGCGCGACCCACCGAGGGTGCGTGAGGACGGGAGGGGGCCGCGCCCGTGCGGGTCTCACAGGGTCGCGCCTCTACTCTGGGTCCGTGAAGAACGACGACGTGTGGCTGGTGGTGCCCCTCTTTGACGAGGGGTCCGTCATCGGCGACGTCGTCGCCCGGTGCCTGCCGACCTTCCCCCACGTCGTCTGTGTCGACGACGGGTCGCGCGACGACTCGGCCGAGCGGGCCGAGGCCGCCGGCGCGGCGGTCGTGCGTCACCCCGTCAACCTCGGCCAGGGCGCGGCCCTGCAGACCGGCCTCGCCTACGCCCTCTCCGACCCGCGGATGCGACACGTCATCACCTTCGACGCGGACGGCCAGCACCAGGTCTCCGATGCCGAGGTGATGCTCGAGCGGGCCCGGCGCGGCGACGTCCGGGTCGTCTTCGGCTCCCGCTTCCTCGACGAGCGCACCCGCGCGAGCGGACTGAAGAAGCTCGTCCTGCGGCTGGCGGTCACCTACACCAACCTCACGACGGGCACCCGGCTCACCGATGCCCACAACGGCCTGCGGGTGCTCGACCGCCGGGTCGTCGAGGGCCTCGACATCACCCAGAACCGGATGGCCCACGCCTCCGAGATCGTGGCCCAGATCGGCGCGATGCGCATCGACGGGGAGCGTGTCGCCTACACCGAGGAGCCCGTGCACATCCTCTACACCGACTACTCCCGGGCCAAGGGCCAGTCGGTGCTCAACGCCGTCAACATCCTCGCGGAGCTGATCTGGCGATGAGACAGATCCTCATCCAGCTCCTCCTCATCGTCGGCATCCTCGCCGTCGCCTGGCGGCTGCTCGTCAGCTACGGCCAGAAGGCCCAGGCCCTGCGCCGCGTCGGCCTGCTCGTCTTCGCCTCCTTCGCCGTGTGGTCGATCCTCGACCCCTCCGTGTGGACCCGGATCGCGCTCAAGGTCGGCGTCGGTCGCGGCGCCGACCTCATCCTCTACGGCCTCGTCCTGGCCTTCTTCGGCTTCGTCGTGACCACCTTCAAACGGTTCCGCGAGATGGAGACCCGCTACACCCGCCTCGCCCGCCGGATCGCCCTCGACGAGGCACCGCCGCCTCGCCACCTCGACCTGCCAGCCGACCTGCCAGCCGACCTGCCAGCCGACCTGCCAGCCGACTTGCCACCGTCCACGACCTCGGAGCCCACCGATGCCGACTGACCGCACCCCGCCATCCTCGTCGCGCGACGACGCCTACGTCGTCGACACCCGACGGCGGCCCAAGGCGCGGTCCGGTGCCGTGCACCCGACGTCCGAGCGCCCCTCTGAGCGTTCCTCGGGGCGCTCCTCCGCGACGCCGCCTCGACCGGCCGACGACGACGAGTCCTTCGTCGTCGACACGCGCACGCAGCCGCGGTCCGGCTCCGGGGAGGGTCGCCCGCGCCCGCCCCGACCGGAGCGCGCGGACGGCGCCGGAACCGTGCCGCCACCCCCGCGGCCTGCTCGGCCCAGCCGACGTCGGCACCGGCTGCGTCGGGTCCTCGTCGTCGTCGTGCTGCTGCTCGTGGCGAGCCTCGCGTGGCTCGTCTGGGTCCCCGTCAGCGCCTGGAACTCGGTGGCCCGCGTCGACAACGTCCCCACGGGGCAACGCCCGGTCGACACGTCGGGCTACAACTACCTCCTGGTCGGGTCCGACAGCCGGGCCGGCCTCACGACGGCCCAGCGCAAGGCGCTGACGACGGGTAGCGCCGAGGGTCAGCGCACCGACACGATCATGATCGTCCACGTGTCCGAGAGCGGCGGGAAGCCGGTCATGGTCTCGATCCCGCGCGACTCCTACGTCCCGATCCCCGACCACAACAGCAACAAGATCAACGCCGCCTACGCGATCGGCGGCCCCCAGCTGCTCACCGCGACGGTGGAGGGCGCCACCGGCATCCACCTCGACGGCTACGTCGAGATCGGACTCGGCGGCTTCGCCGACGTCGTCGACTCCGTCGGCGGGGTCCGGCTCTGCGTCCCGCGGGACATGGTGGACCCGAAGGCCGGGATCGACCTCAAGAAGGGGTGCCAGACCCTCGCCGGAGCTGACGCGCTCGGCTACGTCCGGTCCCGCTACGAGGACCCGATGGGCGACATCGGCCGCGCGGCCCGCCAGCGCCAGTTCCTCGGGGCGCTGATGAAGAAGGCTGCGACCCCGTCGACGGTCCTGCTCCCGTGGCGCTACACGTCCTTCGCCGACGCGGCGGCCGGTGGCATCGCCGTCGGCCAGGACACCGGCCTGATGGACGCGGTGCGCGTGCTCCAGGCGATGCGGTCGGTCAGCAACGACGAGGGCCTCTCCCTGTCGGTGCCCACCTCCGACCTCGCCTACCGGACCAACAACGGGCTCGCGGTCAAGTGGGACACCGCGCAGGCGAAGGCCCTCTTCTCCGCGCTGAAGAACGACGAGCCGCTCACCGAGCCGCCCCCCGGCACGACGAGCGCCACGATCAAGGACGCCGGGTGACCACCGACCTGACCCGACCCGCCGCCGTGCTCGCCGCGGCCGTCGCCTCCGACCCGGGCCGGCCCCGTCTGACGTGGTACGACGACGTGGCGGGTGAGCGGATCGAGCTCAGCGCCCGGGTCATGGCCAACTGGGTGTCCAAGGCCGGCAACCTGCTCCAGGACGACGCCGACGCCGGCCCCGGCACCACGGTCGGGCTCGACCTGCCGCCGCACTGGCGGACGCTCTACTGGGCCCTCGCCGCCTGGACCGTCGGCGCCACCGTCGTGACCGGTGACGACGCGACCGGCGCCGATGTGCTCGTCACGGCCGACCCCGCCGCCGCCGCCGCCCACGGTGGCGACGCGGTCCTGGTCAACCTCGCCGCTCTCGCCCGCAGCCACCCACGCGCGGCCGAGGCTCCTGCCGCGGTCGACGAGGCCCGTGAGCTGGCCACCCACGGCGACCAGCTCACGGTGATGGCCGATCCCGACGACGAGGACCTCGCGCTCGTGCCCGCCCCGGCGTCCGTGGACGGCGGCACCCCGGGCAGCGGCACGGCATACGCCGGGATCGTCGTGCCGCGCGCGCACTGGGGGCAGTCCCCCCGCGTCGCCCTCTCGGCCTCCGGGGAGTTGGGCGCCGTGCTCCTCGACGCGCTCGCAGCCTGGGCCGCGGACGGGTCGATCGTCCTCGTGCGGCCCGCCGAGGTGGCCGAGCCCACCGAGACCTCCGATTCCTCCGATTCCTCCGAGCGACTCACCTCCGAGGGCGTCACGGTCGACGCCCGCTGACCGGGTCTGCCAGGCGACTCAGGCGGACAGGCGGTCGAACAGTGACCACGTCCGCGACGCGACGACGCCGGTGCTCGCCAGGCCGGCGTCGGCCTGCGCCCGCTTGACCGCCTCGCGGGTCGCGCCGTCGAACACACCGGTCGTGCGCACGCCGAGCAGCCGCTGCACCGCGATGACCTGCGCGCCCTCGTCCCCCGCCCGCAGCACCGACGTGCGGCTGCCGACGAACGGGTGGGCCCGCGCCTCGAGCACCCCCCACACCTCGGCGGTGACGACGCCCGTGGGCGCCCAGCCGTTGGCCCGCTGCAGGGCCACCACCTTCTCCTGGGTCACCGGCCCGAACACCCCGTCGATCGCGAGACCCCCGAGGCCCCCCTGGAGAGTGCGCACCGCCGACCCGCGTGACCCGAGGCCGATGACGAGGTCCTTGTAGGCCGTGAACCCCGTCGTCGTCGACACGGTGGCGACGGCGGGGCCGGGGCCCACCCGCTCCGACACCGGCGCCATGGCGTGCATCACCGTCATCACTGGTCCTCCCGTCAGCTCGTCCGTGGCCTGCGCCGTCAGGCCGGCCGGTGCCGCGTTCGACCACCCGCGGGTGTGCAGCAGCTGCTGCGTCCGGTTGTCCGCGACGCCCGTCTGGGAGAGGCCGACGAACTTCTGGTAGGCGATGACCCGCGCCTTCGTCATCGGGCCGTACCACCCGGAGGTCGGCAGCGAACCGAGGGCGGTCTGCAGCGTCCTGACCGCGCTCGAGGTCGTGCCGTAGGCGAGGGTCGCGTAGGTCTTCGGCACCGTCGCGGCGCCGCCCCCGGTCCATCCCTTCGACCACAGGCGGGCCTGCGTCGCCGAGTCCGCGACGCCGGTCTGCGGCAGGCCGGAATACTTCTGGTAGGCGATGACCCGCGCCTTCGTCATCGGGCCGTACCACCCCGAAGTCGGCAGCGAGCCGAGCTTGCCCTGCAGGGTGCGGACCGCGCTGGAGGTCATCCCGTAGGAGAGCGTCGGATAGGTCGTGGTCGTCGTGCCGGCACCGGCGGTCCAGCCCTTCGCGGTGAGACGGTTCTGGGTGGCGACGTCGGCAGTCCCGGTCTGCGGGAGACCGGCGAACTTCTGGTAGGCGATGACCCGCGCCTTCGTCATCGGTCCGTACCACCCCGAGGTGGGTATCGAGCCGAGCTTCGTCTGGAGCCGGCGCACCGCCTCCGAGGTCATCCCGTAGGAGAGCACCGCTGGCGTGCTCGGCACGGTGACGACGGTGCCGCCCGCCGCGGGGAGCCTCGTGAGGTAGCTCGTCGTGGCGACGCCCGTCCACCACGAGGTGCGGCCTGCCGCACCGTCGTAGGTGAAGCTGAAGTGCACGTGGTCGGTGTGCGGGCTCGAGCCGTAGTAGGGCGCCCAGCCCCGCTCGGGGGCGTAGGCGCGCCACATCTTCCTGTTGTGGATGATGTACATGATCCCGAAGCGGCGGGCCATCGCGCCCTGCACGCCCCTGCTGTCCGGCTTCGTCAGCCAGGTGAGCACCGACTGGGCCACGGCCTCCTGGCTCGGGTTGGCGACGTTGAGCATCCAGTCCCACGCGCGGCCGTCGTAGTGCTCCGAGCTCGAGGCGGTGCAGGTCCGGCCGATGAGCCCGGTCGAGCCCATGCCGTAGTGCGACGTCATGAGCCGCGCGAAGGAGAGCACCCCCGGGCGGGCCGCGGGGTCGCAGACCGTCTGCCCCTGGTAGGGCGGGTTGACGTCGAGAGCGCTCGGCAGCGGGCGGGTCGGCGAGGGCGGAGCCTGCACGGCCTGCGCCGGGGACGCGACGATCGGGATGACCAGAGCCGGGGTCGCGAGGGCCAGTCCGAGGTGACGCCAACGTGCTGCTGCCATGCGGTGGATCTCGCTTCCGGGGGTCGTGCGGGTGCGGTTGGACGGAGTGCAACTGCACCATTGATGCACTCGCACCACACCGACCACAAGGTTTAGCGGAAAATTACATCAGTGTTCTTTCCCTTTTGTCCGAATGACAGCGGTGTCATTCGGACGGCTGCCCGACGGCCCCACGTGGTCCCGCGACACCCCGTGCCGCGACAGCGGTGGCCACACCCCACGAGGCGACCCCCCGGTCCGTCGGTAGAGTCCGCGGTATGGACAAAGTCGTCTCCTCCCCCCAGGAAGCCATTGCCGGCATCAGCGACGGGATGTCGCTCGCGGTCGGCGGCTTCGGCCTCTGCGGCATCCCGAGCGTGCTCATCGCAGCGATCCACGAGGCGGGCACGACCGACCTCGAAGCCGTGTCGAACAACTGCGGCGTCGACGACTGGGGGCTGGGTCTGCTCCTCAAGGACCGGCGGATCGCGCGGATGGTCTCCTCCTACGTCGGGGAGAACAAGGAGTTCGAGCGGCAGTACCTCTCCGGCGAGCTCGAGGTGGAGCTGACTCCGCAGGGCACCCTGGCCGAGCGGCTGCGAGCCGGCGGCTCCGGGATCGGGGCCTTCTTCACGATGACGGGGGTCGGCACCCAGATCGCCGAGGGCGGGCTCCCCTGGCGGTATGCCGCTGACGGCACCGTCGCGCTCGCGTCCCCGCCCAAGCAGACCCAGGAGTTCGACTACCAGGGCGAGAGCCGGACCTTCGTGCTCGAGCGGGCCATCACGACCGACTACGGCCTCGTCCGCGCCGCCCGCGGTGACCGGCACGGCAACCTCGTCTTCCACGAGTCGGCTCGCAACTTCAACCCCCTGTGCGCGATGGCCGGGCGGATCACCGTCGCCGAGGTCGAGGAGCTCGTCGAGCCCGGGGAGCTCGACCCCGACCACGTCCACCTGCCCGGCATCTTCGTCCAGCGGGTGCTGCCCCTCACCGCGGAGCAGGCGGCGGAGAAGCGGATCGAGCGCCGCACCGTCCGACCCCGCCCCGACACCCACGCCCAGTCCCAGAACCAGCCCCACAACCAGGAGGCGTGAGCGATGGCCCTCACCCGTGAGCAGATGGCGGCCCGCGCCGCGGCCGAGCTGTCCGACGGCGCCTACGTCAACCTCGGCATCGGCCTGCCGACCCTCGTGCCCAACTACGTGCCCGACGACGTCGAGATCGTCCTGCAGTCCGAGAACGGCATCCTCGGCGTCGGCGCCTACCCGTTCGAGGGCGAGGAGGACGCCGACCTCATCAACGCCGGCAAGGAGACCGTCACCCTGCGCCGGGGCGCCGCCTTCTTCGACTCGGCGACGAGCTTCGGGATGATCCGCGGCGGCAAGGTCGACGCGGCCATCCTCGGCGCGATGCAGGTCTCGGAAGCCGGCGACATCGCCAACTGGATGATCCCCGGCAAGATGGTCAAGGGGATGGGCGGCGCGATGGACCTCGTCCACGGGGCGAAGAAGGTCATCGTGCTGATGGAGCACAACGCCCGCGACGGCTCCTACAAGATCGTCCGCGAGTGCTCGCTGCCCTACACCGGGCGCCGCGTCGTCCAGCGGATCATCACCGACCTGTGCGTCCTCGACGTCACCGCGTCGGGCCTCGTGCTGCGCGAGCTCGCGGACGGGGTCAGCGAGGACGAGGTCCGCGAGCGCACCGAGCCCGACCTCACCGTCGACCTCGAGCCGCGACGCTGACGGGCAGCACGGGCATCACGGACGGCGTTCAGGGAGCGTCGAGCCGCGTGTGACACCATCCTGCGGGTGACGGGGTGGCGGGATCTCAGGGGCGGTCAGTGGATTCCGGGCCCGCTCATCGCTGCCGTCGCGACGGTGGCGCTGGCCGTCGGGTGGCTCTCGACGGGGTCAAGCGCCCCGACGGTGCTCTGGTGGCTCGCGACGCTCGCTCTCGGGGTCCTGCTGCCCGGCTGGGTCGTCCTGGCCCTCGTGCGCCCGAGCGGCGCGCTCACCCGAGCGGGCTGGTTCGCTCCCGTCGGCCTCGTCTGGACGCTGCTCGTCTGGCTCGTCGGCCACCTCGTGGGGACCGCCCTGCCGAGCCTCGTCGCAGGCCCCGCGCTGCTCGCCGTCGTCCTCGCCGTCCCCGCCGGTCGGCGCCGGCTCACGGCACGTGCTCCCGCTGGTGCCACCGACCCCCCGGGTGGCGCCGAGAGTCGCGTCCGTGACGGGCTCGGGTATGCCGCCGGGCTCGCCGTCGCCGTGCTCGTCGTCGCTCGCTGGATGTGGAGCGTCGGGCTCGCACGTTGGGCTCCTGTCCCCTCCGCCGACCGGCCGGTCCCCTACCAGGACCTGCTCTACCAGACCGCCCTCACCGGTGAGCTCCGACGCAACCTCGTGCCGGGCTACCCGATGGTCGACGGCGAGCCGCTCGCCTACCACTGGTTCTTCCACGCCACCGCCGCCCAGCTCGGCGGGTCCGGCCTCGCCGACCTCGACGTCGTCACCCGGCTGCTCCCCTCGTCACTCGTCGTCGTCCTCGTCGTGCTCGCGGGCACCGTCGGCCACCAGGTCACCGGTCGGCTGGCGGGCGGTGTCGGCGCCGCTCTCGCGCTGGCGCTGCTCCGGGGCCCGACCCTCGACTCGTGGACGCCGGCGCCCCTCTCCGTCGTCGTCGGCTACTGGGAGGCGAGCCCGACGGCGACCCTCGGCTGGGTCTTCGGGCTCGCGACGGTTGGCTGCGCCATCGCGCTGCTCCGCCGCCGACCGGAGGACCGGGCTGCGCCGGTCGTGCTGCTGCCGGCCTTCGCCCTGGCCGCCGCCGGGTCGAAGTCGGCCCAGCTGCCGGTGATCATCGCCGGTCTCGGCGTCGCTGCGCTCGTCGGCCTCCTCGGATGGCGCTCACGCCCCGACCACCGACGGCTGTCGAGCCGCTACGGGCTCGTCCTGCTCGTCGTCGTCATCGCCCAGGTGCTCGCCCTCGTGTTCATCTACCCCGGCTCCTACGGTCTGCGCTTCTCGCCCTTCGAGTGGGTGAACCCCGCGGTCCGGAGCCTGCTCGGGTCGGTCGACTACCCGGCCGCCACCACGGTTGAGGGTGGGCTCATCTCCTTCACCCGGATGTGGCTCCCTCCCGTCCTGGCGACGGCTGGGCTCGCCACGCTCGTGCGCAGGTCGCCGCGCGACCCCTCCGGCTGGCTCGGGCTCGGCATCGTCGCCGCCTCGGTGGGGGCCCAGCTCGTGCTCATCCACCCGAGCCACAGCGAGCTCTACTTCGCCATCGCCGGGTTCCCCATCGCCGTCGCCCTCTCCGGCGCCGCCGTCGGTGCCGAGATCGGCCGCCTCGCCGCGCGCAGCGACGGCACCCGGCGGCGGGTGTCGCCGAGGGCGGCCGGCGCCCTCGGGGTGGGCCTGCTCTGCCTCGGCTCGGCGGTCGGCCTCGTGCTGGCCCTGGCGCACGAGGCCGGTGAGCCCTCACCCCGCACGGCTGCGGCGCCCACCGGCTCGGTGGGCCCGGCGCTGGCCTCCCAGGTGCTGGCCGACTGGGCCCGGCCGGTGGTGGTCCTCACCGCCGCGCTCGTCCTGCTGGCCGGCCTGGGCGCCGTGCTCATCGCGCTCGTCATCGGCGGGGAGGGCGACCAGCGCCGCAGCCGACGACGGATGGCGTGGACCGTGGCGCCTGCCCTTCTCGCGGCCGTCGCCCTGGCCGCGGGTGTCGTCGGCCTGAGCCCGCTGCTCGCCTCGACGACGGCGACACCGGCCTCGTTCGCAGAGGACCTCGCGGCCGATGCGGCGCTCGGCCGCCCGGCCGTGACCCGGAGCCTCTACGAGGCGGGCCAGTACCTTCGCACCCATGCCGCGCCGACCGACGTCATCGCGACCAACCGGGTCTTCAACGGCCACGGACCGGGTGGCCTGCGCGACCTGGATGACAACCGGGACTTCTCGGTGTCGGCGCTGTCGGGCCTGCGCACCGACGTCTCGGGCTACGGCTACGCCCCGCGGGTCGTGGCCGAGGTCTCCCCGATCGGCGGCTACTTCCGCCCGTTCTGGGACCCCGCCAGGCTCGCCCGCGAGCAGGCCCTCATCACCGACCCGACGCGGTCGGGACTCGACCGCGCCTACCGCGACGGGGTTCGCTGGATCCTCGCCGACGAACGGTCGGGACCGGTGTCGGAGCGGGTCTCGACGCTGGCGCAGAGCGTCGTCGACTCCGACGGCGTGCACCTGTATCGCATCCCGGCGCCGGCAGACGGCTGACGGGGACGTGGGCGGCCCGCCAGGCCTGTGACGCCTCCGGTGGGTCCGTAGGTCCCGGCGAGGTCGGCGATGAGGTGCACCTGGCCGTGTCGGGCCTCAGCCGAGGGCACGACCGAGCGCGGACCGCAGGCCCTCAGGGTCGGCCGCGAGGGGCAGGAAGGTGTCGAACAGCGCCCGTTGGCGGCTACCGAGGGCCCGGTCGAGGCCGGAGAGGCCCGGCGCGGTGACCCGCACCGCCGGGACCCCGTGCACCGCCGCGAGGTTGAGCAGGGCGGTGCTGTGGGAGCCGATGACGACCCGCGCGGTCACGGCGGCACGGTCGAGCTCGGCCGGGACGCCCGAGCTCGACCGGGCCAGCCCGGCATACCGGCCGGGGTCCTCGCTCGGGTGCGGTCGGACGACGAGCGCGAGCCCCGCTGCGTCGCACGCCTCGGCGACGACGTGCAGGTGGTCGAGGTAGTCACGCTCGGTCATCACGCCGAGCTCGGGCCAGGGCTGACCGAGGTAGACGGCGGTCCCGGGCGCGGCGGGCTCGCCCTGCACCCGGTCGCGGAACTCGCGGGCGACCCGCTCGTCGACGACCCAGCGACCGCCGTCGCGCCGGTAGAGCGACCAGCGCTCGTCCGTCAGGACCCGGTTGCCGCCCGAGACGGCCGCGGCCCGCACGACCGGCCACGGACCGGACCCGCCCTGCCGGCGGTAGGCCGCCAACCGGGTCCGGAGGTCACCGAACGAGCCGATCCCCTCGTCGAGGACGACGACGCGCGGACGGTGGCCACGGCCCGCCCGGACCATCCGGCGCCACACCCGCAGGCCGGGGGCGCCGACCGACAGGAGCACCCGGGACCGGTCGGCCACCACGGTGAAGTGGTCGGCCACGCGGCCACCGCCTGACAGGTCCGGGTCGATGGTGAGGCTCGGGTCGTCGGGCAGCAGGGCGAGCACGTCGTCCGCGCTCACCCGGGAGCGTCCGAAGCCGTCACCGAGGTCGTAGACCCCGACCTGCACCGGGCCGGCGCGCTCGGTCAGCAGGTGGCGCAGGAAGGAGGCGGCATACACGAGGTGGGTGAGGCTGCGCACCCCGGTGAGCGTGACCCGGACCGGCGGCTCGGGGGTCATGGTCAGATCACCGGCGGGCGACCGGCCCGGGTGAGGCGCAGCACCGTCGACCACGACATCGGGGTTCGCGGTCCGGCGTCCTCGCGGACCCCCTCGCGCAGGCCGTCGAACCAGACACCGAGCTTGTCCCGGTCTCGGACCCGCGCCACCGTGATCGCCGACCAGACCGCGACGTAGACCTCGGCGACGGGGTGGGGCAGGTTGCGCTTGGCGACCCACACGCGGTTGCGGGCGTTCATCCGGTAGTAGACGGCGTGCCGGGTCGGGGTCGTGGCCGGGTGGTTGACGACCACGTCGGGCCGGTAGCGCAGGGTCCAGCCCGCGTCGATGAGCCGGAAGGCGAGGTCGATGCCCTCGTGGCCGTACCAGAACTGACCGGGCCACCCGCCGACGGCGTCGAAGGCGGTCCGGCGGATCGCGCACACGCCCTCCCAGAAGACCGCGACCTCCCCCGGCGCGCCACCCTCGCCCGTCCGCAGGCGCGGCACCCAGCGGCGCGGAGCCGGCTTGCCGTCGGGGTCGGCGCCCCTGGGCTGGACCACGGCGACCCGGTCATCGAGCGAGAACTCGGCGGCGAGCCGGGACAGCACGTCGTCGGTGGGCAGGAACGCGTCGTCGTCGTAGAAGAAGACGATCTCGCCGCGCACCTCACGGGCGCCGACGTTGCGCCCCTCGGGGATCCCGACGTTCTCGGCCAGGTGGACGGTGCGCACCCCGTCGGGCAGTCCGACCGGCTCCCACCCGTTCCCGACGACGACGACGTCGAGGTCGACCCCCTGCTGGGCGAGGAGCGTGTCGAGGGCCGTGGCCAGCTCGGTCGGACGGGTGCCCATCGAGAGCACGACGGCTCCGACTCGTGCAGGCTCAGCCATGCCGTTCCTCCCTGGGCGGGCACTCACCCACCCGGGTGCGGGGGGCCTCGCTATCCTAGACAGGCCGTCGGCGCCGACCGGGACCCGCGGCGCCACGGCATGACCGAGAGGACGATGAGTGACGACCCATCCGAGTGACCAGCAGATCCAGCGCGACACCGTGTCGGGGGCCCTGATCCTCGTCGGCGAGATGCTGATGTTCTCCGACCTGGAGGACCTCCAGGCGCCGCTGGCCGCCCGCGAGGTCGTCCGGTCCGTCGCGGGCGCGACCCACCCCGCGCGGATCCTGCTCGCCGGTCCCCGGGCCGGCCTGCTCGTCGCCGACGTCCCGGCCGAGGCCTCGGTCGACGTGCTCGTCCGCGGACTGCCCGACGCGCGCCTCATCGGGGACCTCGGCGGCCTGCAGCCGACCGTCTCGCTCTACTGCGGCGGCATCGACGTCTTCGACCCGGACCACCGCTACGACCTCGTCGTGGCGCTCGGCGGTGCCCGGCGACTGCTCGGCCCCGACTCCTCGGGGATGACCGAGGCCGAGGTCGTCGTGGCGCTGTCGGCGCTGCTCGCTCCCGGTGGCCGCCTCGTCGTCGACCTCGCCAACGAGCTCGGGGTCGACGACCTCGTCTCCGCCGAGCCCGACCCGGCCCTGGAGTCCGATGCCGGGTGGACCGTCGGGGCCCAGGGCTTCGCGAGCCGCAGCCTCTACGCCCACGAACGTGACGGCGTGCTCTCGGCCGCCGGCCTCCGCCGCGAGCACACGTATGCGGCGCTCCCCTCCTTCGACCACCACTGCGTCCTCGTCGGCGAGGCGGCCCTCGCCGACGAGACCCTGCACGAGCGCGTCGTGATCGCGGGCACGGGCGCGATGGACGACCTCTTCGCCGTGACGCCGCTGCTGCGTGACCCGGCCCCCACGCTCCAGCGCGTCGTCGACGCGCGGCTGCTCGACGAGCTGGCCCCGGCGTGGCTCGTCGTCGCCACCAAGGGCGACACCGCCGCGGTCCCCGCGCCGCCCGAGCTCGTCGTCGCCGACCTCGACGCCACGACCTCCTGGAGCACCGTCGCCGTCCGCCGCGACGCCGAGCACGAGTCGCTGGCCTGGGCCGACGGCCGCGACGACAGTGAGCGGCGCGACGGCCGCCTCGTCCGGGACCTCTCCCAGCCGGCCCACTCCGGTCGCCCCTTCGAGCTCGAGCTGCGTCGCGCCTGCGCCACGAGGCGGCACGCCCCGGTCCGGACCCTCGTGCGGGCGTATGCCGCCTGGCTGCGCGATGCCACCGCCTGGCCCTCCGAGCGCGCCGGTCAGCGGTTCTTCGCCACGCCTGCCAACACCGTCCTCGACGGCACCGGGCTCGCCATCGCCGACCCCTCGTGGACCCACTCCGGCTCCTCCTCGGCCGAGGACGCCCTCGTGCGGGGCCTGCGCGACTTCGCGCGGCGGCTGCTCGCCTCCGGCGGGGCTCACCCGTGGCGGGTCACGATCACGCCCGACGAGCTCACCGTGACGCTCGGTGCGATGACCGGCCTGGCGGTGAACCCGACGATGATCGCGCACGCCGCCCGGCTCGAGTCCGAGATCGAGGCGACGTACCGCGGCAACCCGGAGCTCGCCCGAGAGCTGTTCGAGGCCAACCTCCAGATCGGTGAGCACGCCCGGGCACTGCCCGCGCCCGACCAGATCGGCTACCGCGAGCTGCTCGCCCACGACCGCATCCTCTCGCGCGAGATGCGTGAGAAGAACGGTCAGGTCAAGTGGCTGGAGGGCACCCTCCGGCACCGCGACCGCTACATCCGCACCCTCGAGCGGATCATCGAGAAGTACGAGGAGACCCTCACCTACCGCGCGGTCGAGGCGCTGCGCGCCCCGAGGCGGATCGCGACCCAGAAGGCGATCTCGGCGGCCAAGTCCACGGCGCAGGAGGCGCTGCCGCCGGGCGCGCTGAGCAAGGCGCGCCAGCTGGCCACCCGGGCGCTCAAGTAGCGGCGTCGTCCGCGGCGGGCC
>JBDSSS010000172.1:0-6599 GCA_039928615.1 Terracoccus sp. | reverse complement strand
TCGACAAACCTCCGGCTCGACGACCAGCTCTGCTTCGCGCTGTATGCCGCCACGAACGCGGTGACGCGTGCCTACCGTCCGCTCCTGCGGGCCGTCGGCCTGACGTACTCGCAGTACCTCGTGATGCTCGTGCTCTGGGAGCAGGACCACGTCGCGGTGCACGAGATTGCAGACCGGCTCGAGCTCGCTCCCCACGCGATCAGTCCGCTGCTGGGCCGTCTCGAGGAGGCCGAGCTCGTCGTCCGTCGCCGCGACGTTGCCGATCGCAGGGTCACCTGGGTCGAGCTGACCGAGGGTGGGGCCGCGCTCGAGGCCGAGGCGTCGGCCGCCCAGTATGCCGTGGTGGACCAGACTCGCCTGTGCAGCGGTGAGCTCGACGACCTCAGGGACACGCTGCGAGAGCTGGTCAGCCGGATGGGTGTCGACTCGGGATCGCGAGCCCCGCACGTCGCGCAGGTGCCCGGCCACGACCGTTCGACCGACACATGAGGGGCAACGCGGGGCGGGCGGACGGCGCGGTGCCGGAGTCGGCCGGCAGCCACGGACCGGTAGATCCGTTGGGGGTGTCGCCGGCTCGACCGCGTGGGCGACTCGGGGAGCTGTTGCGTCGGGCGGGTCTCGGCGACGAGGCGGCCTTCGCCGAGCTCTATGACGTGGCAGCGCCGCGGGTCTACGGCCTCGTCCGGCGTATCGTGGTCGACCCGGAGCGGTCCGAGGACGTCACGTGCGAGGTGTTCCTGCAGATCTGGCGCACCGCCGCTCGTTTCGACGGCTCACGGTGCACCGCCCTCGGCTGGATGGTGAGCCTCGCGCACCGAACGGCCGTGGAGCGTGTGCGGTCCGTCGACGCAGCTGGGACACGTGGCCGGGCTCCCAGTCCGTCACCATCCCTTGACGCCGAATCAACCACTGACCCAGTGTTTGTCGCGGACCTGCCGTCGTCATCACCCGCCGCGGAGCGGCTGGGGCAGGCGTGGGCGGCGCTGAGCACCGACACGCGAGGGGCCCTCGACCTTGCCTACTTCGGTGGTCACACCCACGCCGAGGTGGGGGACATCCTCGGTCTGCCGGTCGGGACGGCGCAGGTCACCCTGCGTGACGGCCTCGGCGAGCTCGGTCGGAACCTGCACCACCGTCCCTGACCGACGACGTCGTCGGTCAGGGACTGAGCGGCATACCTCGGCGCGTTCCATCGACGACGGCCGCCGGTCCGCACCGACCAGCGCCCAACCCCACCGCCCGCTCAGGCGCGGAACGCCGACCCGAAGATGCGGGGGAGCTTGCCCCACGACGGCTTGGCGGCGAAGCGGGTGAGCAGCTCGCCGGTCGTGCGCGCGCTGCGAGCCGACACGAACCACGGCGGCGTCGGGCTGAGTGCGAACTCGCCGCCGGCGGCCGATCGGGGGAAGGGTCGGAACGGCCCGCGGACGACGGTGCGCTCGACGTCGTCGAGCAGGAACGCGTTGTGCACGACGCCGATCCCGCTGCCCACGTCCTCGAGGGTGTGCCCGGGGAAGGCGCCCCACGAGGCGTTCGCGGTGAGGAACCCGACGCCGGTCCAGGCGTTGACGGCCACGGTCCCGTACTCGAGCCGCGCGACGGCGTCATCGAAGACCGTCCCAAGGCTCTTGAGGGTCGCGGGGTCGACGAGCACGTTGGCGCCGAGCGTGCCGACGAAGTCGTCGTTGACGAGGTCGACGGCCGCATCGAGAAAGGCTTTCCCGGTGCCGGAGACGTCGACGATCCCGAGCACGGGAGCGAAGTACTCCGTGGTCTCCACGACGGATGCGGTCGCGGAGCCCCGGGCGTCGACGAGCAGGCGCCCGCCGTCGGGCCCGAGGCGTCGTGCGTCGGCGAAGGACGTCGCCGCGGACTCGACGCGCTCGCCGCTGCGCGGATACCACGGAGCGCGACCGGGGGCCTTGTCCATCGCGATGCGCAGCTGCTCGACGAAGTCCTCGCGCTGCGGCCAGTCGCTGCTGAGGACGACGACCTGACCGGCGATGCAGTTGTAGCCACCGTTGTGCAGGCGTTGGGTCGCGACGTGCCGGGCCTGGTAGGCGAGGTCTGCCGCCGACCAGTCGCCGGGCACCACGATGATCGGCGAGACACCCCCGAGCTCGCTCGTGATCGGTGTCCCCAGCAGTGGCGTGCCCGCGGCCCGGCGCTCGGCGGCATCCTCGCCGCGGCCCCAGACGATGAGGTCGTGGGTGGCTGCACTGCCGGTGATGTGCACGTGGGAGATGCCCTCGTGCTGGCTGAGGTAGGCGCCCACATCGCCGCCGCCCGCGACGATGCGCAGGACCCCGAGGTCGATGAGGGGAGCGAAGGCCGCCTCGTATGCCGGGAGCAGCGCGTCGAGGGTCGGGTTGAGCTTGAGGACGACGACCCTGTTGTGGGCCACGAGCTCGTAGAGGACGTCGAGCGGGGCGATCGAGGTGATGTTGCCTGCGCCGAGGACGAGGCCGACCCCGGCGGTCTCCGACGGGGTGCGCGCCCCGAGACCGGCGCGTGAGCGCACCTGGTCAGCGGTCACTCCGGGCCGGATCCACACGTCGGCCGTGAAGCCGTGCAGGAGGAGGTACTCGAAGCGGTTGGAGGGGAGCGCCGGGACGGTGACCCGACCGCCGGGGGCGGTGCCGAGCTTCTTCCCGTCGAGCGGGCTGCGACCGGCGGCCACGGCGCTGAGCGAGTGCTGGAGGGCGAGCAGGGCGGTCAGCGTGCAGTAGGGACCTGAGGTCCACTCCTCGCCGACGAGCGGCGAGGTGGCAGCGAGGCCCTTGGCCTGCACGGCGCCGGCGACCCACGCGTCGGCGGCCGCGGCGACGGTGCGGTGCACCTCCGCGAGGAGCGTGACACGGGCCGGCAGGTCGAGCGCGGCCCACCGCGACTCGCCCTCCTTCATCCCCATGACGATGGCGTCGAGCCGGGCGCGCTCCTCGCTCGGCAGCTCGCCCTCCGGGGTGGGGCTGAAGGTCTGGGCGGTCGATTCCGTGCTCATGGCTCTCCTCGTCGAGGTCCTGCGGATCGGTGACAGCCTCGAAGCGAGGCGGTTACCGTCCAGTATCACCCCCTGGGGCCGCGACCGCCGTCGTTGGGTCGGGCTGACGGGTGAGGTAGCCGCGCTTCTCGAGTCGATCGGGCCGATGACCGGCACACGGCCTGAGCGGCATACCCCTCTCTTGTCTCTGTTTCCGTCGCCCGGGCTACGAAACGTGCGGCCTGCGGGCGGCGGGCCGCCGTTGTAGTTGCCCGGGCTACGAAACGTGCGGTGAACGACGTGGTTTCCCGCCAGTTTGGTAGCCCGGGCGACGAAAGGGGCGGGGCCGGGCAGGTCACGCCTGGGACGCCGGTGCTCGGGGAGGTGACATGCTGGGGACGCCGCCCGCCTGCTGGCACTACGGCTCATCGCGAGCGAAGAGGTGCCGTGGACGCCAAGGCCGCGATCCTCGCCGAGCTCGCCCGGGCCATGGCCGGCCAACCGGCGTCCAGGCCGCTCGCCGACCGCCTCTGCAACGGCGTCGTCCGCATCATGGGAGCCAGGGGAGCCGCGCTGACCCTGTCGTACACGACCCAGGACCGGGTCACCCTGTGCGCCACCGACGTTCGGGCCAGGCGCCTCGAGGACCTCCAGGAGGTCCTCGGCGAGGGGCCGGGCGCGACCGCCTTCAGCTCGGGGCAGCGGGTCCGGGCCGAGATCGGCACCGGCGCCGGCGCCGGCGACGCGCGGTGGCCCCAGTTCGACCAGGCGGCCCGAGCGGCCTTCGGGGCGCTCGCCGTCGAGGCCATCCCGATCCACCCGGCCCGGGTCGTCCTCGGGGTGCTCACCTGCCACCACGACGTCGACGGTCGCCTCGCGCTCGCCGAGGCCTCGGTGCAGTTCCTCGTTGACGCCGTCGGTGGGGCGCTGCTCACCTCCGCTCGCGCCGAGGACGCCGCGGAGACGGGGCCGTGGCGATCCCGGTCCCTCGTCCACCAGGCCACCGGCATGGTCGTGGCCCAGCTCCACCTCCAGCCCGTCGACGCGCTCGCGATCCTGCGCGCGCACGCCTTCGCCCGCGACGCGACCCTTTTCGAGGTCGCCGACGCCGTCCTGCGCCGCGAGATCGACTTCAGCGCGATGGACCCCACCACCGCCACCGAACCCAGCGACGGGACCGACGAGTCATGAGTGACACCGCTGCCAGAGCGTTCGCGCGGGCGGCGTCGGCCATCGTTCACGACTACGACGTCACCGGGGTGCTCGACGCCCTGCTCACGGATGCCCAGCTCGCCCTCTCCGCCGGCGCGATCGGACTGCTCGTCTCCGACGATGACGGCGGCTACGAGCTGCTGTCGTCGACGTCTCACCGCTCCGCCGAGCTCGACCTCTACCAGGCACAGCTCCGCTCGGGCCCCTGGGGTGAGACCGTCCGGTCCGGGACGCTGGTCTCCGAGCACGGGGCCGGCCCCATCCTCGCCCGCTGGCCCGCCGTCGGGCCGCGGGTCGTGGCCGCGGGTTTCGCTGCGGTGCAGGCCTACCCACTGCGATGGCACGGCAAGACGATCGGGGCCCTCAACGTGCTCCTGACCGACGCGGGTGACGTCGCGGACCACGTGCTCGGACAGGCCTTCGCCGACATCGCCACCCTCGTGATCCTGCGCACCGAGCCGCTGCTCGCCGCCGAGGTCGTCAGGCGCACCGAGAGCGCGCTCGCGGGCCGGACCGTCATCGAGCAGGCCAAGGGCGTGCTGGCCCACCAGCGGGGACTCGACGCCGACGAAGCCTTCGAGGCGCGGCGTCGGATCGCTGAGCCAGGACGGCTCACCCTCTCGGACGCTGCTGAGCAGGTCGTGCGCGGTGCGGCCGCGCCGCTGCCGAACCCGACGCACTGACGGCACTCCGACGGTATGCCGCTGAGCGTTCAGTCGGGTGCGACCGGGCCGCGTTGGACCTTGAGCTGACCACGTTGCTTCTTCGCCTGGAGGCGCCGGCCCTGCGAGCCACGAGTGCGACGGGTGGCCCGCCGGGGCGGGGGCGGAGGGGCGAGGGCCTCACGCAGCATCGCCGCCAGGCGCTCGCGAGCAGCCGCTCGGTTGCGCAGCTGTGACCGTCGCTCCGACGCGACGACGGACACCCGGCCCGCGACGAGCCGAGAGCCCCACGCCTCCTCGAGCCGGCGGCGCTGCTCGTCGCTGAGGGCCGTCGACGTACCCGGCTCGAAGAGCAGCTCTACGCGGCTGTCCGTCGTGTTGACCCCCTGCCCGCCCGGCCCGGCCGAGCGGCTGAAGCGCTCGAGCAGCTCTCCCGCAGGCACCGTGAGTCCCCGGGGCAGGCCCGGGCCGGGCGCCACCACGAGGTCACCACCGGGCTCGTTCACGGCCCCAGTCTGCCCGGTCGTGGCCGGCGCGGGGGACGCGGCGCGGACCGGCAGCCGGCCCTGCGGCATACTCCTGCGTCATGATCTACCACCTCGCGCAGTCCGGGCACTGGGAGGCGGCGGTGCGCAGCGGCAGCTATGCGCAGTCGACGATCGGCGCCACCCTCGAGGACGAGGGGTTCATCCACGCCTCGAGCGCGGAGCAGTGGCCCGCCACCCGTGCGAGGTTCTATGCCGAGGTGGCTGAGCCGCTCGTGCTGCTCGTGATCGACGAGGAGCGCCTCACGGCGCCGGTGCGTTGGGAGGTGGGGAACCCGTCGACCGGTGAGCGCTTCCCCCACGTCTACGGGGTGGTCAACGTCGACGCCGTCGTCTCGACGATCACGCTCGAGCCTCCGCACGCCTGACCCCGCACGCCTGACTCCGGCACCCGCAGCAGGGCGGGGGACGGAACACATCGCGCCACGGGATGGTTGGCACGGGGGTACCAGCCCGGCCGAGACCTCGGCCCCACAGATCGGAGCGCCCGTGAGCACGTCCACCGCCACCCCGTCCGCCACCGCCGCGGAGGGCACCCGCGACCGGGCGGACTTCTGGTTTGACCCGCTGTGCCCCTTCTGCTGGATCACCTCGCGCTGGATCCTCGAGGTCGAGAAGGTCCGTGACATCGACGTGTCGTTCCACGTGATGAGCCTCGCCGTGCTCAACGAGGGTGAGGATCTGCCCGACGAGTACCGCGAGATGATGAAGAAGGCTTGGGGCCCGGTGCGGGTCGCCGTCGCCGCGGCGCAGTCCCGCGGTGACGAGGTGCTCCCCGACCTCTACACCGCGATGGGTCGCCGGATCCACAACGAGGGCAACGACGACTTCTCCGTCGTCATCCGCGAGGCGCTCGCCGAGGTCGGCCTGCCCGCGGACCTGGCCGACGCGGCCGACTCGACCGACTACGACGAGGCGCTGCGCAAGAGCCACCACGCCGGCATGGACAAGGTCGGCAAGGGTGTGGGCACCCCGACGATCCACGTCAACGACGTGGCCTTCTTCGGTCCCGTCATCACCCGGATCCCCAAGGGTGAGGACGCCGGACGGCTGTGGGACGCGACCGTGACGATGGCCAGCTTCCCCTACTTCTTCGAGCTCAAGCGCGAGCGGACGGACTCCCTCCACTTCGAGTGAGCATCTGAGCCGCCCTCACGCCCCAGTCGAGTGCCCACTTCCCCCCGCCACCGGGCGGAGGAA
>JBDSSS010000171.1:0-8878 GCA_039928615.1 Terracoccus sp. | reverse complement strand
GACCTGCTGCGGGTGATCCGGTGGGAGGTCGCCGGCGGGGTCTGGCAGGTGCTCTCCCACAGTGAGCGGAGCGCACTCGTCTCATTGTGCCGGTGCGACGCCGGCGAGGAGGTCGAGCGCTTCACTTCGACCGACCCGGCGCTGCTCGCCCATCTGGCCGGGCGCGCCCGCTCCGACGACGTCTGATCCGGGGGCCGGTAGGTCAGGGAGAGCCGGTGAGCTCGACGAGACCACCCTGCGCCGCCGCGAGGCCGAGGACGTGGGGCCTACCCCCCAGGTCGACCCCACCCCCCCGGCCGCACCCACCGCTCCGAGTCGCCAGTGCACGAGCGCCGTGCGGCTCCCAAGTGCCTCAGTGTGACGGCGGTCACTTCGTTGCCGCGGGCTCGGTTCGCGAGGTCATGCCGTGAGCACGACCTTGAGGGCGCGGGTCTGCGCCGCGTCGGCGAAGGTGTCGTAGGCCTGCATGAAGTCACCCATGGCGAAACGGTGTGTCACGAATCGGGCCAGGTCGATCTGGTGAGTCTCGAGCAGGCGGAGCAGGGTTGGCGTCGAGTAGGTGTCGACGAGGCCCGTCGTGATGGTGACATTCCTGATCCAGAGGTCCTCCAGGTGAAGGGTGGCCGGGCCGCCGTGGACTCCCACGTTGGCGACCGTCCCACCCGGGCGGATGAGCGTGGTGCACTGCTCGAACGTGGCAGCCACCCCCACCGCCTCGATGGCGACGTCGGCGCCGAGGCCCTCGGTGAGGTCACGGACGATCGCGACGGCGTCCTCGCGGGAGGGGTTCACCGTGATGTCGGCCCCGAACTGCTTGGCCGCGTCGAGTCGGGCATCGGCCAGGTCGATGGCCACGACGTGCGCCGGACTGAAGAGCTTGGCACCCATGATGGCGGAGAGCCCGACCGGGCCGGCGCCCACCACCGCTACGACGTCACCGGGACGGACCCGGCCGTTGAGCACACCGACCTCGTAGCCCGTGGGCCCGATGTCGGCGAGCATGAGTACTTCCTCGTCAGTCACACTGTGGGGGACGCCATACGTCGAGGTGTCCGCGAAGGGGACCCGCACGTACTCTGCCTGAGTGCCGTCGATCATGTGCCCGAGGATCCAACCGCCGCCGCCGATGCACTGTCCGTAGCTACCGTCGCGGCAGTAGCGGCAGGAACCGCAGGCGGTGATGCAGGAGACGAGCACGTGGTCGCCGACCTTGACGTTCTTGACGCCGGCGCCGACCCGCTCGACGGTTCCGACCGCCTCGTGGCCGAGGATCCGGCCGTCGGTGACCGCGGCGACGTCACCCTTGAGGATGTGGAGGTCGGTGCCACAGATGGTGACGGTGTCGACCTTGACGATGGCGTCGGTGTCGGCCTCGATGCCGGGCTTGGGCACCTCTTCCCACGCCTTCCGGCCGGGACCGTGATAGACGATGGCGTGCATGGTGGCGGTGGTCTCGGACATGACGATCAGCTGATCTCGACATGCGTCGTCTTGGCCTCGGTGGCCTTGGGCATCGTCACGAGGAGCACCCCGTCGGAGAGGGACGCCGTCACGGAGGCCTCGTCGACGGGGACGGGGAGGAGGGCCTCGTAGGTGAAGCTGCCCGAGGTCCGCGTCGAATGACGGAGGGCGCCCTGGCCCTGCTTCTCCGTCGACTTCGTGCCGCGCACGCTGAGACGACGGCCGGAGAAGTCGATGGCGATGTCCTCCTTGACGACGCCCGGCACGTCGAGCTCGAGCGTGAACGTGTCGTCGGTCTCGCGGAGCTCGCCTCCGGGCGCGAAGTCGCTCGCAGCCATGGCCGGCGACCACATCTGCTCCATCAGGTCCTGCATCCGCGTGGCCCACGGGGACAGGTCCGTCCACGGTGACGGCTCTGCCCAATGCGACCGTTCGCGACGCTCCCCGGCCTTGCCGGGGGTGTTGATGCTCATGCTTCCTCCTCGTTGAAACGCACCGCGCCTCGTCAGCGGCACCCCTCCATTCCACGTCACGACCGAGCGGCGAAACAGGGCCATTGGTCCCTGCCCGCCGGGACGGAGGCGGAGCATCGTCGTCTCATGGCGAGGTTCGCGGCTCAGCGCAGCGTCGGAGACCGGCGCACCATCGAGTGCGTCCCGAACCTGGCGCCGTTGATCGGTGACTACGCGAGACGACGGCGCACCTTCTCCTGGGAGCAGGCCCGGCGCTGGCTCACCGTCGGGGGAGCCGGGCAGCTCAACATGGCCCGCGAAGCTGTCGACCGACACGCCGACGGACCCCTGGCGGACGTTGTCGCGATTCGCTTCCTCCACGAGACGGAGCCGGCCCTCGAGCTGACCTATGCGCAGCTGCGGTTCCAGAGCGACCTCACCGCCGTCGCCCTTCGCCGGCTCGGCGTGCAGCCGGGCGACGTCGTGTGCACCCTGCTGCCCCGCACGCCCGAGCTCTACCTCACGGTGCTCGGAACCCTCAAGATCGGCGGCGTCTACTGCCCGCTCTTCCCGGCCTTCGGTCCGGAGCCGGTTCGCGAGCGACTCACGCTCGGCAGGGCACGGGTGCTCGTCACGGACACGCTGTCCTACAGCCGCAAGGTGGCGCCCCACCGGGCCGCCCTCCACGACCTCGAGCACGTCATCATCACCGACTCCGACGAGCGGGGGTGTCCGCCGGGCACGACCCCGTGGTCACGGCTGATCATGGACGGCGCGGCGGCATACGACCCGAAGGCGGACGTCGTGGCGCCGACGCGTCCCGACGACCCCGCGCTGCTCCACTTCACGAGCGGCACGACAGGCAAGCCCAAGGGCGCCGTCCACGTGCACGAGGCGATCCTCGCGCACCATGTGACAGCTGAGTTCGCACTCGACCTGCGCCCCGGTGACATCTACTGGTGCACGGCCGACCCGGGCTGGGTCACCGGCACGTCCTACGGCATCCTCGGCCCGCTGAGCTGCGGCGTCACGGTCGTGACTGACGCCGCCGACTTCCACGCCCGTCGCTGGTATCGCATCCTGCAGGACGAGCGCGTCACGGTCTTCTACACGGCGCCGACCGCGCTGCGGATGCTCATGCGGGCCGGCGCCGACCTCGCCCACGAGTTCTCGTTCCCGGCCTTGCGCCACGTCGTCAGCGTCGGGGAACCACTCAACCCGGAGGCCGTCGTGTGGGGTCTCGAGGCCTTCGGTAGCCCAGTGCACGACACGTGGTGGCAGACCGAGACCGGCGCCATCATGGTGAGCAACTTCCCCGGTATGCCGGTGCACCCGGGCTCGATGGGGCGCCCGGTCCCGGGGATCGACGTCGCCGTGCTCGCGCAGGGCGCCGATGGCCGCGCGGCGGTCGTCCACGGGCACGTGCAGGTGCTCACCGATCCTGAGGCGGTCGGTGAGCTGGCGCTGTGGCCCGGGTGGCCGTCGATGTTCAGGGCCTACCTCAACGACCCCGACCGCTACGCTCGGGCGTTCGCCGACGGCTGGTACCTCAGTGGCGACCTCGCACGGATCGACGCCGACGGTTACGTGTGGTTCGTCGGTCGCGCTGACGACGTCATCAAGTCCGCCGGCCACCTCATCGGCCCCTTCGAGGTCGAGAGTGCCCTCATGGAGCACCCGGCGGTCGCCGAGGTGGGGGTCATCGGCAAGCCGGACCCGCTCGCCGGGGAGATCGTCAAGGCCTTCGTCACGCTCAGAGTCGGCCACGAGCCCAGCCCTGCCCTGGCCCGTGAGCTCCTCACCTTCGGCCGGCACCGGCTCGGCTCGGTCGCGCCCCGCGAGATCGCCTTCGACCAGGCACTGCCCCACACCCGCAGCGGCAAGGTGATGCGCCGCCTCCTCAAGGCCCGAGAGCTCGGCCTGCCGGTGGGTGACCTGTCGACGGTGGAGACGCCGACCCGGGAGGCGTCATCATGACAGGTGAGCCGTTCCTCGAGCTCTTCACCGGGCTGCTGCGCGAGATGATCCGGATCCGACGCTTCGAGGAGAAGTGCGCCGAGCTCTACAGCACGACGAAGATCCGCGGGTTCCTCCACCTCTGCATCGGCGAGGAGGCCGTCGCCGTCGGGGTGGTGGGAGCGCTACGTGATGACGACGCAGTCGTGTCGACCTACCGCGAGCACGGGCACGCCCTCGCCCGCGGCCTACCGATGTCCGCGATCCTGGCGGAGATGTTCGGCAAGGCGACGGGATGCAGCGGTGGCCGCGGAGGGTCCATGCACCTCTTCGACGCGAGCCGACGGTTCTACGGCGGCAACGCGATCGTCGCCGGCGGGCTGCCCCTGGCTACCGGACTCGCCCTGGCCGACCACCTGACGGGCGACCCGGCCGTCACCGTCTGCCTCTTCGGCGACGGCGCCTTCGCCGAGGGCGAGTTCCACGAGAGCGCCAACCTCGCCGCCCTCTGGCACCTGCCGGTGCTGTTCTGCTGCGAGAACAACCGTTACGCCATGGGTACGGCCCTCGCCCGGGAACATGCCGTCACCGAGCTCGCGATGAGGGCGGCGACATACGGGATGGTGGCGTGGACGGTCGACGGGATGGACGTCATCGCCGTCCGCGAGGCGACCACGCGCGCCCTCGAGTACGTGCGTGACAGCGGGCAGCCGTGCTTGCTCGAACTGCGGACCTACCGCTTCCGCGCGCACTCGATGTACGACCCCGACCGCTACCGAGACAAGGCGGAGATCGAGAGGTGGAAGGAGTCCGACCCCATCCCGTCGCTCGCCGGGCGGCTCGTCGCAGACGGGCTGCTGACCCCAGCCGAGCTCGAGCACTGGCGGGCCCGGGCGGAGTCCGAGGTGGACGCTGAGATCACGGCCGCCGTCGCGACGGCTGACGCCGCGCCGGTGGAGCCGGTCGCCGACCTCCTTCGCTACGTCACGACGGACCCCGCCGATGCGCCGGCGGGCGGGAGGACGACATGAGCCGCACCGGTGCGACCACGGCGAAGGCGGCCCACGGGTCGGCGTCGGCGGTGCGGGGGGAGACGGGCTCCGCAGCGGATCCGGCCCTGGTGACGACGACGTATCGTGAGGCGCTCCGCGAGGCCCACCGGGAGGTCCTGGCACGAGACCCCCGGGTCTTCCTGATGGGCGAGGACGTCGGGCGCTACGGCGGGTCGTTCGCCGTGAGCCTCGGTCTGCTCGAGGAGTTCGGCGAGGAGCGCATCCGCGACACGCCGCTCTCGGAGTCCGCCTTCACCGGCGCGGGGATCGGCGCGGCCCTGCGCGGTCTACGCCCCATCGTCGAGATCATGACCGTCAACTTCAGCCTGCTCGCGCTCGACCAGATAGTGAACAACGCCGCAACGTTGCGTCACATGTCGGGCGGCCAGCTCTCCGTGCCTCTCGTCATCCGCATGACCACCGGAGCCGGGCGACAGCTTGCAGCGCAGCACTCACACAGCCTCGAGGGGTGGTACGCGTCGATCCCGGGCATCCGGGTGCTCGCCCCCGCCACGATCGAGGACGCACGGGGCATGCTCGGTGCGGCGATCGAGGACCCCGACCCCGTCGTGATCTTCGAGCACGGCTCGCTCTACAACCTGTCGGGCACGTTGCCGCGCGAGCCCGAACCGGTCGACATCGAGCGCGCGGCCGTCCGTCGGGCCGGCTCCGACGTCACCCTCATCGCGTATGCCGGGTGTCTGGGCAGAGCGCTCGCGGCTGCGGACCTGCTTGCACCCGAGGGGATCTCAGCCGAGGTGATCGACCTTCGCGTGCTCCGCCCGCTCGACGACGCGGCCATCATGGGTTCCGTCACACGCACCCATCGGGTCGTCGTCGTCGACGAGGCCTGGCGCACCGGGAGCCTGGCCGCCGAGGTCTCGGCACGGATCGTCGAGCAGGCCTTCTACGAGCTCGACGCGCCCATCGAGCGGGTCTGTGCCGCCGAGGTGCCCGTGCCCTATGCACGCCACCTGGAGCAGGCCGCCCTACCGCAGGCCGAGGGCATCGCCGCCGCGGCCAGACGGGCGGTGGGTGTCCATGGGTGAGTTTCGGATGCCCTCGCTCGGCGCCGACATGGAGCAGGGGGTACTCATCGAATGGCTCGTCAAGGTCGGTGACCGGGTGCGCCGCGGCGACATCGTCGCCGTGGTCGAGACGCCGAAGGCGACGATCGAGGTCGAGTGCTTCGAGAGCGGCACGGTCACCCAGCTCCTCGTCGAGGAGGGTCAGACCGTGCCGGTAGGGGAGGCTCTCGCCCTGCTCGGCGCAGGCACCGATGCGGCGCCCATCGCTCCACCCGCCCTGGGTTCGCCTCTCGCCCCTGGTGCGGTGGCCACCGTGACGACGCCAGTGGCACCGGGGCCGATGGCCCGACCGTCGCTGTCGCCGGTGCTGCGTCACCTGGCTCACGAGCTGGGTGTCGACCCGTCGATGTTGCACGGCAGCGGCCGCGACGGGGCCCCGACCCGTCAGGACGTGGAACGGGCCGCCGTGGCCAGGAAACCCGTGCCGAGAGGGACCACGCCGTCTCGGGTCGCGCCGTCGGAGACCCGGATACGGGTCTCGCCGCTGGCGCGGAGGCTCGTGGCAGAGAAGGGTCTCGACCTGGCGGTCGTGGATGGTTCCGGGTCGGGAGGCGGCATTCGGGCTCAGGACGTTCGCCGGGCCGTCGAGCACGGGCTGCCGATGCCGACCCCGGGGTCGCCTCCCGCCGCCCGCACGGCCGGGGTCGAGGGGGCGTTGCCGGACACGCCGGTGACGCCGTCGCCGCAGCCCGTGAGCGGCATGAGGCGGAGCATCGCGGCCCTGATGACCCTGTCCTGGCAGGAGATCCCGCACTATCACCTGAGCCTCACCATCGACCTGTGGCACAGCCTGCAGTGGATGAAGGAGCGCAACCGCGAGCTGGAGATGTCGGAGCGGCTCGTGCCCGCCGTGCTGCTCCTCACCGCGACGGCACGCGCCGCCCGGACCGTGCCCGAGCTCAACGGACACTGGGTCGATGGCACCTTCCGCGGCGCTGAGGACGTCGACCTCGGGCTCATCCTGTCGCTGCGCAGCGGGGGGCTGCTCGTGCCCTCGATCGGGGGTGCGGATCGGCTCTCCGTCGAGGAGATGATGGCCCGTATCAAGGTGCTGACGCGTCGTGCGCGCAGCGGACGTCTGCACGGGTCCGACCTGCTGCCCCCGAGCATCACCGTCTCGAACCTCGGCGACCAGGGTGTCGACAGCGTGCACGGCGTGATCTACCCGCCTCAGGTGGCGTTGGTCGGCTTCGGGGCCGTCGCGCAGCGGCCGTGGGCCGTCGACGGGCTCCTCGGGGTGAGACCGCTCGTCACGATGACGCTCGCGGGGGACCACCGGGCCACCGACGGCGCGACCGGATCGCGCCTGCTCAAAACCATCGACCGCCTGCTGCAGTCTCCAGAGGAGCTATGACGATCATGAGCGCCACCCCCGGGCCGACGCCGGGCCAGACCACGCCGAGGACCATGCTCGAGGCGAGTCTGCGCGAGATCGTCCCCGATGCGAGCCTCGACAGTGTCAGTGACGACGCCGACCTGCGCGAGGCCTTCGAGCTCGACTCGCTCGACTTCGTCGAGCTCGTCGAGCAGCTCGGCAAACGGGCCGGCTTCCGGATCGACGACGACGACGCCGACCAACTGCGCACGATCACCCTGGCGACGGCGTTTCTCGCCCGCGGCACACGCCGCGGCGGCTGACGCGCCCCTCACGTGGTGCGGGTGGCCGCAGCAGCCCCCCCGTGGACACGTTGCCTCTGCCGGTCATCGTGAGCGACGCCGGGCTCGTCGGGTCGGGCTCGGGACGGTGTCGGTGACGCTCCGTGCATCCGCCCCGTGTATCCGCGGGCCTCAGGCCGTCTCGGGGGCGTCGACGTGCTCGCAGCGCAGGACTGAGCCGGGTCCGGGATCGAGCAGCCCGGTGTGGCCGTCGGCCCACTCCACGACATACGGCGGCCCACCGGCCTCGCCCTTGACCTCCAGGATCGTGCCCTCCCTCGGGCGCTGACCCACGTGCTCGCCCGCCATCGTGATGCGGTCACCCACCCGTGCCTTCATCGCAAACCTCCTTCTCGACGTGGTGCTGATCCAAAACCACTTCTCGGGCCGGCTGCACAGGCCCTCGCCCACCCGACCTCAGTCCAGCAGCACGCGCTCGCCATAGCGCGGCACCGAGACAGCACAGTCGAACCGCTCACGAACCACCGCTGCCAGGGCATGAGCGGCCGCTGGTTCCCCGTGGACGACGTGCACGGTCAAGGGTGGCTCCGGCAGCTCGCCCAGCCACGCGAGGAGCTCGTCGGCGTCGGCGTGCACCGAGAAGTCGTCGAGCGAGACGATCTCGGCCCTCACCGGCACGTAGCGCCCGGTGATCTTGACCTGGCGGGCGCCCTCCTGCAGGTCCCGCCCGCGGGTGCCGACCGCCTGGTAGCCGGTGAGCATCACGCAGTTGCGCTCCTGCGGCAGGAGGTGCCGAAGGTGGTGGATGACGCGGCCCCCGGTCGCCATGCCCGACGCGGACACGATGATGCACGGCCTGCCGGGGGTGTTGAGCCGCATCGACTCCTCTGCCGTATGAGCGGACCGCAGGCCGCTCAGCCGGCGCAACCGATCGAGTGCCTCGGGGCGAATCTCGGCCGCGTATGCCGGGTCCCGGTAGATCTCGAGCGCCGCGAGCGCCATCGGGCTGTCCACCCAGACCGGCACGTCGGGGATGACGTGTCGCTCGATGAGGTCGGCGATGGTGAGCAGGACGATCTCGGTGCGGTCGACCGCGAACGCTGGGATGACGACCGTGCCGCCGCGACCGATGGTGCGACGGATCGCGTCGGCCATGACGTGGTGCTCGGGGTCGACCTCGGGGTGCGCACGGTCGCCGTACGTGGACTCGATGACGACCGTGCGGGCAGCCGGTGGCCTTGCGCGCGGCTGC
>JBDSSS010000170.1:0-4814 GCA_039928615.1 Terracoccus sp. | reverse complement strand
CAGACCGCATCCGACTGACACAGGAGAACCAGTGGCCAGCATTGACGAGATCGGCGCCCGCGAGATCCTGGACTCGCGAGGCAACCCCACCGTCGAGGTCGAGATCCGTCTCGACGACGGCACGTTCGCCCGGGCCGCCGTGCCCTCCGGCGCCTCGACCGGAGCCTTCGAGGCGTCCGAGCGCCGCGACGGCGACAAGTCCCGCTACCTCGGCAAGGGCGTCGGCCAGGCCGTCGACGCCGTCATCGACGACATCTCGCCCCGCCTCGTCGGTTTCGACGCGAGCGAGCAGCGTCTCATCGACGCCGAGATGCTCGCCCTCGACGGGACCCCCAACAAGGAGAGCCTCGGCGCCAACGCGATCCTCGGCGTCTCCCTCGCGGTGGCCCACGCCGCCGCCGAGTCCGCGGGGCTCCCGCTCTTCCGCTACGTCGGCGGACCGAACGCGCACGTCCTGCCGGTGCCGATGATGAACATCCTCAACGGCGGTTCGCACGCGGACTCCAACGTCGACATCCAGGAGTTCATGATCGCGCCGATCGGCGCCCCGACCTTCCGCGAGGCGGTGCGCTGGGGCGCCGAGGTCTACCACGCCCTCAAGAAGGTGCTCCACGAGCGCGGGCTCGCGACCGGTCTCGGCGACGAGGGCGGCTTCGCCCCCGACCTCGAGTCCAACCGCGCCGCGCTCGACCTCATCATCGAGGCCATCCAGGCGGCCGGCTACGTGCCCGGCCGGGACGTGGCCCTCGCCCTCGACGTCGCGGCCACCGAGTTCCACGACAACGGCAGCTACACCTTCGAAGGCGGGTCGAAGTCGGCCGACGAGATGGTGGCCTACTACGCCGAGCTCGTGGCCGCCTACCCGCTCGTCTCGATCGAGGACCCGCTGGACGAGGAGGACTGGGACGGCTGGAAGTCCATGACCGACCTGCTCGGCGACAAGGTGCAGATCGTCGGCGACGACCTGTTCGTCACCAACCCCGAGCGGCTCGGCCGGGGCATCGCCACCGGCACCGCCAACGCCCTGCTCGTCAAGGTCAACCAGATCGGGACGCTCACCGAGACGCTCGACGCGGTGACGCTCGCCCAGACCAACGGCTACCGCTGCATGATGAGCCACCGGTCCGGTGAGACCGAGGACGTGACGATCGCCGACCTCGCCGTCGCCACGAACTGTGGACAGATCAAGACCGGTGCTCCGGCGCGGTCCGAGCGGGTGGCGAAGTACAACCAGCTGCTCCGCATCGAGGAGGAGCTCGACGACGCCGCGGTCTACGCCGGAGTGGGCGCCTTCCCGCGCTTCGACGCCGCCGCCCACGGCGCGCAGGACTGACCACCGGCATGGCTGACCGCACCCCGCCCCGCCCGGGCCGCGCCTCCTCGAGTCGTGGCCCGGGCAGTGGGTCCGGCGCCGGCGCGGGCCGCTCGAGCGGGTCGGGTCCGTCAGCCACGCGTCGACCGGGCACCACCGGGGCGGCGAAGCCGGTGGGCAAGCCGACCGTCAAGTCGGTCGGCAAGTCGGTCGGCAAGCCGGTCGGCAAGCCGGTCGGTCCTCGACCCTCGGGGACCCGGCCGGGCTCGTCACGCACCGGCTCCGGCCCCCGCGGCGGTCCCGGCCGCCAACGCCCGGCCCTCGCGGCCCGCCCGCGCACGACCGCCCCTGTCCCGCCCTCCCCGTCGACGACGTGGGTGCGGGCCGGCATCCTCGCCGCGATCGTCGTGATGCTCGCCGTCACGCTCGTGCCGACCCTGCGCTCGCTCATCGCGCAGCGCAACGACACGGCCGTGCTCGCGGCCAAGGTCGTCGACCAGCAGGCCGATGTCGCCGCCCTCGAGCGCCAGGCCGCCCTGTGGAAGGACCCCGCCTACATCGAGGTCCAGGCCCGCGAGCGCCTCAAGTTCGTCCGCGTCGGTGACCGTGCCTACACCGTCCTCGCGCCCCCGTCCGAGGCAGCGAAGACACCGGGCGCGGTGGCGCCGGTCGTCGCCGCCCCGCTCGCTGATGACGCGTCGCCCTGGTACGGCAAGGTCTGGCAGTCCATTCAGATCGCCGACCGTCCCACGGCCGGCCTCCCGTCCGACCAGTGAGCGACACCCGACCGCCGGTCGACCCGGCTGACCTCGACGCCGTCCACCGCCAGCTCGGACGACCGCCCCGCGGGGTCGCCGCGGTTGCCCACCGCTGTGCCTGCGGCGAGCCCGACGTGCTGCGCACCGAGCCGCGGCTGCCCGACGGCACGCCCTTCCCCACGACCTACTACGCCACCTGTCCGCGCCTGACCGGCGCCGTCAGCACCCTCGAGACGGGTGGGCTGATGAAGGAGATGACGGCCAGGCTCGGCGAGGACGAGCAGCTGGCGGTCGCGTATGCCGCAGCCCACGAGAGCTACCTCGCCCAGCGCGCCGAGCTGGGCGACGTCCCGGAGATCGACGGGGTGTCCGCCGGGGGGATGCCGACCCGGGTGAAGTGCCTCCACGTGCTCGTGGCCCATTCGCTCGCCGCCGGCCCGGGGGTCAACCCGCTCGGTGACGAGACTCTCGAGCGGCTCGAGCCCTGGTGGACCCCCTCGTCGTGCGCGCTCGTGCACGCAGCCGAGGACGCACAGGACGAGGAGGAGACCACGCATGAGTGAGCCCACCCGGGTCGGCGCGATCGACTGCGGCACCAACTCGATCCGCCTGCTCGTCGCCGACGTCGACGAGGCGACCGGGGTGCTGACCGACGTGGTCCGCCGGATGGAGATCGTCCGCCTCGGTCACGGTGTGGACCGCACCGGGCAGATCGCCCCGGAGTCGATGGAGCGCACCCTGCGGGTCGCCCGGGAGTATGCCGCGACGTGCCGCGAGCTCGGGGCCGACCGCGTGCGTTTCGTGGCGACCTCCGCCTCCCGCGACGCGAGCAACGCCGCTGAGTTCATCGAGGGTGTCCGGGCAGCCTTCCTCGAGCACTGGGGCCGGCCCGTCTCGCCCGAGGTCGTCTCGGGCGACGAGGAGGCGGCCCTGTCCTTCGCCGGTGCGACCGGTGGCCTGGCCGCGGCCGGGGTGATCGGCCCCTACCTCGTCGTCGACCTCGGCGGCGGGTCGACGGAGTTCGTCCGCGGCACCGACAGCGTCGAGGCCGCGCGGTCCGTCGACATCGGGTGCGTGCGACTCACGGAGCGCCACCTCGCCAGCGACCCGCCCTCCGAGGCCGAGGTCGCGGCGGCCCTCACCGACGTCGACACGGCCATCGACCGGGCCAACGAGGTCGTGTCCTTCGAGGGGCTCGGTGCGCTCGTCGGGCTCGCCGGCAGTGTCACGACGATCACGGCCCACCGGCTCCGCCTCACGGCATACGACCCCGAGGCGATCCACCTGTCCCGGTCACCCGTCGACGAGGTGCGCGAGGCGGCGTCCGACCTGCTGGCGATGAGCCGCGAGCAACGGGCGGCGCTGCCCTACATGCACCCGGGCCGGGTCGACGTTATCGGCGCCGGCGCGCTCGTGTGGCGCCGCATCGTCCAGCGGGTCTGCGACGCAGCGGGACTCACCGAGGTGGTCACGTCGGAGCACGACATCCTCGACGGCATCGCGCTGTCGCAGGTGCGCTGAGCGAGTACCCCCGGAGGGACTCGAACCCTCACCTGTGGCGATTTTAAGTCGCCTGCCTCTGCCGGTTGGGCCACGGGGGCAAGGGGATCAGTATGCCGTCCACCCCCGGCGTCCCGGAGCAGCCCGTCACGTTTGGGTTGCGGTGGCGTCGCGGGGCAGGCAACGGGAACCACATGGCACCACCCGATCGCTTACCCTGTGAACAGTCGTCACGCAGCGTGACACCTAGGTGTCGGGGAGGCACAGAGTCATGGCATCAAAGAACCCGGTCTTCGACCGCCTCGACAAGCAGATCGAGAAGGAGCGCTACGCCGGCTTCAACTCGTCCCAGAGCTCGCAGAACCCGCAGGCCGCGAGCCAGGGCGTCACCGGCGGCATGGCCGCGCAGGAGTCGATGACGGCGCAGCAGCTGAACGACATGTACTCGGGCACGCCGGCCGGTCCCGCCGACACGGGCCGGGTCACCATCGACGACGTCGTGATGAAGAGCCTCAGCCTCTTCGTCGTGCTCCTCGCCGCGGCCGGGGTGTCGTGGTTCGTGTCCGACGGCAACCCGTCGCTCGGCTACGCCTTCTGGCTCGGTGGCGCGATCGTCGGCCTCGGGCTCGGCTTCGCGATCGCCTTCATGAAGAAGGTGTCCGTCCCGCTCATCGTGCTCTACGCCGTGGTCCAGGGCCTTTTCGTCGGTGCCTTCAGCCAGTTCATCAACAACATCCAGGCCTACCAGGGCGTCGTGACGATGGCGGTCCTCGCCACGCTCTGCACCTTCGCCGCGATGTACATCGGCTACGCGACGGGCTTCGTCAAGGTCAACTCCAAGACCCGCCGGATCTTCTTCTTCGCGGTCGTCGGCTACGCGATCTTCTCCGTGCTCCAGTTCGTCCTGCTCCTCACCGGCGTCATCGACGGCTGGGGCTTCGGCGGCAGCGGCCCGCTCGGCATCGGCCTCAGCATCCTCGGCACGGCCCTCGCCGCCTACTCGCTGGCCATCGACTTCGACTCCATCGACCACGCGGTCCGGGTCGGCGCGCCGCAGAAGTACTCGTGGCTGCTCGCCCACGGCCTCATCGTCTCGGTGGTCTGGCTCTACATCGAGTTCGTCCGGCTCTTCGCGCGCCTGCGCAACTGAGGTCTCGACCCTCGTGAGGTCCCCTGTCCCGCAGGAGGTCTCCACGGAGATGCAGCGCGTGGTCGATCGGTGGCACCAGCTACCGATCGACCAC
>JBDSSS010000169.1:0-4456 GCA_039928615.1 Terracoccus sp. | reverse complement strand
CCCAACGCCGCCCGCCCAGAGACCATGCAAGGCGCCGAAGCCTTCGCCCGCTTCTACTTCGAACAATTGAATCGCGCATTTGTTGAGGCAGACGACGCACCTTTGAACGGGCTATCCCAAAAGCAATGCACCACGTGCGAATCGTTAGCGCAAGGGGTTCGGGATGTTAAAGGGGATGGGCACCACTATGGCGGCAACCTTGTGCACGTCAACTATGCATCCACTATGGAATTCACCAATGACTCACGACGAGTTCTCGTCGATCTGAATCAGCGCTCGGTTCCAGTCCTCGATGGTGGCGGCCTGACCGTCGACAGAACGCGCGCGGCGAAGTTGGCGTTTGTCGTAACTCTCGAATACAAGACTCGATGGGTGATCGCCCGTCTACAGAAAGCTCAAACGTGAGGAGAATATTCGCAGCAGGACTGCTAGGTCTGTCCATGGTCTTTCTTGAGGCAACTCCAGCCCCCGCAGCCGGAGGATGTAAGCAATTGGACGTATGCGATACGGACCAAACCGCCATCGTTACGGGCCTTATGTCGCGAGATCAGGTGTTGAAGTTGGGGAAGTATCCGGGTGACAAGGGTGGTTCCGTCGTGGCGATCCGGGCGGATGATGCGCCGGTCTATCAGTACCTCTCGCTCAACGACTGCGCCCAGGCCCGGCCCGGGTCTCCGACGCAGGACGTCTCCTGCGTGCACGCCCTGCGCGACTGTCCTCCGGACCAGCTCGGGCCGCTGTTGCGGATCTGGCGCCAGACCCTCCAGGCCGGTGCGGTCACCGAACCGTGGGCCACCGTCGGCCTGACCTGTGCGTCGGACGTGGCGCCGGGGGCCCGGCCGACGATCTCGATGGCCGACATCACGGCCCAGTTCCTGCGCACCCCGTGGGCCCGACCCCAGGTCTCGAGCCAGCCTGCCGGCAACACGACGCTCGTCAATCTCGCGACCTTCTACCGGGTCGACTGGACGACAACCGGATTCGAGCCCGGCGAGATCGATGCCGCGACCCTCCGTGGGGTCCCCGTCCGGATCCGGCCCCGCCTCGTCGGCTTCAGCTACGTCTTCGGGGACGGCTCGCGGTTCGGTCCCACGACCTCCGCCGGGGGCACGTACCCCGACGGCGACGTCACCCACGTCTACACCGGGGCCGGGGAGTTCGCCGTCCGCGTGGAGACGACGTTCGGCGCCGACTTCAGCCTCGACGGGCGCACCTGGGACCCGATCCCGAGCACCGTCACCGTTCCCGGCCCAGCCACCGCCGTCACCGTCCAGGAGGCGCGCGGGGTCCTCGTCAACGAGTGACCTCAGGCGCCGGGCCTGTCCTGCGTCGCGTACGTCACTGCTACGCCAGGCGGAGCAGTGACGTACGGCCGGGCCCACCCGTGTCCCACCAGACGAGCCGCGGCGAGCACCCCAGGTCAGGCAGCGTCGCTCGACCGGCCCGTCGGGATCGCCACGACCCCCTCGGGAGCCGCGACGGCGAGCCCGAGCAGCTCCATGCCGGCCGCGCAGCAGCCCGCCTCGAAGACGGCCTTGAGGTGACGGTCCTGCTCGGTCACCTCCACCCCACCGGGGCGCGCGATGACGATGACGACGTGCTCCATCCCGTGCTGGACCAACCCGGACAGGAGTGCCCGCAAACCGTCGTCAACCACCTCCAGGGCGACCGGTCCCGTGTCGTCCTCGATGGCGATCGGCTGGAGCATCCTCCCGTCGGGATGACACAGCAACAGCATGATCGCGCCTGCCGCACGGGACTTCTCGCGGGTGACGAGGTCGACGACGTCCTCGAAGATGTCGGGATCGGTCAGTGGTCGCTGTGCCCAGTCCCTGGGCAGGTCCTCGAAGCTCATCCCCCGAGCATGGCCACCCGCGCCGCGACGCTGCTGAGGTTCTCCACAGCCCCAGCCGTCCGACGACCGGGACGGCGGCTCACGTCGGCGGTGTGTAGCGCCCGTCGATGACCGTCCACCCGCCGTCGACGAAGAGCTGGCTCCCCGTGACGAACGACGACGCATCCGATGCGAGGTAGACGACGGCCCCGGCCAGCTCGTCCGGTCGCGACCAGCGCCCGAGGGCGCTCTTGCTCGCATAGGCCTCCGACCACTGCTCGTCGGCCCGGATCTGGGCCGTCAGGGGGGTGTCGACGATGCCCGGGGCGATAGCGTTGACGCGCACCCCCTGCTGTCCCAGCTCGACGGCTGCTGCACGGAGCAGCTGCACCATGCCCGCCTTCGTCGCGGCATACACGCCCTGACCCGGCTCGACGGTCACGGCCCGGATCGAGCTGAACCCGATGATGCTCCCCCGGCCCCGCTCCGCCATGCCGGCGCCGAACGCTCGCACGAGGTCGAAGGACGCCCGCAGGTTGAGACCGACCACCCGATCGAACTCCTCTGCCGTGTAGTCGAGCACGCGCTTGCGCACGTTGGTCGCGGCGGTGAAGACGAGCACGTCGACCGCCCCCAACTCCGCTGCCGCCCGATCCACCGCGGCCGCATCCGTGACGTCCAGCTCGTATGCCGCTGACCCCGCTCCCAGCGCCGCCGTCTCCTCCGCCGCGGCGAGGTCCCGGTCGACGCAGACCACCTCGGCGCCGTGTGCGGCGAGGGCGAGGGCGCTCTCCCGTCCGATGCCGCTGCCGGCGCCGACGACGACGGCCCGCCGCCCGTCGAGGCGGAACAGCCGCGCATAGTCGGGGCGCTCGGGCGGTGTGGTGGTGCTCGTCATCGGGACTCCTTCGTCCGGGGTCGGGCAGTCAGATCAGGTTCGGGGCAAGCAGGTCAGGTGGTCGGGCGGATGATCGCCATCCGGGTGACGGTCAGCTCCTCGATCGCGAAGCGCGGGCCCTCGCGGCCGGCGCCGGAGTCCTTGACGCCGCCGTAGGGCATGACGTCGGAGCGGAAGCCGGGCACCTCGTTGACGACGACGCCACCGGTCTCGATCCGGTCGATGGCCGCGAACGCCGTGTCGAGACCGGCCGTGAAGACGCTGGCGTGCAGCCCGTAGCGCGACCGGTTCACCACCTCGACGGCCTCGTCGAAGTCCGAGACCGACCGCACGGCCACGACCGGTCCGAAGACCTCCTCGTCCCAAGCGAGCTCACCGTCCGGCACATCGAGCAGGAGGGTCGGTTGCATCACCCCGTCGACGACGTCACCACCGTGCACGAGGGTCGCCCCACCGGCCACGGCCGCCGCCACCCACTCACGCACGCGCTCGGTCGACCGGCCGTCGATGAGCGCCGAGACGCGGGTCGTGGCCTCGCGGGGGTCGCCCACGACCACCTCCCCCATCCGGGCCGTGAGTGCCTCGAGGAAGGCGGCCCGCGCCGACTCGACGACGACGACCCGCTGCACGCTGATGCACGCCTGGCCCGAGGCGTAGTAGCCACCTCGGACGACGGCACCGGCAGCGGCGGCCACGTCCGCATCGGCCGCGACGACGAGCGCGGAGTTCGAGCCGAGCTCGAGCAGCACCTTGGTCGGCGCGGCGTCCCGCGCGATCTGGTGGCCGACCCCGGCGGAGCCCGTGAACGACACGGCCCCCACCCGGCGGTCGGTCGTCAGGGCTACCCCGACCTCGACCCCGCCGGTGACGAGCTGGACCGCGGCCCGGGGCACGTCGACCGCGGCCAGCGCCTCCCGCACCACGTGCACGAGCCACAGCGTCGCCAGGGGCGTCTGCGGTGCCGGCTTGATGATGACGGGACAGCCGGCGGCCAACGCCGGTGCGAGCTTGTGGGTCGCCAGCAGCAGCGGGTAGTTGTAGCCGGCGATGCCGACGACGACCCCGATCGGCTTGCGCACCCAGAAACCGAGCAGGCCCTCGCCGCTCGGGAGCAGGTCGAGCGGCACGGTCTCGCCGTGCAGCCGGGCCACCTCCTCGGCGGAGGTGAGCAGGGTCAGCAGGGTGCGGTCGACCTCGACCCGGCAGTCGACGAGCGGCTTGCCCGTCTCGAGGACGAGCAGCTGCTCGAGCTGGTCCCGCTGCTCCGTCAGCACCCGGTGGGTCTCGATCAGCGCCGCACGACGGGCGTGAGACGGGACCGCGCCCACGCGCTGTCGCAGCTCCACGGCATTCGAGATCGCTTGTGTCGCCTGCTCGCTCGTGCCGACGGGCGCGTCAGCGACGATCTCACCCGTGTAGGGGAAACGCACCTCCGCCGTGGTGTCGACCATGACCCAGCCCTCGCCGATCGGCAGGCCCGCTGGGTGGTTCGGTCGGTAGGTGGTGCTCACGCGCTGTCTCCCAACAGGTCTGCTGCGCCGGCGCCCTCGAGCGCCCGACGCATCGTCGGCGCCGCCCGGAGGAGGCGCTGGGTGTAGTCGTGCTGCGGATTCTCGTAGATCTGCTCCGTCGCGCCCGTCTCCACGACGAGCCCATCGCTCATCACGGCGACCCGGTCACAGACGTGACGCACGACGGAGAGGTCGTGCGACACGAAGATGAGG
>JBDSSS010000168.1:0-7580 GCA_039928615.1 Terracoccus sp. | reverse complement strand
CCCGTGTGGGTCCCGGTTGCCCGGGGCCGGAATGCCCAGGACTTTGGTCAACATCGACAACTCAGGAGATACCCGTGGCTGCCAACTGCGACGTCTGCGGCAAGGGACCGAGCTTCGGTCACAACATCTCGCACTCGCACCGCCGTACCAAGCGGCGCTGGAACCCGAACATCCAGCGCGTTCGCACGATGGTCGGTGGCGTGACGCCCAAGCGACTCAACGTCTGCACCTCGTGCCTCAAGGCGGGCAAGGTCGCTCGCTGACCTCCCCCTGACGCACGATCGACCGGCCGGTTCCCCTTGGGGACCGGCCTTCGTCGTCAGTCGGGCCGGAAGTGGTCCCAGCCGGAGTGCAGCGGGGCCGCGCCGTCGACGAGGACCCCCGCACGCTGCCCGGGCCCGACCGCCCGCACGTCGCCGATACGGCGCCAGTCCCCCGGCAGGTCACCGGGAGGGAAGGTCGCGAGCAGGGAGTGCTCCTCCCCGCCCGTGAGCACGCACTCGCGGGCCGCTTCGGCGCCGAGGGCCGGCACGAGGCCCTCGACGTCGCGGCGGACCGCGTCCGACTCGACGTCGATGACGACCCCGCTCGCGACGGCGATGCGCCCGCCGTCGCGAAGCAGGCCGTCGGAGATGTCGAGCATCGCCGTCGCACCGGCCCGGGCCGCCTCGGGTCCGGCGCCCAGCGGGCTCGTCGGTCGGCGCTGACGGGCCACCGCGGTGGGGTGCGCGTCCTCTCGACCCTCGGCGAGGAGCACGAGGCCCGCCGCCGCCAGGCCGAGCGAGCCACACACGGCGAGCTGGTCACCCGGGCGGGCCCCTGAGCGGAGCACGGGCTCACCCTCGATCGTGCCCAATGCGGTGACCGAGACGACGACGATGCCCGCCGGAGCAGAGGACAGGTCACCGCCGAGCACGGCGACCCCGAGCTCGGCGCAGGCCTGCGCCACCCCCTCGGCGTGGTCGAGCACCCATTCCACGGCGAGCTCGGGGCCGGCGACGAGCGTGAGCAGCACCCCGGTGGCGCGGCCACCCATGGCGGCGACGTCCGCGAGGTTCTGCACGACGACCTTGTGCCCGATGTCGGCGCCCGAGCTCCACGCGTCGACCCAGTCACGGCCCAGCACGACGGTGTCGGTCGTCGCGACGACGCGCGAGCTGGTGCGCAGGACGGCCGCGTCGTCACCGGGGCCGACGACGACGACGTCACCGGAGGGGAACAGTGGCAGGATCCGAGCCAGCAGGCCCTGCTCGGCCAGGGAGCTGAGCGGCGTGCCGCCGGACATGAGCGGGCCCCGTCGCCCGGTCGGAGGCAGGGTCGGAGGCAGGGTCGGAGGCACGGTCGGGTTCATGGTCGGATCCATGGCCGGACTCTGGGCCGGACTCGCGGTCACGCGCCCTGCCGAACTGCCCGTCGAACTCGTGGTCACGAATCACCCTTCATCGCGTCGACATGCGCGGCTCGTCGGGACGAAACATCCCCCCGCACGGTAGCGTCAGGGCACGATCCCCGGGACACCCGGTCGCCCGTCGTCCGGGGCTCCGACGGATCGTCGGGTCGGCCCGCTGCCGTCCCGTCCCGCGGCCCCGTCCTGCTCGGGGCCCGCCACCGAACGACCAACACAAAGAGGTGACTCGTGGTTCAGGCCTACATCCTGATTCAGACCGAGGTCGGCAAGGCCGCCAGTGTCGCGGAGCAGATTGCCGGCATCTCCGGCGTGACCCTGGCCGAGGACGTGACCGGCCCGTATGACGTCATCGCGCGGGTGGAGGCGGCCAACGTCGACGACCTGGGGCGACTGGTCATCGCCAAGCTCCAGGACGTCGCGGGGATCACGCGGACCCTGACCTGCACGGTCGTGCACGTCTGAGGCTCCCCCACCATCCGCAGCATCACCCGTGGCACCTCGACGGCGGCGCTCTGCGCAGCCGTCGTGGTGCTGTCCGGCTGCTCGTCCGCCCCTGAGGTCGCAGCCGCCCCGCAGGCCGCGGCTCCGGTCTGCGCGGGCATCCCGTGGCCGTCGTCGGTCAGCGGTCGCGAGCGCGTGACGACCCGCCCCGAGGCCCCGTGGGTGGCCGCCTGGGGCGACCCTGCCCTCATCGCCCGCTGCGGCCTGGACCCGCTCGGGCCGACCACGGACCTCTGCGTGACCGTCGACGGCGTGGACTGGGTCGTGCGCGAGCTGAGCGACGGCGGCGCAGCCACGACGTACGGGAGGGACCCCGCGATCGAGGTGCTCGCGCCAGCGGGCTACGGGGCCGTGCCGCTGCTGCTGCCGGCCTTCACCGCGGCCGCGGAGGCACTGCCGAGCAACGGGCGGCGCTGCAGCTGACCGACGTCAGCGCAGCCCGACCCGCCGCTCGAGGGCCAGCGTGATCAGCTCGTCGATGAGGTCCGGGTAGGCCAGACCGGAGGCTGCCCACATCTGGGGGTACATCGAGTGCGGGGTGAACCCGGGCATCGTGTTGATCTCGTTGACGATGACGTCGCCGTCGGCGGTGTAGAAGCAGTCGACCCGGGCCAGCCCCTCGCAGCCGAGCGCCTCGAAGGCGAGCCCGGCCAGCCGGCGCACCTGCTGCGACACCTCGTCCGGCACGTCGGCGGGGCAGCTGAGGTCGACGTCGGACTCGGCGAGGTACTTCGCCTCGAAGTCGTAGAAGGCGTGGTTGGCGTGCACGGCCACCTCCGCCACCTGCGAGGTGCGAGGGGCGTCGGTCCCCCGACCCTGCAGCACGGCGCACTCGATCTCGCGACCGACGATGCCCTGCTCGACGACGACCTTGGGGTCGTGCCCGCGGGCCGTCTCGACGGCCGCCTCGAGGTCCTCGGGCCGGTCGACCTTCGTGATCCCCATCGAGGACCCGGCCCGCGCCGGCTTGACGAACAGGGGGTACGCCAGGGCCTCGCAGGACGCGAGGGCACCCGCGCGATCGGCACGCCACGCGCGGTCGGTGATGACGGCATACGGCCCGACAGGCAGGCCGTGACCGGCGAAGACGAGCTTCATGTAGTGCTTGTCCATGCCTGCGGCAGAGGCGAACACGCCAGAGCCGACGTAGCGCACGTCCGACAGCTCGAGCAGGCCCTGGAGTGTGCCGTCCTCGCCGAAGGGGCCGTGCAGCAGCGGGAGCACGACGTCGACCTCACCGAGCTCGCGTGGCGCGACGCCGGGCTCGAGCACGGTGAGGGTGGTCTCCCGGGTCGACAGCGGGAGCACGACGTGGGCCGCCTCCGCGGTCACCTCGGGCACGTGCCCGGGGGTCAGCTCGAAGCGGGCGGGCTCGTCCTCCGCGAGCACCCACTGCCCCTCGCGGGTGATCCCGATGGGGATGACGTCCCAGGCCTCGCGGTCGATGGCCCGCAGCACGCCGGCCGCGGTGGCGCACGAGACCGCGTGCTCCGAGGAGCGACCGCCGAAGACGACGGCGACGCGCGGGCGAGGTTTCGACGCAGAGGTCGGGGGCTGGTCCGTGGTCATCAGTCGAGACTCTAGCCGGACGTGTCGGAGCCCCCTCGTAGGCTGCGTGGGTGAGCCATGACGTCGATCCCCGGTCCCTGCACGTCGAGAGCCACGTCGTGGCCGCAGGTCGCCCGCCGCGACGCCCCGGCGCCCCCGTCAACGTCGGGGTCGAGCTCACCTCGACGTATGCCGCTGACGGCCCGGTCAACTACGCGCGCGTCGGCAACCCGACGTGGGACGCCTTCGAGTCCGCGCTCGGCGGGCTCGAGGGAGGCACCGCCCTCGTGCACGGCTCGGGGATGGGAGCGATCTCTGCGGCGCTGTCGCTGCTGCCCTGGCAGGGCACCGTCGTCGCCCCGGACCAGACCTACAACGGCACCCACGACCTGCTCCTCGCGCACGAGCAGTCCGGGGGGCGCGTCATCCGGGTGGCTGCCGCCGACACCGCCGGGTTCCTGGCCGCACTCGACGGCGCCGACCTGCTCTGGCTCGAGTCCCCGACCAACCCGTTGATGGACGTCACCGACCTGCCGGCCGTCCTCGGCGCCTCCCGCGAGCGCGGGGTGACGAGCGTCGTCGACAACACCCTGTCAACCCCGCTGCTCTCCCGCCCGCTCGGCCTCGGGGCCGACGTCGTCGTCCACTCCGTCACCAAGTACCTCGCCGGCCACTCCGACGTCGTCCTCGGCGCCACGGTCGTCGCCGACGACGAGCGAGGACGGGAGATCGGCGCGCGGCTCAAGCGACACCGCACCCTGCACGGCTCGATCGCGGGCCCGATGGAGGTCTTTCTCGCGCTGCGCGGCCTGCGGACGCTCTCGGTCCGCTTCGAACGGGCGTGCGCGAACGCCGCCGAGCTGGCTCGTCGGCTCGCCGAACACCCAGGGGTCGCCCGGGTCCGCTTCCCCGGCAACGGGGCGATGCTCGCGATCGACGTGGCCGGTGACGCCGCGGCAGCCGACCGGGTCTGCGACGCGACGGCCCTCTGGCTGCACTCGACGAGCCTCGGCGGGGTCGAGTCCCAGCTCGAGCGTCGCCGGCGCCACCCGTCGGAGCCGACGTCCGTGCCGGAGAACCTGCTGCGGCTCTCGGTGGGCATCGAGCACGTCGAGGACCTGTGGCACGACCTCGACGCGGCGCTGCGCCGGGGGCTCGCGCTCGACTAGTCCGTATCGGACGGCGGTCGGCCGGCGGCGGGGCGGTCAGCCAGCGGGCCTCCGCTAGTGCTTCTCCGCCTTGAGGTCGCGCGACATGAGCTTCGGCCCGACGTCGGCGGCCGACTGGCCGTCCCGGACGACGGCGACGACCTGCTCGACGATCGGCATGTCCACCCCGTGGTCACGGGCCAGCTCGAGGATCGACTGGCACGACTTGACCCCCTCGGCGGTCTGCCGGGTCGCGGCGACGACCTCGTCGACGGCCAGCCCCTGGCCGAGCCGCACCCCGAAGGCGTGGTTGCGCGAGAGCGGCGACATGCACGTCGCGATGTGGTCACCGACCCCGGCGAGGCCGAGGAAGGTCTCCGGCTCTGCCCCGAGCGCCAGCCCGAGCCGGGTCGTCTCGGCGAGCCCGCGGGTGATGATCGTCGCCTTGGTGTTGTCGCCGAACCCCATCCCCTCGGCCATCCCGACGGCGAGGCCGACGACGTTCTTCGTCGCACCGCACACCTCCGCACCGACGACGTCGGTCGAGGTGTAGGGCCGGAAGACCCGGGTGGCGCAGGCTGCGGCCACGCGCTCGGCCGCGGCGGGGTCGACGCACGCGACGACGCTCGCCGCTGGCTGCCGACGGGCGATCTCCTTGGCCAGGTTGGGCCCCGAGAGGATGACGATCCGACGCTCCTGCACCCCGGCGACCTCCGCGATGACCTCGCTCATCCGCTTCGTCGTGCCCAGCTCGACGCCCTTCATCAGCGAGACGACATCGGCACCCCCCGGGATCGCTCCGCCCCAGCTCTCCAGGTTGGCGCGCAGCGTCTGGGACGGAACCGCCAGCACGACGATGTCGGCCTCGGCGCAGGCCGCGGCCGGGTCGGTCGTCGCCCGCACGGAGGTCGGCAGCTCGAGCTCGGGCAGGTAGTCGCTGTTGCGACCGTCGTTGATCTGGGCGGCGACCTCGTCGCGCCGGGCCCACATCGTCACCTCCGCGCCGGCATCGGCGAGGATCACGGCGAAGGCCGTGCCCCAGCTTCCGGTGCCCATCACCGCGACCCTCGTCATGCCGCGCCACCCTCCGTGGTCTCGGTGCTGGTGGTGCTGGTGGTGTCGGCGCTTGTGGTGCTGATGGTGTCGCGGCGGACGGGTCTCGCGACCTCTCCGTGGCGCAGCGGGGAGCCCACCTCCGGCAGGCCGTGGGCCCGGGGGTCGAGGCGCTCGTGGGTGCTCTGCTCGCCCCGGACCTGCTCGAGCAGCACCGTGATGGCGTCCATCAGACGGTTCGTCGCCTCGCGCAGCACGGCGCTGTCGAGGGGCTTGCCGTAGAGGTCGTCGAGGTCGACGGGTGGCCCGGCCGTCATCTGCATCGTCCGGCGCGGGAAGAGACGGATCCGCTTGCCGTAGGGCGAGAGGATGTCCTGGGCGCCCCACTGGGCCACCGGGACGAGGGGGCAGCGGGTCTCGAGCGCCACCCGCGCGGCACCGGTCTTGCCCCGCATCGGCCAGAGGTCGGGGTCGCGGGTGATGGTGCCTTCCGGGAAGATCCCCACGGCCTTGCCCGCCCGCACCGCGGCCACGGCGGCGCGGTAGGAGTCAGCGGCCGCCGAGGAGTTTCGGTAGACCGGGATCTGGCCGGCCTTGTGCAGCAGCCATCCTCCGACGGGCAGGGCGAAGAGGCTGTCCTTGCCGAGGAAGTAGGCCTCGCGGCCGCTGTCGAACATGAAGTGCGCGAAGACGAGCGGGTCGGCATACGAGATGTGGTTGGGCGAGACGACGAATCCACCGCGCTCCGGGATGTGCTCCAGGCCCCGCCAGTCGCGCTTGGTCAGGGCCATCAACAACGGGCGCAGGACGAGGGCCAGCAGGCGGTAGACGACGGGTGGCCGCGTGGAACGTGCACCGCTCACGTTGGGACGGCCTCCTCGTCTCGCGAGCCCCGGTCGGGGCGCATCCATCATCTTGTCCACCAGCCGACGCGGTGTCGAGCAGCGGGGCGGCGAGTGCGACGATTGACCCCAGAATGTCGACGCACACCGATCCCCCACGGGCCCCGCGCTGGTCCGTCGTCGTCCCGGTCAAGGACACGAGGCAGGGCAAGTCCCGCCTCGCGCGGGCCGCCGGCCCACACCGCGCCGCCCTGAGCCGGGCCATTGCCGACGACACCCTGGGTGCGGTGACCGAGGCGGTCGGCGCCGGGCACGTCGTGCTCGTCAGCTCCGACGTCGACCTGACCGTCCACTGGCGGCGACGCGGGTGCGTCACGGTGCCGGACCCCGGCACGGGGCTCAACGGCGCCGTCACGGCGGGCCTGCTCCGGGTGCCGGACGGGAGCCGGGCGGCGGCCCTGCTCGGGGACCTGCCGGCGCTCGCACCGGCCGACCTGCGTGCCGCCCTCGACGCTGCCGCGGCCCACGACCAGTCCTTCGTCCCCGACGGCGCGGGCACCGGGACGGTGCTGCGCTGCGGCACCGACTCCGTCCCGGGCTTCGTCCCCCACTTCGGCACCGGGAGTGCCGCTGCCCACTCCGACGACGGCGCCCACCGGCTCGAGCTGCGCCTCCCCCGCCTCCGGACCGACGTCGACGACGCCGCGTCCCTCGCGGAGGCCGACCGCCTCGGGCTCGGGGCCGCCACCCGAGCGGTCCTGGCGGCCCGCGGCTCTGGTTGGATGAGTCCCATGCAGGCGTCCGTGCACCGCTTCGACCCCGAGAGCCGCTCCGGGTCGGTCCTGCTCGACGACGGGCTGGAGGTCGGCTTCGACCACGAGCCCTTCGACGCGAGCGGGCTGCGCCTGCTGCGGGCCGGCCAACGGGTCACCATCGAGGTCGACGGGCCCCGGGTCGTGGCCCTGCACATCGTCGGGATCGGCCCGGGTCAGCCGATCCGCTGAGCGCCCGCCGACCGGCGCGCGCAGCTGACCGCAGTCTCGGCTCCCGTCACGACGAAGGGGCCGGGCACTCGGCCCG
>JBDSSS010000167.1:0-30982 GCA_039928615.1 Terracoccus sp. | reverse complement strand
CGTCCTCGACGTCCTGCCAGATGTGACTGCACCGGGGCTCGCCCCGGCACAAGTGATCCAATGCCCCACGCACTGGACTCTCGTGTCCGTTCGCAGTTCGCCGTGTCCGCCATCCGCGGCAGCGCCGCCCCGGCTCCGCCGGACCGTCCCGACACCCCTGACACCGCCAGGGTGGCGTCCGCCCGCGCGCTGGCGCAGCAGGCCCTCGTGCGTCCTGCTCCGCGTGCCGTGCGGGATGGTGCCTCGCGGCCAGCAGCGCTGGCTGCGCTCGATGACCACCACCGCGTCTCGCTGCGCACCGTCGCCGCCGCCCTCGGCTGGGACCGGTCGACCCACCCGCACCGGCTACTCACGCGGGGCGGGTCGCCGACACGGTCACCGTCACCACGGACTGGCTGCCGCCGGGAGCCTTGTCGCTGGGTGTGACGCGGCGGGCCAGCACGTTCGCCACGGTGCCGGGGTCGCTGACGAGAGCCCCGCTCCCCTGCCAACCGCCGAGAGGGCCGCCCGGGTTGTCGACGAAACGCCATGTCGAGTCGAACCGCGAGTGGAAGTCCTGCCCCACCTCGGCGGGCGCGCGGGTCGTGGCGTAGACGACGGTGGCCGTCGAGGGGGTGCGGATGGCTTGGTTGCCGCCACCCTTCGCGCTGGTCCGGGACAGCTCGGACCCGCGTGGAGGAACGGTCAGCACGTCGAGCCTGGTGAGGCGGTCGATGACCTTCTGGTCGGCAGCGTCGGTGTTCAGGCATGCTGCGAGGCCGACCGTGGCGGCAACCGTGGCGGCTACTGCTGCCACCGCGAGCCGCCTACCGCGTCCCCGCATCGTGCCTCCACCAGACGTTGCCTGACAGGTTGGGCCAGGTGCCGAACACGACCCGGTTCGGGACGATCTCCCCGGGGACCTTGAGCAGCCCGGCGCCGATGTGCTCGGGGTCCTGGAAGTTGGCGAACGCGGCGTAGAAGTCGGGCACGTCCTGGCCGAGCACGTACGTGCCGCTCTCGGACTTCACCGTGGTGAACGAGGTGCCGGGGCCGTACGGCCACCGGTACGTCAGGTCCCAGCTGCCGGCCTGCGGCTCGCACTGGGCGTTGGTGCCGACACCTGCGTTGAAGTAGCCGGCCGCATCGACCTGGTAGGCGATGTGTTCCGTACACGGGTCGGGGGCCGCTGGTGGGGTCGCCTTGCCCTCTGCGGTCGCCGAAGCGACCGGAAACACCAGTGCCGACACGATGGTCGTACACGCTGCCAACATCCACCCACGACGCATCTTTGCCCTGACCGCGGTCCAGTGATGAACGGACCGTAGCGACGCGTCGGCAATTGTGTGCCGAAATCGCCTGTTTTGAGGATCCCTACCTCCTTACGCCCATCCGCGGTTCGGCGGCACGTCGTACTTCGTGCGGCCGAGAACCTGCTCCTTCCGCGACGTGCAATCAGTCTGCGGATCAGTCGGCGTCCGCTGCTGCGCTGACGACCCGTCATGCAGACTGATCTGCCGCTTGATGCCTGCCGCCCGGAATCCGGGGCGAGCCCGGGACGTTGACCCGGCGGGCGCTCCTCGCGACCCGGGCCGACCGGTCCGACCCCGAAACCGAACAGGCCACCATGACCTTCACCCGATCCTCCATCCCCGACCAGCACGGCCGCGTCGCCGTCGTCACGGGAGCCAACGGCGGCCTCGGCCTGGAGACGGCCAAGGCCCTCGCCGGAGCCGGCGCGCACGTCGTCATGGCAGTGCGCAACCGGACCAAGGCGGCCGACGCGATGCGGGAGATCCGGGCGGAGACGCCTGACGCCGACCTCGAGCTCGTCACCCTCGACCTCGCCTCGCTCGACAGCGTCCGCGAGGCCGCCGCGACGATCCTCGCCGGGCACGACGCCGTCGACGTCCTCGTCAACAACGCCGGTGTCATGGCGATCCCGGAGGGCACGACGGCCGACGGCTTCGAGACCCAGCTCGGTGTGAACCACCTGGGCCACTGGGCGCTCACCGCGCTGCTCATGCCGGCCCTGCTCGCGGCCCCGGCCGCCCGCGTCGTCTCCGTGACGAGCACCGCGCGGCACATGGGTCGGCCGCTCGACCCGACCAACCCGCACCTGCGCGGCACCTACTCGCCGTGGACGGCATACGGCCAGTCCAAGCTCGCGAACCACCACTTCGCGCTCGGCCTCCAGCGCGAGTTCGCGCGGGCCGGCGTCGCCGCCCAGAGCCTGATGGCCCACCCCGGCCTGTCCAACACCGACCTCTCGCCGACGACGATCGCGTCCGGCGGCGGCGGACGGCTCGCGCCGCTGCTGCCCCTGATGGCGGCCCGCGCCGGGATGACGCCGGCCGATGGCGCCCTCCCGCAGCTGCGCGCCGCGACAGACCCGGAGGCGCGCGGCGGCGAGCTCTATGCCCCGCGCTGGGGCGGCTCGGGCCCGGCGGTCCGCCGCCCGGTCGTCCGTCCCGGGGCTGACGGCGCCATCGAGACGCTGTGGATCGTCTCGGAGCGCGAGACCGGCATCCCGATGACGGTGGGCGTGCCCGCCGTCTGAGGCGCGTCACCCGCGAGAGGGCGTATGCCGCCCAGTGCGTCGGTCTCAGCGCGTGCAGCTCCGCAGGGAGTCGGGCAGGCCGCCGAGCACGTCGGCCACCGCGCCGTCCGTCGACCCGTGGGACGTCAGGCTCGCGGTCGCCGGCTGCAGGCCCGGGGCTGCCGCCGTCCAGGCCCGTGAGAAGGCCGGGGGCGTCACGAGGTCGTCCTTCGCGGTGAAGACGCAGCCGGTGCGGTCGCGGAGGTCCGACGGTGCCGAGCCCGTCGCTCCCGCCGCCCCGCGAGCGGCAGGGCAGCCGAGCACTCCCGACAGCACGTCGCCGATGGCGCCGACGGGGGCCGTCCCGGGGGCGTACCACCCGCAGAGCCCGCCCCGGTAGGAGACGAGGTTGGGCAGGACCTCACCGTCGCCGTAGCGGAAGGTCGCCGCGAAGGCCTGACGGTGCAGGGCCGCCCGCGTCGAGTCCGCGTCGGGAGTCGCGAGGCTGAGGGCGGTGGCGCTGAAGGCCTCGGGGCTGGGTGCGGCGCCGACGAGGGCCAGCGCCGCTTCGTAGCCCGCGTCGTCGCGGACGGCGGCGCTCCCCATCCGGGAGACGGCCGGACCGCATCCGGGGGTGGCGCCGCAGGCACGCACCGCCGCGGCGCTGATGGCCGATGCCCGCGAGCCGACGACCTCGGACAGGGTGCCGGAGGGGGGTGCCGGGCTGAGCAGGGCCAGCGGCACGGACGGGGCGGTCGCCGCGCTGACCCGCACGGCGCCGAAGGAGATGCCGACGGCCGCGGCGACGGTGGCGTCCGCCGGAGCCAGGGCTCCCGCGATCGCGTCGCGGTAGGCGGAGGGGTCGAAGGTCCAGGGGGCCGGGTCGCAGGCCGCGGTCGCGACGCTCGACCAGTGCGCCAGACGGGTCGCCTCCTGCTCGAGGCAGGTCTCCGGGGGCGGCGAGACCTCCCAGGCCTCCCCGACGAGCAGCACCCCGAGGTCGGCCGGCAGCCCGAGGTCGCCGACCCGGTCCAGCGCCTGCTCCACCGAGCCGCCGGGACCCCCGAAGTCCACGAGCACCACGGCCCTGCTGCCACCCGAGGCGGCCGGCAGCAGCACCGTGGGCAGCCCGGCGTGTTCCGCGCAGGTGACGCCGGTGATCCGGCACGCCTCGCCGCCCCACGTGACGTCGGCGGCACCGGCCGGGGTGACCACGGGGACCGGGGCGACCGGGCCGGACGCCATGGCGTCCGGACCCGGCTGCCCGCCGTCGCCACCGAGCCCGCACGCTGCGGTGAGCAGCAGCACGGACGCAGCCAGTGCCGCAGTGAGCGGGGTGCGGCGGGGACGGAGCACGGTCCTACCTTTCGGTGTCGTCAGGGGGGGTCAGCAGTTGGCGTTGTTGTCCCACGCGCTGCACTTCTTCGCCGGGTAGACGTAGCGGGCCATCTCCAGTCGGGCGTAGCTGGTGAAGTTGAGGGCCTTGCCCTGCCTGATCTTCACCGCGATCTGGAAGCCGACCGAGCGGTTGCCCCCGTTGAAGACGGCGCCCTGGGTCATGTAGTTGCGGTAGTACGCCTTCTCCGTCGCACTGAAGGCGATGTCGTTCCGGTCGCAGTCCGCGAACGTGCCGCCCGCAGACACGCCCACGACCGTCACGCCGATGTTGTAGCTCCCCGAGCAGTTGCCGGTGAAGTCCTGGCTGGGGGCCTGGTCGATCCGGTCGACGACGTTGCCCTTCGTTCCGTCGGTGGCGTGGGTCGAGATGTAGAGGCCGGTCACCGAGTAGTTGAGCCCACCGATCTCGTAGGGCTGCCCGAGGCCGGTCCGGCGCATGGCGACGTAGTCGTAGGTGCCGGACCCGTCGTTGGCGAGACGGCGCTTGAGCCATTTGGACTCCATGAAGCCCGCGCCGGAGATCTTGATGACGTAGGTCCCGCTGGAGACGGTCGTCCAGGACGCCATGCCCTGTCCCTGGGTCGCGGTCTGCGCGGCGGTCGTGTCCTCCGACTCGACGTCGGCCACGATCTTGTCGCCCTGGGTGTGGATCTTCAGGGACTTGATGACGAGGCCCTTCGGGACCGCCATCGAGACCTTCGGTGAGAGCGCGAACGACTCCGTGTCGGACTCGAGGTAGGTCTGGCCGTTCTTGGCCGCCCGCTTCGACAGCTCACGGCGGAGCTCCTTCAGCCCGGCGTCCTCCTTCTTGCCCGCCCGTGCGGACGCGGCACCCTTGCGCGCCGAGGCGACCTCGGAGGCGTCCAGCGTGACCGCGATGGCGTCTCCTGACGCCGCCACCGTGGCTGCTGAACCCGTGCTACCCGAGCTCGTGGCCGCGTGGCTCGTGGCTGCCGGCGTGACCGTCAGCCCGAACCCGACAGCCAGAGCGGCTGCCACACACAACTTTCGGTTCATTCCCGTTCCCTTCTTGGTGGTCCCCGGGGCGAACGCCCCGAGCTCGATGGCGCCGCCGGACGGGGGGCAGGCACCCGTCCACGGCGCTCGTCCCGCTGACGCGGGACGGAGCAGGGCCAGCGATCAGCCTGGGGGACAAGGGAATTCGTGGGCACTGTGGAGCTCCGGACAGAACTCGACACACGTACTCGGACTCAACCATTTGGTCACCCCTGACACTGGCCTTGCGAAGTGGACAGATCGTGGCACATCCGCAGCCAGGGCGCCAGACCTGGGCCAACCCACGTTTGCGTTGTCCAGGGTTGGGGCGCAGGGGGCGCGTCTGCAGTCACGCGCGCCGACGGCCGTGGCGACCTACGCTGGGGCCATGGCGTCCCTGCCCCTCTTCCCGCTCGGCACCGTGCTCCTGCCCGGGGCACAGCTGCCCCTGCAGATCTTCGAGCCGCGCTACGTCGCGATGCTCAAGGACCTGCTCGCGCTGCAGGACGAGCGGCCCCCGGTCTTCGGCGTCGTCGCCATCCGGGAGGGGTTCGAGGTCGGGGAGGACGGCGTCCGCGCGCTCCACCCCGTGGGCTGCGCGGCGCTGCTCACCGGCGCGGCGGTGCTCGAGGACGGTCGCTACCTCATCGTCTCCGAGGGGACGCGGCGCTTCCGGGTCGATGGCGTCGACGGCGCGGCTGGCACGCCCTACCTCACCGCCGACGTGACCTGGCTCGACGACCTCGACGGCGACACGGACGCGGTGCCGGACCTCGCGCGCCGGCTGCGCGACGAGATCGAGCGCTACCGCGTGGCCGTCGCCGACGACCCGGCGCAGCCCGACGACCCCGACGCGCCGCCGGACGACGACCGTGACCTGTCCTTCTGGCTGCCTGCGGTGCTCGAGCTCGAGCTGGCCGAGCGTCAGCAGCTCCTCGCGACGGGCGACACGGCGTCGCGCCTGCGCCTCGGCCTCCAGCTCGTCCGCCGGGAGCGGATGCTGGGCCAGGCGCTGGGCACCGTGTCGCGTCCCCCGGACCGACCGATGAACCTCAACTGACCACCAGGGCGAGGACCTCGACGGCGGCGAGCCAGCTGGCGGCCGCGCAGACGATGACGAAGGTGGCGTTCCACACCAGGCGCGGGACGTGGGTGAGGTCGGCGAGCACGCCGGGGTCGCTCTGGCGGCTCCGGTCCCTCAGCACGGCCGCGAGGTGGCGCCAGGCGCCGGCGACGAGCAGCACTCCCACCCCGATCAGCACCTCGGCCTGGAGCCGGTCCGGTCCCCACCACCAGAGCGCCCCCGTGACGGCCGTCGCGGCCACCACGACGAGCGCCGTCAGGCCCGAGCGCACCCGCACGAGACTGACGACGAGCAGCGCGAGCAGCAGCGCGAGCAGGGGAGCGCCCCAGCCGGCGGCCGCGAGCCAGACCATGACCGCGCCGACCACGGCGGGCGCGGGGTAGCCGGCCCACGTCGACACGACCCGGGCCGTGCCGGTCGGACGCCCGTACGTGACGGCGTGGCCCGACATGTCTCCGCGCAGGACGAACCCGCTGAACCGGCGGCCGCCGAGCACCCCGGTGAAGGCGTGTCCCAGCTCGTGGACGAGGGTCACGACGATGCGCACCACCCGCCAGACCGGCGGAAAGCCGACGGTGACGGCAGCGAGCATGAGGGCGATGACCAACCCGGGTGTCGCCAGGGTGAGGTCGTCGCCGACGGGCACGACCCGGTCCGTCAGCTGTCCCCACCAGTCCATGGTCAGCAGAACCTAGCCGACGACCCGGTGCGACCCGGAGGTCGCTGTCACCACCACTGGCTGCCGGGGATGCCCTTGAACGGGCCGACGACGCGGTCGGTGATCCAGCCGCCGTAGAAGCCACCCTCCTGGGGCCGGACCAGCTCGCCGTCGACGAGGCAGCGGTCCATCGCCGCGGGCATCACGGCGACGTGGTCGACGAGCGCCTCGAAGCCGGCGGTCGGCGTGGGATAGGTCCACCCTGCTCGCCGGGCCCGCGCGTCCCCACCGACGACGTCGACGTAGGCCGCCTGGCCCTTCCACTCGCAGAACGAGCTGCCCGACACCGACACGAGGCTGCCGTCGACGAAGGCGTCGATGGGGAGGTAGTAGGTCGGCGGGTGGCTCGTCTCGAGCACCCGCAGCGCGTGGGTGGTCCGGGCGATGCACTGCCCTCCGAGCCACACCTCGACGAGCTCGCCGCTGCGCTCCAGCCGCGGCGGTCGTGGGTAGTCCCACACGGACTCCTGTCCGGGTCCGGGCGGGGTGGGGGTCGGTCTCGGCAGCATCCCCCGATGATCTCACCGTCAGGGTCGCCGTGGCGGTGGCGTTGGTGGTGCCCGAGACGGGCCAGGGGCCACGGACGGTGTCCGTGGCCCCTGGCGGTGCGCTTCCTCCTGCGGCAGCTCAGCCGCTCACCGACGGCTCAGCCGACGGTCACCGTGAGCGTCGCGACGACGTCGGACCGGGAGTCCGCGGCCAGGACGTGCACCGGGTAGGTGCCCGCCGTGGCCCACGGGTGGCTGCCCGTGACCGTCGCCGTGCCGTCCGCGCCGACGGCGGACACGGTCGCGTCCTCGGTCACGGTGCCGTCGCCCCACTGGACGCGGGCGACGTAGCCGCCGTCCGGCACCCCACCCGAGATCGTCCCGAGCTTCACGCTCGACGAGGCCTTGGCCGCCACCTTCTGGTCCGCGGCGGCGGTGAGGGCGAGGCCCTTCCCGTCATCCGCGACGGCGAAGACGTGGATCCGCCCCGTCGAGGTGGGGGCGCCGGTCTGTGTCGGCATCGTGATCGAGGTGACCGTCCGGCCCGCCGGGATCGTCAGCGGAGCCGTCGCGAACATCTTCGCGCGGCAGCTGTCCGTGCCCGTCCCGTTGAGGCGGTAGGCCATCTCGAGGGCGACGACGTTGCCGAACTTCGCACCGCCGCACCAGTCACCGAACTGGACGGGGTAGTCGACGGTCGAGCCGTCGCTGAAGCCGACCTTCGCCGTCGTGTCCTGGTCACGCTCGGTCGCGGTGCCGATGAGCGACATCCGGGTGGCACCCGGAGCGAGGGTCACGTCGAGGACCTGCCCGGCGCCCGTCGCGTTGTCCTTCTCGCCCGCCGGGATCGCCGGGAGCGAGTAGGTGAGGTCGGTGCCCGGCACGGACAGGACCTTGCCCGGTATGCCGCCCGCCTCGACGAGCGCGTCCCGGGACAGCCCCGAGCGCCCGCCGTCGCACGACACCGTCTCGCCCACGACGCCGAGGCAGAGGGAGTCGAACCCAGCGGTATACGACGGCGTGCTCGCGCGATGGACGACCACACCACCGAGTGCGCTCTCGGGACCGGCCTGGTCGGTCACCGTGATCCGCGGCTGGTAGTAGCCGGCCTCGGACCACGTGTGCGTGCCCGCCACCGTGAAGGAGCCGAGGTCCCCGGCGGTGATGGTGCCCTTCGAGCTCGAGCCGTCACCCCAGGTGATCTGGGCCGAGAAGCCCGCGACGTCGCTGCCGACGCCACCGGAGAAGGTCGCGACGGTGCCCGACCACTCCTGGCCCTGGGTCACCTCCAGCTCGGGCGCGGCGACGACCTTGGTGCGGCCGTTCGCTGCGTGCGAGCCGTCGGTGAGGAATTCGACCTCCGACAGGGTGGGAGCTGACCCACCCGTGGTCGCCGTGACGACGAGGCGGTAGGACGTGTAGGTCCCCGGCTTGTCGATCTCGAACGGCCGTGTCTGGGTGCGCCACGGGAAGACCTGCTTCGTCCGCGTGTCCACGGTCTTCCACGTCCTGCCGTCCCGGGACCCCTCGACCCGCCAGGCCGACGGGTCGCCCGCGGCGCTGCCGGAGGTGAGGGTGTACCACGTGGCGCGCTGGCCGACCCCGGACAGCTCGAACGTCACCGACGGCTTGGCACCGGTGAAGGTGACGCCCGTCTTCGAGGTGTTGTCGAAGAGCGTGGCCGCCGTCGTCCCGGAAGGGAGGAGCGTCGCGCTCGCGGTGCCGCGGCCGGGGCCGGTGGCGTCCTTGAGCGGCTGCGGCGCCTCGGTGCCGCCGGTCAGTGACGGCGGGGCGTCCTGTCGGCGTGCGCCGAAGTCGGACGGCGTGTCGCCCAGGGTGAAGCCGATCGTGGCCGCGCCGGTGAGGTCGGCCTGGTCGATCGACACGCTCTTGTGCTTCGTGCCGTTGACCGTGAGGCCCTGGACGTAGATGTTGCGCTCGGAGTTGCCCGGCGCCGTGACGACGAGGTCACCCTGGGTCCGGTGCACGGTCGCCTTGTCGAACTTCGGCGAGCCGACGGCCCACTGCGACGAGCCGGCCTGGAGCGGGTAGATGCCCAGCGAGCTGAGGACGTACCACGCCGACATCTCACCGTTGTCCTCGTCGCCCGGGTAGCCCTGGCCGATGTCGTCCCCGACGTAGAGGCGGCGCATGATCTCGCGCACCTTCTCCGCCGTCTTGGACTGTTGGCCGGTCCAGTCGTACATGTAGGCGATGTGGTGCGAGACCTGGTTGCTCTGGCCGAGCTGACCCATCCGCACGTCCCGCGCCTCGAGCATCTCGTGGATGACGCCGCCGTAGCCGCCCGGCTTCGTCGCCGTCTCCGGGGTGGCGAAGAAGGTGTCGAGCTTCTTGGCAAGGGCGTCCTGGCCGCCGTAGAGGTTGGCCAGGCCGATCCCGTCGTGGGGAGCGTGGAAGGCGAAGTTCCAGCCGTCGGTCTCCGTGTAGTCGCCGCCCCAGGCCTCGGGGTCGAAGTCCTTGGGGAAGCTGCCGTCCGCGGCGCGGCCTTGGAAGAAGTCGACCTTGGGGTTGAAGAGGTTGCCGTAGTTGAGCGAGCGGTCGAGGAAGTAGGTGCTCTCCTCCTTCAGCTGCGCGCGCCGGGAGTCCGGAGTGGCCGGGTCCTTGGCGAGGGCAGCGGCCATGTTGCCGATGCCGAAGTCGTTGATCAGACCCTCGAGTCCCCACGAGACGCTCTCGCCCGTGGAGGTGCTCGTGTAACCGAGGAAGATCGAGGTGTCGAGGCCCTTGCGGCCCACGGCGCTCGAGGTCGGCAGCACCGTCGCGTTCTTCACGGCGGCGTCGTAGGCGGCGAGCGGGTCGGGCAGCTTCACGCCGCGCAGGTAGGCGTCGGCGAACGCGACGTCCGAGCTCGTGCCCGTCATGAGGTCGGCATACCCCGGTGAGCTCCAGCGTGCGATCCAGCCCGCGTCGCGGTACTGCTGCACGAAGCCGTCGGCGATCTCCGCCGCGACCTCCGGGTAGAGCAGGGAGTAGGCGGGCCACACCGTCCGGTAGGTGTCCCAGAAGCCGTTGTTGACGTAGATCTTCCCGTCGACGAGCTTCGCGTTCGTCGTCGTGGCGGTCGCCGAGCCGCTCTTGGCCGAGACCGGGCTGGCGTACTGGTACTTCGGTGCCGCCGCCGTGGCAGTGTTCTCGAACTGGCTGTTCGGGTAGAGGTTGAGCCGGTAGAGGTTGGCGTAGAGCGTCGACTTCTCGGAGTCGTTGGCGCCCTCCACGTCGATGACGCCGAGCCGCGTGTTCCACGACGTGTTGGCGGCGGAGCGGACCTGGTCGAAGCTGCGGTCCGCGAGCTCGAGGCCGTGGTTGCGCCTGGCCTGGTCGAGCGAGATGAAGGAGGTCGCCAGCTTGAGGACGACCTGCTTGTCCGTGCTCGTGTCGAAGGTCGCGTACCGGGTGCCGGTGTGGCCGCCCGGGGCGGTCCCGGTCCCGGTCGGGGCCCGGTCGAAGGTGCCGTAGACGAACATCCGGCTCCGACCGGCGGACAGGCCGCTGCCGTTGTCGACCCAGCCGGTCATCGTGCCGGCGGAGGCGTCGACGGTGAAGGTCCCGTTGTTGTCGACGGTGTCGAGCACGAGGTGCCCGGTGCTCTTGCCGGCCGGGAAGGTGAAGCGCATGACGCCACCGTGGTCAGCCGGGGCCGTCTCGGCCCTGATCCCGCCGGCCAGCTCGGCCTTGTAGTAGTCGGGCCGGGCCACCTCGGTCGCGTGGTCGAAGGCGAGGCCGCGACCTGACGCGCTTCCGGTGGGGGTGCCGGACGCCGCGGAGGGCATGACGGACAGCTGGTTGCGGTCGCCCATCCACGGGCTCGGCTCGTGCGAGACCGCGAGGCCCTGGAGCACCGGGAGGTTGGCCGCGTTGTTGCGGGCCTGCCAGTAGTACTGCCACGACTGGGAGTTCGCGTCCGTCACCGGGGTGAAGAACGTGAAGCCGTTGGGCAGAGCACTGATCGGCAGGTTATTGCCGCGCGAGAAGCCGCCCGAGGAGTTCGTCCCCCGACGGACGTCGACGAAGTTGGTCAGGTCCGAGCCGTCCACGACGGCGGGGTGGGCCGTGACCTCGAGGTCGTCGACCCAGCCGCTGAAGCGGGTCTCCGTCGTCGGGGCTGCGGAGTTGTCGTAGCCCATGAGGACCCGGTCGACGGTCTTGCCGGCCGCCACCTTGCCGACGTCGATGGTGACCGAGTTCCACTGGCTGGCGTAGAGGATCTTGCCCTTGCCCTGCCCGTTCGGGGTCCCGGCGACACCGTGCACGTCGAGGGGGGTGAGGTCGGACAGGTAGGAGCCGTCGGTGAAGCGGAGGTCGACGGCGGCATACGTCGAGGGATAGCTGAGGTCGCCGGCGACCATGTCCGGGAAGATCTTGTAGCTCAGCGCCGTGTCGCTGCCGACCGGCAGGTCCACGTCGAACAGCCGGTTCCAGGCGTAGCCGCGGCCGTCGGCCGTGTGGCCGCCGGAGTAGCGCAGCGCCTTGAGCCCGGTCCAGCCGACGAGCGGCTTGATGTTGGGGCCGGAGATGGGGCCCGGGCCGACCTTCGTGACCATGGGGGTGGCGGGCCCGTTGCCGGTCGACCCGTCGGAGATGTCGAGGTCGGCGAGCTGGACGAGACCGCCGGAGTGCACCGCGGTGACGTTGAGGCGGTAGTAGGCGTAGGTCCCCGGCGTGGTGACGTCGAAGGAGCGGGTGGCGAAGCGGGCCGGGAAGTCGATGCCGCTGCGGGTGTCGACGTCGGTCCAGGTGGCGCCGTCGGTCGAGCCCTGGAGCGAGAAGTTCTTCGGGTCGCGCTCGGGTGAGTCGTTGGCGGAAGTGAGCGAGTAGCGCAGGACCTTGGCCGGCGCCGACAGCTGGTAGCGGACCCAGCCGCTCGAGGCGAAGGCGAGCCACTTCGTGTCGGGGTTCGCGTCGGCGAGGTTGGCGCCGAGCTCACCCGGCGCGTTCTCGGCGCTCGCGGTGACGGCGACGACCTGCCCGAGCAGGCTGCCGTCCACCGAGAAGGTCCCGGTCACGTTCTTCTGGCGGGGGCCGGAGGCGGCCGTCTCCACCGTCGAGACCTCGGGCTGGGGGTCACCGCTCTCGAAGGATGTGGCGAAGTCGCCCGGTCCCGTCGCCGTCGCGGCGGCGGGCGTCGCGACCTCCCCGACCCGGGGGGTGAGCAGGGCGCCTGCCCCGGGGGCCGTGGCGACCAGCCCCACCGTCGTGGCGATGGTGATCGCGGTGGCCGCGACCCCCCGCCGAATGCCTACCTGCGTGCGCATCGGATCCTCCGTGCTCCTCGTCGAGCTCATGGATGGGTGAGTTGTCCCGTTCGGAGCCTCTGGTGCCCGCCACGGCCCGTCAACCGGCGTCGCCGGTCCTGTCCGATTCGGACAGGAAATCGGACAAGCGGGTCAGGCGTGACAGCGTCGTCGGCCCGTCCGTGTTGTCCGGTGAAGCGCTGTCTGCTCCAATCACTGCCATGACAGCGTTGTCGCAAGGACGGACATCGGCGCGTCCGACCATGGCCGACGTCGCGAGCGAGGCCCACGTCTCGGTCAAGACGGTCTCCCGGGTCGTCAACCACGAGGCGGGGGTGCGACCGGACACCGCCGACCGGGTGCGCACGGTCATCGAGCGGGTCGGGTTCCGCCGGGGCGACGGCACGCGGCTGCTGCGTCAGGGACGCACGCTCACCATCGGTCTCGTCGTGGAGGACCTCGCCAACCCCTTCTACTCCCAGATCGGGGCGGCCGTCGAGCGGGAGGCGAGGATCCGGCAGCACCAGCTGATCACCGCGTCGGCCGAGGGCTCCCCGCTGCGGGAGCGGACCGTCCTCGAGGGGCTCATCGCCCGCCGCGTCGACGGGGTCGTCGTCGTCCCCTCGGGGCAGGCCCCGGTGGCCGTGCCGGCCGCCGCTGCGAGCGGCACCCCGATCGTCTACGTCGACCGCCCGGTGCGGGGGGCGCGCACCGACACCGTGCTCAGTGACAACCACGGCGGCGTCCGCAGCGCGCTCGAGCACCTCGTCGCCCACGGCCACCGGCGGGTCGGCTTCCTCGGCGACGACCCGGCCTTCTGGACCGCGCGGCAGCGCCGGGAGTCCTTCATCGAGACGTATGCCGCTCTGCACCTGCCGGGGTCACCCTCCACCTCGATGGGGCCGCACACCCGCGCCTCCGTGCGGGACGTCCTCGCCGCGTGGTCGCGGGCCGTCGACCCCGTGACCGCGATCATCACCGGCAACAACCGGGTGACCCTCGAGTCGCTCTACGCCATGCGTGACCTCCGGCTGCCGCTCTCGCTCGTCGGCTACGACGACTTCGAGTTCGCCGACCTCATCGAGCCGGCCGTGACGGTCGTGCACCAGGACCCGGCGGCGATGGGGCAGAAGGCGGCCCACCAGCTCTTCGAGCGGCTCCTCGGCGACGAGTCGCCCGCCCAGACGGTGATCATGCCGACCCGGCTCATCGTCCGCACCTCGGGCAGCCGCTGGTCGCGCGGCTGACGAGCGCCGGCAGCGCCGTCAGGCGCCCCGGACGGCGGCGGCGACCCCGTCGACGAGCCGCTCGATGTCGTCGGCGTTCGTGTACGGCGCGAGGCCGACGCGCACCCCACCCGTGGCGCCGAGGCCGAGGTGGTGGCTGCACTCCCACGCGTAGAAGTGCCCGGCCGGCGCGTTGACCTGTCGCTCGGCCAGGGCCATCCGGATCGCCTGGGGGTCGTGGCCGGCGACGGTGAACAGCAGGGTCGGGGTGCGCCGCGCGGCGTTGCTGCACACCTTGACCCGGGGCAGCATCCGCAGCCGCGGCTCGAGCACGTCGAGGAGGGCGTCCTCGTGGTGCTCCAGCGCCTCGAAGGAGGCGACGAGCCGCTCCCGCCGACCCGGCGCAGCAGCGGGGCTCTCGGTCAGCCCGGCGAGGAAGTCGACGGCGGCCGTCGTCCCGGCGAGCAGCTCGTAGGGCAGCGTGCCGATCTCGTAGCGCTCGGGGACGGCGTCGGAGGAGGGCAGCAGCTTGTCGGGGTGGAGCGTGTCGAGCAGCGCCGGGCTCGCGGCGAGCACGCCGAGGTGCGGGCCGAGGAACTTGTAGGGCGAGCACACCCAGAAGTCGGCGCCGCTCGCGGTGACGTCGGTGAGCACGTGCGCGCTCGCGTGCACCCCGTCGACCCAGAAGAGCGCGCCGGCGCGGTGGGCGATGTCGGCGATGGCCGGCAGGTCGGGCCGGGTGCCGATGAGGTTGGAGGCCGCCGTGACGGCCACGAGGCGGGTCCGCGGCCCCACGACGGCGGCGACCGCCGACGGGTCGAGCTCGCCCGTCGAGGGGTCGAAGTCGGCCCAGCGCACGGTGGCCCCGGCCCGCTCGGCCGCGATGACCCACGGCCGGATGTTCGCGTCGTGGTCGAGCCGGCTGACGACGACCTCGTCACCCTCGCCCCAGCCGGCCGCCAGGGTCCGGGCGAGCTGGAAGGTGAGCTCGGTGGCCGATCGGCCGAAGACGACGCCGCCCGGGTCGACGGCGAGCAGGTCGCCCATGGCCGCCCGGGCCCCGAGCACGATCTCGTCGGACCGGCGCTCCGCCGGGGTCACCTGTCCGCGGTTGGAGATCGCCGACGTGAGGGTGTCGGCGACCGCACGCGCGACGACGTCGGGGGTCTGCGAGCCGCCCGGGCCGTCGAAGTGGGCCGCGCCCTCGCGCAGGGCGGGGAAGTGGGAGCGGACACGGTCGACGTCGTAGGCAGTGGGCGGCATACCCCCATCTTGGCAAGCGACCCCCCGCCCGCGTCGAGCGGGCAGGTCACCGTCAGGCGAGGCGGGTGAACCGCACCTCGACGAGGAGGGAGGAGACGCCGGTCCCGGAGTAGACGCCCTTGAGCGGGGGGACGTCCTCGTAGTCGCGGCCGCGGGCGACGGTGACGTGCTCCTGCCCGACCGGGGTCGCGTTCGTCGGGTCGGCCGCGAGCCAGGCGCCGTCCCAGAACTCGACCCACGCGTGGCTCTCGCCCGAGCTCGACTGGCCCACCTCGGCGTCCCGCTCGGGGGAGAGGTAGCCCGAGACGTAGCGGGCCGGGATCCCGAGGGTCCGCAGCGCGCCGACGGTGATGTGGGCGAAGTCCTGGCAGACGCCCTGGCGGTCGGCCCACGCGTCCTCGCCGCGGCTGTGCACCCCGGTGACGCCGGTCTGGTAGGTCATGTGCTCGTTGACGAGCTCGCTGAGCCGGAAGGCAGCGTCGCGCGGAGTCTCCAGTGCCCGAACGGATTCCGCCAGCGACTCCACGCCGTCGCCCGGTCGCGTGCGGTTCGACTGCATGAGCCACTCGTAGCTGCGGTCGCGCAGCCCGGCGTCGTCGAGCGCGCCCCACCCGAGCGACGGGACGGGCTCGGGCACCGGCGCCTTCTCCACCGTGCTGATCGCCTCGATGTCGAGGCTGCCGTGCTCGGCGAGGCACTCGAGCGCCGTGACGTGGGTGCCCCAGTGGTCGCGGTAGAGGTGGCTCCACGTGAGCGGCCGGATCCGGATCCGGTTGTCGAGGGTGGTCTGGCCTGGCTCGTTGAGGGGGCTCATCCGGGCCTCGTTGTGCGACGCGCGGACGGGGTGGTCGTAGGTCATCGCCGTCGTGTGGACGATCCGGTAGCGGCGCACCTCAGACCAGCTCCCCGGTCCACGTCGGCAGCGGGCCGGCCTGGAAGTAGCGCGCCGCGATCGACGCCGAGGCGGACGTGACGGCCTGCTGGACCTCGCTCATCCGCAGTGGCAGGTTGGCGATGACGTCATCAGTGCTCCCGAACTCCAGCGTCGTGCGTATGCCGCCGAGCTGGCGTCGCGCCTCGTCGGACATCCCGAGGCGGTCGATCTCCGGCGAGAGGGCGACGAGGTGGCGCTCGGCCTCCGCGAGGGCGTAGAGCACCGAGCGCGGGAAGAGCCGGTCGAGGGCGAGGAAGGCGGCGGCCTTCTCGTCGGTGAACAAGCCGCGGTGGCTGCGCATGAAGGCCTGCTGGGCCCCGCAGCTGCCGAGGACGGCCGACCACGGTGGCCCGCCGTGCGGCATGCCCCCGGTCGCGACGAGGCGGGCGGTCATGTCCGCCCGCTCGAGGGCGCGCCCGAGCACGAGGAAGTGCCAGGCGTCGTCGTGGCTCATCGTCGAGTCGGCGATGCCGCTGAGCAGGGAGGCCCGCTCGCGGACCCACGACAGGTGGCGCTCGGTCACGGTGTGGCGGCTGAAGCCGTTCCACCGGTGCCACGTCGTGTTGATGCTCTCCCACAGCTCGGTCGAGAGGGTCTCGCGGGCCCGCTTCGCGTTCTCCCGGGAGGCGAGGATCGAGCCGGTGATCGAGCTCGTCGTCGAGCGGTCGAAGACGAGCTGGGCACCGACGTCGGTGATGCCGACGGGCCCGGACAGCGGCATACCCATGACGACCCCGAGGACGATCGCCGCGGAGGCCCCCTCGTCGGCACTGGGGTCCTCGAGCAGCTGGAGGCGGAGGGCGTCGACGATGCGGGCGGTGCCGTCGGCGCGCTCGACGTAGCGACCGATCCAGAAGAGCGACTCGGCGATGCGGCTCAGCACGTCTGGTCCCCGTCCTGGCGCGGGTCGTGACCCTGTTGCTGCTGTTGCTGCTGGGCGCGCATCGAGTCCTCGTGGGATGAGGTCGGCGGGCTCATCACGACGACCTCGCGCACCTCGGTGGCACCCGGCTCGGACCGGACGGCCGGGGGCGCACCGCGACCGGAGAGCACCCACGTGTCCTTGGAGCCACCGCCCTGGCTGGAGTTGACGACGAGCTCACCCTCCGGGAGGGCGACCCGCGTCAGGCCACCGGGCAGGACGCTGATCCGGTCGCCGTCGTTGACCGCGAAGGGACGCAGGTCGACGTGCCGGGGTGCGAGGCGGCCCTCGATGAAGGTCGGCACCGTCGAGAGCTGGACGACCGGCTGGGCGATCCAGTTGCGCGGTGACTCGGTGAGCGCGGTGCGGAGCCGGTCGAGGGTCGGGCCGTCGGCGCGCGGGCCGATGACGATGCCCTTGCCTCCGGAGCCGTCGACCGGTTTGACGACCATCGAGTCGAGGTGGTCGAGCACGAACTTCAGCGACGTCGGATCCTGGCAGCGGTAGGTGTCGACGTTGGGCAGGATCGGGTCCTCGTCGAGGTAGAAGCGGATCAGGTCGGGGACGTAGCTGTAGAGCAGCTTGTCGTCGGCGACGCCGTTGCCGATCGCGTTGGCGAGGGTGACCCGGCCGGTGCGCATCGCGGAGACGAGGCCGGCGCTGCCGAGCACCGAGTCGCCGCGGAAGTGCACGGGGTCGAGGAACTCGTCGTCGACGCGGCGGTAGATCACGTCGACGGGGCGGTCGCCCTGTGTCGTGCGCATCCGCACCTGGCCACCGGCACAGACGAGGTCGCGGCCCTCGACGAGCTCGACTCCCATCATCCGGGCGAGGAGGGCGTGCTCGAAGTAGGCGCTGTTGAAGACACCGGGGGTGAGCACGACGACGGTGGGGTCGGCGGCGCCGTCGGGGGCGGCGGCCCGGAGCGCGTTGAGCAGCATCCGCGGGTAGTCGTGGACGGGCCGGATCCGCATCGTCGCGAAGGCCTCGGGGAAGACGTTGGCCATGGCGCGGCGGTTGGCGATGACGTAGCTGACGCCCGACGGGACCCGGACGTTGTCCTCGAGGACGCGGAAGGTGCCCTGCTCGTCGCGGATGAGGTCGACGCCGGCGACGTGGACGCGGACGCCGTTGGCGGGCCGGATCCCCATCACCGCGCGGTGGTAGTGGCTCGAGCTGGCGATCAGCTGCCACGGGATGATCCCCTCGTGGACCGCCCGGGGGATGTCGCCCTCGCGGGAGTAGATGTCGTCGAGGAGCGACTCGAGGGCCGTGACCCGCTGGATGACGCCCGACTCGATGACCCGCCCACTCGTGCGCCGAGATGACGCGGGGGACGGCGTCGAGCGGGAAGGGTCGCTCCTCGCCGGCGTGGTCGAAGGTGACGCCCTGGTCGAGGTAGTTGCGGGCGAGGGTCTCGGCGCGCTCCTTGAGCGACGTCGAGGTCATCGTGTGGAGCGTGCGGTGCACCGCCTTGTAGGAGGTGCGCGGGGTGGACTCCTCGGTGAGCATCTCGTCCCACGCGCGGCGGGGGTCGTAGCCGTCGAAGAGCTGGTCGGTGCTCTCGTCGGCCGGCTCGTCGCTCACCCCCGCCACGCTAGGGGAGCGGTGTCACGATGTCTTCTCACGCGTGTGAACAGCGTGTTTCCCCGTCGCCCCCGGGGTGCATGCTGGGGGAATGACCGACGCGAACGCTGACCCGACCGACCTCGCCCGTGCCGTCCTCGTCGACGGCTTCGAGCGGATCCGCGACGGGGTGCCGTCGCTGCTCGACGGGCTGGGGGCCGACGAGCTGCGCTGGCGGCCCGACGAGGACGCAAACCCGATCGGCTGGCTCGTCTGGCACCTGAGCCGGCAGCAGGACGCCCAGGTCGCTGACCTCACCGGGAGCGAGCCGGTCTGGACCGCGGCTGACTGGTGCTCGCGGTTCGGGCTGCCCTACGAGCCGTCCGCGCACGGCTGGGGGCAGTCCTCGCAGGAGGTGGGCGCCTTCGACGCCACCGACACCGGGCTGCTCGCGGACTACCAGGGCGCGGTCCACAACGCGACCGTCGCCGCCCTCGCGGGGTTCTCCGCGCAGGACTACGGCCGCGTCATCGACGACCGGTGGGACCCGCCCGTCACCGTGGTGGCCCGCCTCGTGTCCGTCCTCGACGACGCCGCGAAGCACCTCGGACAGGCGGAGTACGTCAAGGGTCTCGTCCAGCGTCGGGCCTGACCCGCCTCCGCCCCTCCCGGGGCGTCGGCGAGAACGCGTCCGAACTGGGACAATGGAGGGGTGAGTGTCACTTCCCCTCCCTCCGCGACCGACGTCCTCGTCGTCGGCGCCGGTCCCGCGGGCTCGGCCGCCGCGACGTGGGCCGCCCGGCTCGGCCACGACGTCGTCCTCGCCGACAAGGCGGTATTCCCCCGTGACAAGAGCTGCGGCGACGGCCTGACTCCCCGTGCCATCGCCGAGCTCGACCGCCTCGGCCTCGCCGACTGGGCCCGGGCGCACGTCGTGAGCAAGGGCCTGAGGGCGCACGGCTTCGGCCAGGTGCTCGAGCTGCCGTGGCCCGGCGGCTCCCTGCCCGACCACGGCTCGGCCGTGCCCCGCACCGAGCTCGACGACCACCTGCGCACCGGCGCCATCAAGGCCGGCGCGATCGGCCTCGAGGGTGCCCGCGCGGTCGACGTCGTGCGCGACGGTGACCGCGTCTCCGGGGTCGTCTTCGACCTCGACGGCGCCCAGCACACCGTGACCTGCCGGCACCTCGTCGTCGCCGACGGCGTCCGCTCCCAGCTCGGCCGGGTCCTCGGCCGTGAGTGGCACCGCGACACCGTCTACGGCGTGGCCGCCCGCTCCTACGTCGACTCGACCCGCTCCACCGATCCGTGGATCAGTTCGCACCTCGAGCTGCGCGGGCTCGAGGGCGAGCTGCTCTCCGGCTACGGCTGGATCTTCCCGCTCGGCGGCGGCCAGGTGAACGTCGGCGTCGGCACCCTCGCGACCGCGAAGCGTCCGGCCAACATCCAGCTCCGTCCGCTCATGCAGTTCTACGCCGACAGCCGGGCGGAGGAGTTCGGGCTCAGCGGCCCGCTCCACGCGCCGACCTCGGCGATGCTCCCGATGGGTGGCGCGGTCTCCGGCGTCGCGGGCGCCAACTGGGCCCTCATCGGCGACGCCGCCGGCTGCGTCAACCCGCTCAACGGCGAGGGCATCGACTACGGCCTCGAGACGGGTCGCCTCGTCGCCGAGGTGATCCACGAGGGCTCCCCGCTCGGCACCACGTGGCCCGGCGTGCTCACCGAGCACTACGGCGAGGCCTTCTCGATCGCGCGCCGCCTCGCCGGCTTCGTCACGGTGCCGCGGTTGCTCCCCGCCGCCGGCCCGATCGGCATGCGGTCGACGTGGATGATGACGCTCGCGCTGCGCTGGATGGGCAACCTCGTCACCGACGAGGACCGCGACACCGCCGCCCGGCTGTGGCGCTGGGCGGGCCGGCGCTCGCTCCAGCTCGACCACCGCGCGCCGTTCAGCTGAGGCGCGCACAGCCGCCGCACAGGTCGTCGTGGGATCCTGCGGGTGAGATGACGATGCCTTCCGCCCCGACCACCGTGCCCACTCCGGTGCCTGTCGACGGCGCCGGTATGCCGCTCACCGCGGGCCGTCAGCCCCACCTCCTCGCGACGGTGCTCGTCGTCACCGCGATGGTCGGGCTCAACCTCGGCAACCACCTGCTCGGCTGGGGATCGCTCTGGCTCGGACCGGTCGGCGCCGTCGGCCTGCTCCTCTTCGCCCGCTGGCAGGGGCTCAGCTGGCAGCAGCTCGGGCTGGCCCGGCACACCCACGCCCGCGGGATCCGGTGGGGCCTCGGCGTCATCGGCGTCGTCGCCCTCGTCTACCTCGCCGGCATCCTGCTGCCCGGGACGCGCAGCGCGTTCCTCGACGTGCGCTACCACCTGCCGCCGGCGAGCGCGCTGCTCACCGCCTTCGTCATCATCCCGGTCGGCACCATCCTGCTCGAGGAGGTCGCCTTCCGGTCGGTGCTCTGGGGCATGCTCGCGCGGCACGCCCGGATGTGGCAGGTCGTCGTCGGCTCGTCGGTGCTCTTCGGCCTGTGGCACGTCCTGCCGGCGATGGGCTCGGCGGGCAACGCAGCGGTGGGCTCGGCCCTGTCCGGGCTCGGCTCCTTCGCCCAGGTCGCCCTCGTCGCCGGCACCGTCGTCTTCACCGGACTCGGTGGCGTCGTGGCCGCCGAGCTGCGCCGCCGCAGCGGGAGCCTCTTCGCGAGCGTCGGGATGCACTGGGCGACGAACTCCCTCGGGGTCCTCTTCGGCGTCCTCGCCTGGCGGCTCGCCGCCTGACACCGGTCAGCCGGCCCACCGGTTCTGGCAGCAGCTCCGACCGGCCGGTCGTCAGGGGCGCAGGGCGTAGGTGAGGATGGCGTTGCCGGCGCCCGTCGTCGTGCCCGACAGCAGGGAGAGCCGCGTCATCGGGACGGACTCGTCGAAGAGCCGCCGACCCTCGTCGGTCACCACGGGGTGCACCGTCAGGGTGAGCGCGTCGACGAGGCCCGCGACGAAGAGTGAGCGGACCGTCTCGATGCCCCCGGTGACGGCGATGTTGCCCTCGCCCTGCTGCTGGAGCTCGCGGACGTAGGCGACGGGGTCGCCCTCGATCGCGGTGCTGTTCCACCCCAGGTCACCGGTCAGGGTGCTGGTGACGCCGCCGAGCGTCTCCTCCATCTTCTGGCCCTCCTCGGCGCCGAAGGAGTCGAACTGGAAGAGGTTCGGCGACTCGACGACGCCGTTGAGGGAAGAGAAGAGGTGGGCGGTGGTCGTGCGGGTCATGGCCGGTCTGCCTTTCGTCGGTCTTTCGTCGATCTTCCTCGGGGGGTGTCACACGGGTAGACGACGCGGACGGCGCGAACTGGTCGGTCGACGCAGGGAGCTCTCGCGTGGAGTCGACCAGCACGTCGGGCAGCCCGAACTCGGCGAAGACCTCCGGGCCCATGAAGTGCGTCAGCTCGGTGATCCGGCCCTCGCGCATGGCGACGACCTGCAGCGCGAACGGCTCCCAGCGGCCGGGTGAGACGCGGTGGTAGACCGCCATCGCCGGGCCGCCGTTGGCCCGGGTCGTCAGCGTGCGCGAGTGGCGGCACACCTGGCCGGGCCCGTTCCACCAGGCCGCGATGTCGACGGTGCCCCGCAGCCACAGCTCGTAGGGCGGCATGCTGAACAGGGCGTCCTCGGCGAGCAGACGGACGAGAGCCGACACGTCATACGCCTCGAAGGCGCTGACGTAGCGCTGGAGCAGCTCCCGCTCGGCGGTGTCGTCTCGGGCCGACCCGCTGCTCGCCGTGGCCTCGCGCGCGGGGTCGTGGTCAGCGACGGTGCGGCGCGCGCGGGCCAGGGCCGAGGTCACCGCGGCGACCGACATGTCGAGCAGGTCCGCGCACTCCACGGCTGAGAAGGACAGGACGTCGCGGAGGATCAGCACGACCCGTTGGCGCGGCGGGAGCAGCTGAAGGGCGGCGACGAAGGCCAGCCGGACCGACTCTCGGTCGACGGTCGCGTGCCCCGGGTCGCCGCCGTCGTCGAGCCACGCGTCGGCGAGGGGTCCGACCCAGGCTTCGCGGGGTCGGGTCGCCAGCGTGGCCGGGTCCTCCGGCACGACGCCGGGAGCCTGGAGGTCGACGGGGAGGGCGCGCCGCTGTGGGGCCTTCTTCATGTCGAGGCAGACGTTCGTGGCGACCCGGTAGAGCCAGGTGCGCAGCGAGGACCGTCCCTTGAACTGCTCGGCATGCTGCCAGGCCCGGATCATGGTCTCCTGCACCGCGTCCTCGGCCTCGGAGTAGCACCCGAAGTAGCGATAGCAGTACCCGAGCAGCTCGGGGCGGTAGGACTCGGCCGGCAGCGGCGGTGCGAGGGACACGCACCTCAGGATATGGATCGCAGGGGGGGTGCAGGGTTGGTGCCCCCAGAGGGGCCCAATCCCTTCAGGACCCTGACCCGCTGCCGGGGCGTCGCTACGCTGAGGAGGATGAGCCGCATCTTCACCATGAGCGTCGCCTCGGTCTATCCGGCCTACGTCAACAAGGTCGAGCGCAAGGGACGGACGAAGGCCGAGCTCGACGAGGTGATCGAGTGGCTGACCGGCTTCGACGAGGCCGAGCTGTCTGAGCACCTCGAGGCCGGGACGACCTTCGAGGACTTCTTCGACCAGGCCCGGCTCAACCCGCGCACCGACCTCATCACCGGCGTCGTCTGCGGCATCCGGGTCGAGGACGTCGAGGACCCGCTGATGCAGAAGGTCCGCTACCTCGACAAGCTTGTCGACGAGCTGGCCCGCGGCAAGGCGATGGACAAGGTGCTGCGAGGGTGAGCGACTCACCCACGGCCACCGCGCCCCGGGCGACCGCTCGGCTGAGTGGTCGCGACAGGGCTCGTGCGCGTCGACCTACGCGCCGGACGTCGTGGCGGAACGGGCGTTCGCCTTCACGGGAACGGTTCGTTCGACCGGTCCCAGCCGCACCAACCGTCCCGGGGTGGAGCTGCCCCTCGTGTCGGCCACCTTCGAGGTGGAGCACTGGTTCAGGGGTGGCGAGGGCACCGCGACGACGGTCGACATCGCCGACCCGAGCGCGTCCGGCGCGTCCGACGGCGCCGACCCGGACGACCTGCTGGCGTGGTCGTGCGGCTTCACCCGGTCCTACGACGCCGCGACGGCCGCGCAGTGGCAGGCGGCGATGGGCTGACCCGCCCCACCCCCGCCCCGGCGGGGGCGACCCCGGGAGACGGACACACCCGCCGGGGCGTCGGGAGCGTCCCGGTGGTTTGATCGACCCATGCGCATCTTCTTCACGGGCGGCAGCGGCAAGGCCGGCAAGCACGTCGCGGCCCACCTCGCCGAGCTCGGTCACCAGGTCACCAACGCCGATCTCGTCAAGCTCGGGCACCCGGACATCTCCGACCTGACGGTCGATCTCACCGACATCGGTGAGGTCTACTCAGCTCTGGCCGGGCTGGCCCGGATGGACGAGCTCGAGCTCGGCGAGAAGCCCGCCTACGACGCGGTCGTGCACTTCGCGGCCGTGCCCGCGATCCTGCTCACCTCCGACGCGAAGACCTACGCGACCAACGTGCTCAGCACCTACAACGTGCTCGAGGCCGCGACCCGGCTGGGCGTCCGCAAGATCATCTTCGCGTCCTCGGAGACGACCTACGGGATCTGCTTCGCCCAGGGCGAGCGGCGACCGCAGTACGTCCCGGTCGACGAGAAGCACCCGACGGTCCCCGAGGACTCCTACGCGATGTCGAAGGTCGCCAACGAGGTGACGGCCCGCTCGTTCCAGACGCGCTCGGGCGCCGACATCTACGGCCTGCGGATCAACAACGTCATCGAGCCGCACGAGTATGCCGAGATGTTCCCCGCGTTCCTCGACGACCCGTCGCTGCGGCGGCGCAACATCTTCGCCTACATCGACACCCGGGACCTCGGCCAGATGGTGCAGCGCTGTCTCGAGGTCGACGGGCTGGGCTACGAGGTCTTCAACGTCGCCAACGCCGACATGTCGGTCGCCGCGACGACCGACGAGGTGCGGGCCCGCTTCTACGACGGGGTCGAGGCGACCCGGGAGATGGGGCGCGACGAGACGTTCTACTCCATCGACAAGGCCCGCGACCTGCTCGGTTACGCGCCGGAGCACTCCTGGCGCGACGTCCTCGCGGACCCCAACGCCGACGCCTGACCCGAGCGAGCCGGGGGAGACGGGAGTCATGACGAGGCAGGGGCCCGGCTTCACCGTGCGGGCGCTGCGGCCCGAGGACCACGAGCGGCTCGGCCTGATCACCGCCGGCGCCTACCTCGCCGACCCGATGCTCGGCTTCACCGCGGAGACCGCCTACCTCGACGTGCTCCGCGACGTCGGTGCTCGCGCTGCGGACTCCGAGGTGCTCGTCGCGGCTGATGACGACGGCACCCTCCTCGGCAGCGTCGCCTTCGTCAGTGGACCGGGTCCGTTCGCCGACGTCGCGGGGCCGGGCGAGGCGGAGTTCCGGATGCTGGCCGTCGACGCGGCGGCTCAGGGCCGAGGCGTCGGACGGGCGCTCGTCGAGGCCTGCGTCGAGCGCGCCCGCCAGGTGCCGGGGTGTCGCCTGCTCGTCCTGTCGACCCAGGTGGGCATGCTCGCCGCCCGACGCATCTACGAGTCCCGGGGCTTCGTGCGCGACCCCGCCCGCGACTGGTCCCCGGTGCCCGGCCTCACCCTGCTCGCCTACGTCCTCGAGCTGGACTGACCCGCCGAGGCCCGCTGCTCGGCCGCCGCGACCGATCGCGCCCCGAGCTCCCGGACGGCGCTCGCCATGGCCGGGTGCACGGCCACGTGGCGCTCGAGCACGTCGAGCAGGGCGAGCGCTGCCCGGCCGTTCCCCTCGTAGCCGAGGACGAGGTCACCGAGCGGCAGCACCGACGCCGGGAAGCGGCGCTCGACCCCGCGCTCGACGACGAAGGGGTCCTGCTGGCCGCCGTCGCCCAGACCGAGCAGACCGAGGACGGTGACGACACGGTCGACGGCATACCCCTGGATGAAGCGGGTCGCGGTGAGCCGCTCGCCCCGCAGGTCGCGGTGCAGGCCGACGTAGAGGTTGGTGACCGCCTCGCCCACCTGCTCCTCCAGCGAGGGGGCGACCGGTAGCGGGACGGCGGGCTCCTCGAGCCCGACCGGAGCGTCACCGCGACACCAGATCGCCCGCGCCGGAGGGTAGCTCGCGCCGGCGAGCTCGGTGAGGGTGAAGACGGCATACTCCGCGAAGAGCCCGTCCTCGAAGAGCGCCTTGCGCCCGTGCGGGCTGTTGACGAACGACCACGCGACTGGCGCCGTCGCCTCCAGCCAGTCGATGTCACCGAGGTATGCCGTCTCGGCGCCCTCGTCGACGACGACGAAGAAGTCGGCGTCGGAGTGCTCGTCGAGGCGGTGCAGGTCCCGCCCGACCGACCCGAGACCGAGCAGGGCGATCGCGTCACCCCGGGCGGCGAGGACCGCGCCGAGGCGGTCGAGGAGCTGGAGCAGTCGCTCGGGAACGGTCGGGGTGCCGGAGGGGGAGGCGTGCGGGCTGGGGTCGGTCGACATGACGTCGCTCCTTCGTCGAGGTCGACGTGTCATCCCGCCCGGCCCGGTGCCGTCGAGGTCGCGACGGGTCCAGCGTAGGGCTGAGAGTCATCGGGACCTGAGGGTGGCGGCACAGGAGGCTCACAGTGGGCGTGCCGAGAGTAGGCAGTGACCCTGAAGGAGCTCCACATGGACCCGCACCCCCGCACCGTCCCCCGTGCCCTGCACCGGGCCCGGCTCTGGACCGCCGGCCTGCTCACCGCCTCGACCCTGCTCGTCGGCGGCCTCGGCGTGCACCTCGCCGAGAACCGGACCGTGGTCAGCGCGCAGTCGTCCACCACCGGGACCACGTCGGTCACGTCGGTCACGTCGGACGACGACGGCTCCGACGACAGCACCGTCGACGACAGCGGCTCGAACGGCACCGCCGCCAACCAGCCGGGCGGCTTCGGCAACGTCCCGCCGCTCCAGGGCAGCAACGCCCAGTCCCAGTCCAACACCAAGGCCTCGTGATGACCACGACCCCGACCGCCGCCCGCACGACCACCGTCGCCGTCGGCGAGTTCGCGGCCATCGGCACGACGAACGTCATCCTCTGCACCCGCCCCGAGATGCTCGGGGAGGCGATGGACGCCGCGCGCAGCCACCTGCGCGCCCTCGACGTCGCCGTCTCCCGCTTCCGGCCGGACTCCGAGGTGAGCCTGCTCGCCGCCCGGTCGGCGCACGGCCCCGCCTCGGCCTTCGTCTCCCCGATCTTCGCCGACTACCTCGCGGCGGCCCTGCGCGCGGCCCGCCTGACCGGCGGCCTCGTCGACCCGACGGTCGGGCACGCCCTGTCGGCCACGGGCTACGACGTCGACCTCGACGAGGTCCGGGCCCGCGGCGGCTTCCACCAGACGGTCACCCGGCCTGTGCCGCACTGGACCTCGGTCCACCTCGACGTCGCTCGCCGCCGGGTCTCGGTCGCGCCGCACACCCTGCTCGACCTCGGCTCGAGCGCCAAGGCCCACGCGGCCGACACGATCGCCGCCCGGCTTGCCGCGACGCTCCCCGGCGGGTTCCTCGTCAACCTCGGCGGCGACATCGCCGTCTCCGGTGAGCGGCCGCGCGACGGCTGGACCGTCGGCATCGAGGGCGCCGACGGCCGGACCCGCGAGACCGTGCGCAGCGACGGCCAGGCCATCACGACCTCCTCCACGAGAGCCCGGACCTGGCAGACCGTGGACGGCCCGCGCCACCACATCATCGACCCCCGGACCGGCCGCACCGCGCCGACCGTCTGGGCCCAGGTCAGCTGCGCCGCCGCGTGCGCACTCGAGGCCAACGCTGCCTCCACCGCAGCCATCGTCCTCGGTGAAGGTGCCCCCGACTGGCTTGCGCTGCAAGGCATCCCGGCACGCCTCGAGTCCCTCGACGGCACCGTCACGACGACGCCCGGCTGGCCCGAGTCCTCAGTGAGGGCCGCCTGATGAACGAGCTGCTCTGGTACGTCTCCCGCGCCAGCGGCGTGGTCAGCATGGCCCTGATGACCATCGTGCTCGTCCTCGGCATGGTGACCGCCGGCCGCCGCCGGCCGACCGGGGAGTCCGCGACGATCGTGATGGGCCTGCACCGGTGGCTCTCGCTCGGGATGGTCGCCTTCCTCACCGCCCACGTCGCCACCGCCGTCGCCGAGACCTACGTCCCGATCGACGCCATCTCCGCCGTCGTGCCCTTCACCTCGGGCTACGAGACGGTCTGGGTCGGCCTCGGCACGCTGGGGGTCGACATCATGGTCGCCGTCACGGTCAGCTCGCTGCTGCGCCACCGGCTCTCCCCGCGGCTGTGGAAGACGGTCCACCTGCTCTCCTACGCCCTCTGGCCGACGGCCATCGCCCACGGCTTCATGCTCGGCACGGCCAACGAGCCGCTGCTGCGCGGCATCACCGTGCTCTGCGCCCTGGTCGGGGCCGGTGCCATCGCCTGGCGCGTCAACGCCACCCACGCCGACCGCGAACGCCGGCTCCACGTCGTCACCCAGGAGTGGTCATGACCCTCGCCCAGCTCGCCGAGCTCGAGCAGGCCGGCCTCACCGGACGCGGCGGCGCCGCCTTCAGCACCGCGACCAAGATCACTGCCGCACACGAGCACCGGGCCGACCTCATCGTCAACGCCTGCGACGGCGAGCTCGGCGCGGCCAAGGACGGGTGGGTCGTCGCGCACCACCTCGACGAGCTCGTCGCTGCCGCGGCCGTCGTCGCCCCCGGACGCCGACGCCAGATCCGGTATGCCGCCCACCGCGGCTCCGCGACCGCCCACCGTCTCGCGGCGGCCGGCCAGCCCCTGCTCGAGGTGCCGCCACGCTACGTCTCCTCGGAGGAGACCTCCCTCATCTCCCTCGCGCACGGCGGCCTGGCCCGGCCGATGACGAAGCGGGCCCCCTTCGTGCGGGGTGGCCGCGACTCCGCCGGTCGGCGGATCCACCCCACGGTCGTGCTCAACGCGGAGACCCTGTGGCGGGTCAGCCAGGTGCTCGAGCACGGGCCGGAGTGGTTCCGCTCCCGGGGGACCGCGGCGGAGCCCGGACCCCGTCTCGTCAGCCTCAACGGGCCGGGCGTGCGGGGCCTCGTCGTCGAGACCGAGGCGGGCGTGCCGATGAGCACCTTCCTCGACCGCCTCGGTGGTGCCCATGGTGGCGACGGTCCCGTCCCGGCGAGCGCACCCCTGCTCGTGGGCGGTCTCGGTGGAGCCTTCCTCACGGCGGGCCAGGCCCGGCAGCTGCGGTGGACGAGCGCCGACCTGGCGCAGGTCGGGGCGGCGGTGGGGCCCGGCGTCATCGAGCTGTTCGACGCCGACGAGTGCCCGGCGCAGCTCGTCGACCGGCTGCTCGCCTGGGCGGCCGGGGAGTCCGCCGGCCAGTGCGGCCCGTGCATGTTCGGCCTGCCGGCCCTCGCCGCGGACTGGCACGCGATGACGGTCGGGGCCGACCCCGGCGCCCGGGCTCGGATCGAGTCCCGGATCGGGCTGCTCCCGGGTCGCGGCGCGTGCCGCTTCCCCGACGGCGTCGCCGGCCTCATCCGCTCCGCCCTGCGGGTCTTCGGCCCGCACCTCGCCGCCCACGCGACCGTGCGCGGATCGTCCGCCTGCCCCGTCACCGACCGGAAGGCCCACCATGTCCGTTCGTGAGCCCACCCGCCGGCCGGCCACCGGCCCCGTGCTCGCCGTCGACCGGGTGGCCTGCTCCGGCCACGGGGTCTGCGCGCAGCTGCTGGCCGGGGTCCGGCTCGACGAGTGGGGCTACCCGGTCATCGACGGCCGTCCGGGCGCGATCGACCCCGCGGAGGCCGCCCCCGCCATCGCGCTCTGCCCCGCCCGGGCCCTCTATCTGCGCTGACCTCTGGGCGGGGTCCGCGCGCCGGTGTCACCGCCAATCGACCGGACGGGTAAGGGCTCTGCGTAGGATCGACCCACACGGTCCAGCGAGCAGGGGAGCAACGATGTCCGACACAGCCTCAGCCTTCGGGCGTCATCTCGACCGACGTTCCCTCTTCGCCCTCGGCGGGGCAGCCGCCGTGACCGGCGTCCTCGCCGCGTGCGGTGGCAACACCGGCCGCGAGACGACGAGCACGGCCGGTGCGGGCGCCAGCGGCGGCGGCTCCGGAGCCACGCTCAACCAGTGGTACCACCAGTACGGCGAGGCCGGCACGCAGCAGGCTGTCGAGAAGTACGCCGCCGCCTACAAGGACGCGACCGTCAAGGTCCTGTGGAAGCCCGGCGACTACGACCAGTCCACCGCGGCCTCGCTGCTCACCGACGCCGGCCCCGACGTCTTCGAGTACGGCGCCGGCCCGAGCATCGACATGATCAAGGGCGGCCAGGTCGTCGACATGACCGACGCCTTCGGCGACGCCAAGAGCGACTTCAACGCCTCGGTCCTCAAGCGGATGACCTACCAGGACAAGATCTGGGCCATCCCGCAGGTCATCGACATGCAGATGCTCGTCTACCGCAAGTCCGTCCTCGACAAGGCGGGCGTCACGCCGCCGGAGACGATCGACGAGCTCATCGCCGCCGCGAAGAAGCTCACCAGCGGCGACATGAAGGGGATCTTCCTCGGCAACGACGGCGGGGCCGGCCTGATGGGCGGCTCGATGCGGTGGTCCGCCGGGCTCGACTACCTCAAGGACGACAACACGTTCGGCTTCGACGACCCGCGCGCAGCCACCGCCCTCGGCAAGCTCCGCGAGATGTGGGAGGCCAAGGTCGTCCTCCTCGGCGCGCCCAAGGACTGGTTCGACGCCTCCGCCCTCATCTCCGGCCTGACCGCGATGCAGTTCACCGGCCTGTGGACCCTCCCCGACATCAAGAAGGCCCTCGGCGACGACTTCGGCGTGATGGCCTGGCCCAAGCTCGACGACCAGGGCGCCGCCTCGGTCCCGGTCGGTGCCTACGGCTCCTGCGTCAGCGCCAAGAGCAAGGACGTCGAGGGTGCCAAGGCCTTCGCAAAGTGGCTCTGGGTCGACCAGACCGACTACCAGCTCGACTTCGCCACCGCCTACGGCTTCCACATCCCGTCCCGCACGAGCCTCATCCCCAAGGCGACGACGCTCTCGTCCGGCCAGGGCGCTGAAGCGGCCAAGCTCGCCACCGACGTCGGCCACGCCCAGAGCCCGCTGCTCTGGACGCCGAAGTGCGCCACCGCGTTCGGCGACGCGATGAGCCGCATCGTCAAGGACGGCGCCGACCCGGCCGGTGAGATCGCCAAGGTCAAGGCGGTCGCCGAGCCGGAGCTCAAGCGGGTCCTGGCCTGAGCACGGCACCCGCGTGAGCACGGAGGCGGGTCCGCGCCCAACGGCATACCGACCGGCGGTCAAGCCGTCGCTCGGGCAACGGCTACGAGGACGCCAGGACCAGAACCTCTGGTTCTGGATCTTCGTCGGGCCCTTCGTCATCGGGCTCGTCGTCTTCGTCTACGTGCCGATCGCCTGGTCGGTCTACCTGTCGTTCTTCAGCGCCTACAACACCGTCACCCCGACGGAGTTCGTCGGCGTGGGCAACTACGTCGACATGCTGGGCGACCCGGCCTTCCGCAGCAGCCTGCTCACCTTCCTC